>DIUB01000088.1:0-8740 GCA_002422265.1 Geobacter sp. UBA6169
CAAGAGGTCAGCGGTTCGATCCCGCTTAGCTCCACCATACAAACAAAAACGGATTTGAATCCGTACGAAAAGCCTCTGAGCAATCAGAGGCTTTTTTGTTAAAATAGTTCGGTAACATCTGTAAACTCTTTCCGCTTGAGGAAAACGTTATGACCCCTTTTACCACTGACCAGCTGCGTGCCTGGGACAAGCAGTATGTCTGGCATCCCTTTACCCAGATGCAGGATTGGCTGTCTGATGAGCCGCTGGTAATCGTACGGGGCGAGGGGTGCTGGCTGATTGATTCTGACGGCAACCGTTACCTTGACGGCGTTGCTTCCATGTGGACCAACGTGCATGGTCATTGCCACCCTGTGTTGAACCGTGCGCTGGCTGATCAGGCGGACCGGCTTGAGCATGCCACGCTGCTGGGGCTGGCCGGTGAACAGTCGATCCTGCTTGCCAGACGTCTGATCGGGATTGCTCCCCCCGGCCTGACCAAGGTGTTTTATTCCGATAACGGTTCCACCGCGGTTGAGGTGGGGCTGAAGATGGCCTATCAGTACCACTGTCACAAGGGTGAGCCGCAGCGCAGCCGGTTTATCCGGCTGCAGCATGCCTATCATGGCGACACCATCGGCTCCATGAGTGTCGGCGGTGTTGCCATTTACCACGAAGCCTTCCGGCCGCTTTTGTTCTCAACGGTGGAGGCTCCGGCACCCTACTGCTACCGTTGCCCGCTGGGCAAGAACGATCCGGCTACCTGCGGCATGGTGTGTCTGAACGCGCTGGAACAGTTGATGATTGCGCATAACGATCATCTGGCCGGCATGATTCTGGAGCCGCTGCTGCAGGGTGCTGGCGGGATGCTGGCGCACCCTGCCGGATATCTTAAGGGAGTGCGACAGTTGTGTGATCAGTATGGTGTGCTGCTGATCACCGATGAGGTAGCCACCGGGTTCGGTCGGACCGGCCGGATGTTTGCCTGTGAACATGAAGGGGTGACGCCTGATATCATGGCCATCTCCAAGGGGCTCTGCGCCGGATACCTGCCGATGGCCGCCACGCTGGCCACCGAAACGATCTATCAGGCCTTTCTGGGCAATTATGCCGAGCTGAAGACCTTTTTTCACGGCCATACCTTCACCGGCAACCCCCTGGCCTGTGCGGTGGCATTGAAGAGTATGGAGCTGTTTGAGCAGAACCGGTTGCTGGAGTCGGTGCAGGAACGCAGCGTGCAGCTGGGGCAGTGGCTGGAACGGCTGGCAACCCATCCCCGGGTGGGTGACGTGCGTCAGTGCGGTCTGGCTGCCGGTATTGAGCTGGTGCGGGACAAGGTGACGAGAGAGCCGTACCCGTGGGAGGAAAAGCGCGGTATCAGGGTTTGCCAGGAGGCACGCAGGCACGGTGTTTTTTCGCGCCCCCTGGGAAATACGGTGGTGGTGTTTCCGCCGCTGGCCATAAGCGGGCAGGAGCTTGATCTGCTGATGGCTGGGCTTGAGCAGGCGATTGAAGTGGTGGTGAATTAACCTTCCGGCTGTTCTTCCGTCTGATCTCCTTCAGTCTGCTGCTCCTGCGCAGCCGCTTCCTGCTGCTGCCGCTCCTGTTCCTGTTCCTGTTCCTGACGGGTCAGCCAGGCCTGTTCAAGTTCATGGGCTGCTACGTCAAGGCTGCTGAGACTCAGGCGCCGCAGGCCCCCCTCGCTGCTGTTTTCTATCAGGCTGACCGGCCCTTCCTCTGCGTGTGAGAATTCCTCTACTGCCGAGCCCAGACAGATGGTTACCCCTTCGTGGATGCGGTCTTTGACGTTTATCTTGGCATTTGAACCGGCCGGTCGGCGGTTACGTACCTCGACAATGGCTGCCATCAGACGCTGTTTTTCAGTTCCCAGCTGATTGAGGGCGGTCAGCTCTTTGGTGCGGCCGATTTTTTCCTGAAGTTCTTCCAGCTGTTTCAGCAAGACCTGCATCCGGTCAAGATCGTGGTAGTCAATACCGCTGTGCAGGTGGGTCTTGATCGCTGATGGCGCCCCCAGCCGTTTGGCCTCGATACCGGACAGGGCCACATACTCCCCCCCTGCCAGCTGGCCGGTGATGATGGCCGACCGGGAGTGGATGGTGCAGTTGCGCAGTTCCACTGCCACCTGCAGGGTGCCCCAGCACTCGACACTGCAGTCATGGATGAACTGGGCGTGCAAGTTGCCGCCGCACAGAATGCTGCCTTTACCCTGGGCATCCATGCCGCAGAATTCGATGCTGCCGTGGGAGATCAGCCGGCAGGCACCGACATTACCGGTTATCTTGAGCCCCTTGCTGGCGCTGACCTGAAAGCCGTCCAGCACATCGCCACGTATCTCCACAAATCCGTTGAAACGGATATTGCCGATACTGAAATCAACGTCACCGTCAACGACATACTCTTCAACCACCTGAATCGTGTCGCCTTCAAGTTTTACCCGACCATGGAGTTCAGCAAACAGCTGCTCGCCGTTTTCGCCGCCTGCCCGGACGTTTTGCCCCAGTTTAAGCTGCAGCGATTTGCCCGGTTCTGCCGGTACCGGTTTGTTGCGTACGGTCCTGCCCGGCGTGCCGGAGGTGGGGGGGGAAATCCTGCCGATCTCCTGATCAGGTTCAACATTGATAAACTGCTGGACATTGCGGAAATCGATCTGCTGTTCTGCAGAGTCCTGATCAGTTGTCGTGGTGTTGGCTGTTGAACCGGCTTCTGTTTCAATACTGTACACCAGTTGTCCGTTATCTCCCGTTTGGGCGGGCAGACCGCGCGCCACCAGTCCGGTGGCGCTTTTACCGGGCCTGGCCTCGGAGAGCAGGCGCTCAAGCCCGGCATTCTCAATACCGACGCAGATGCCGTCACCAGCCAGTAATCCCTTGATTTCATCGATCCCCGGTAGCGAACCTTCAGGTTTGATATCAAGGTGCGCCAGGCATTCCATCTCATCGGCGGAGAGGCTTAAGATCAGCTGCCAGCCGGTTTGTGCATGATAAAAGCGCTGGCCGTCCTGTTTGGCTTCTGCTTTTGGCGTGCTTTGATTGTCCATGGCTGCTCCAAAGAGTGTAAACTGTTGCAACCTAGCACAGAATCACCCTGAAACGGTATGAAATCATTGCAAGCGGCTGTTGCACTGTGCGATAGTCACACCCATTCTTTTGCAGCCGGATGGGGGCCATGAGCGAACAGATACGGATACTGGTTATTGATGATGACGAGCCAGGCCGTCAGGTGATGGAGCTTTTGCTGAAAAAGGCAGGCTATGCCGCTCTTTCGGCCGGGGATGGCGCCGGAGGTATCGCTCTGGTCAAGGAGGGGCGTGCTGATCTGGTGCTGGTGGACCTGTTTCTGCCGGATCGCAGCGGCATCGAGATTCTGCGGGAGATCCGGCAGGTGGCTCCGGAGCTGGAGGTGGTGGTGATTACCGGCCATGCCTCGGCTGAAACAGCAGTGCAGGCCATGAAAGAAGGGGCCTTTGATTACATCACCAAGCCGGTGAACTTCGAAGAGCTGAAAATCGTCATTGCCAAGGCCCGCGAAAAGCAGCGCCTGACCCTGGAAAACGTCTATCTGCGCAAGCAGCTGCAGGCCCGTTTTGAGTTCAAGAACATCATCGGCAATTCACCTGCCATGCAACGGGTCTTTGAGCGAATGCAGCGGATTGCCAAAACCGATTCCACCGTCATGATCCTGGGTGAATCGGGCACCGGCAAGGAGCTGGTTGCCCGGGCGCTGCACTACAACGGCCGGCGCAAGTCCCATCCCTTTGTGGCGGTCAACTGCGGCGCCATTCCGGAAACCCTGCTTGAGAGTGAGCTGTTTGGCCATGCCAAAGGGGCCTTTACCGGTGCAGTGCGTGATAAGGTCGGCAAGTTTGAGGCTGCCAACCACGGCACGATCTTTCTGGACGAGATCGGCACCATGCCGATGCAGCTGCAGTCAAAACTGCTGCGGGTGCTGCAGGAACAGGAAGTGGAGCGGGTAGGGGGCACCAAGACGATCAAGCTGGATGTGCGAGTGATCTCGGCCACCAATGCCGACCTTGAAGAACAGGTGCGGCTGGGTAGTTTCAGGGAGGATTTGTACTATCGTCTGAATGTCATCCCGGTTAATCTGCCGCCCCTCAGGGAACGCCGTGAAGACCTGCTGCCGTTGGTAAGTCATTTTATGGAGAAGTTCTGCCGGTTGATGGGGAGACCGGTAATGACCATTGGTAAATCAGCCCTTGATGCCCTTGAGCGGTACCGCTGGCCCGGCAATGTGCGTGAGCTGGAGAATCTGGTTGAGCGTCTGACAGCGCTGACCGAGCATGATCTGATCGCTGTTGATGATCTGCCGGGCGAGATGGTGGAGGCGCTGCAACCGCAACAGGGGATCTGTCTGGAACTCTCGCCCGACGGCATTGACCTGCCTGGCGCCCTGGAGGAGCTGGAACGGAAGCTGATTGTCAAGGCGCTGCAGATGTCCGGCAATGTCAAGGCCAGGGCCGCAATCCTGCTGGGATTAAACCGGACCACCCTGGTGGAGAAGATGAAACGGCTGGGGATCAGCTAATTGATCGCGGTCGCCGTATCTTGAAAGTGGCCGTGAAGGTTGCTGCCTTGGTCCCCTCTGCGGTGATGATCTCGGTTACCCCCTCAATGGTGCGGTCATCCTGGCTGACAACCTGGGCCTCAGCCCGGACCGCTCCCCAGCAGACCGGTGCATGAAAGGTCAGATCCAGCCTGGTAGTGACAAAATCAGTCCCTTCCGGCAGCAGACTCTTGATCGCCATGGCCAGGGCCGTGTCTGCCAGCGAGACCACTGCACCACCGTGCATGAGTCCTTTGCCCTGGCAGAGTGCTGCCTTGAACGGCATGGTCAGCACCGCCCTGCCATCCTGCGCCTCTTCGATGCACATCCCCAGAAATTCTTCAAACGGCGCCGCAGCAATCCAGGCCGGTAACTGGAACGGCAGCTCCGCCCCCTGCACTACCGGCGTATCATAGATGTTTTCATACATCGCTCATCCCTCTTGTCTCATTCCTCATTTCTTGACCACTTCGACAGGCTCAGTGCGTGGCCTTGACCCTGCTTCTTTCACCCCCATACCCCTGCAATCTGTCTGCCGCATCGGGCACAGGCACCGTCCTTCAGGTTGATGCCGGTGACGCTGTAGCCGGATCGGCTGATGACGGTCTGACCGCAGGCCGGGCAGATTGTCTGCTCCCGCCCGTTACTGAGATTGCCTTCGTAGATATAGTGCAGACCGGCTCTGGTACCGGCCTCAAAGGCCCGGTCAAGGGATTGCCGGGGGGTGGCTGGTTGCTGCATTTTGTACTGCGGAAAATAGCGTGAGATATGCCAGGGGGTGTCCGGTCCCAGTTCCTGGGCAATAAAGCGGGCTATGCCGTCCAGTTGCTGCTGGTCGTCGTTTTCACCCGGAATGACCAGGGTGGTGATTTCAATCCAGATACCGCGCCTGCGGTAGTCGCGGATTCCTTCCTGCACCTGGTCAAGTCGGGCACCGCAGACACGGCGGTAGAAATCGTCAGAAAACCCCTTCAGGTCGATATTGGCAGCGTGCAGTACCGGCGTGATCATACCGAGGGCCTCCGGCGTGATGTAGCCGTTGGTGACAAAGATCGTGTACAGACCGGCCGCAGCTGCCAGTGTTGCCGTCTTGAGCGTGTACTCAAACCAGACAGTCGGTTCGGTGTACGTAAAGGCAATGGAGCGGCAGCCGGCCTGCAGTGCAGTGCTGACCGTCTGTTCAGGCGTGACTGATCGGCCGGGAATTTGTCCGCTCCCCTGGTCGTCATACTGGGCAATACCTGCGTTCTGGCAGTGCAGGCAGCGGAAGTTGCAGCCGACCGATGCCACTGAATAACAGCGGCTGCCGGGCAGCAGATGGAAGAGCGGTTTTTTTTCAATCGGGTCAACCTGTTCGGCCACAAGCAGACCTGCTGCCAGAGAATACAGCGTCCCGCCACGGTTTTCCCGTACCCGGCAGATGCCGCGCCTCCCTTCAGGGATGGTGCAGCGGTGACGACAGAGGCTGCAGCGGACCGCCTGCTGGGGCAACCGTTCAAAACAAAGCGCTTCCTGGGGCATGACAGCCACCTCTTTCTTGCAAGTTTGCACAAGGCTGGTATATCTATACCTGATAGCACGGTGTCTATTCAACCGGTTGATTCCCGGAACCTGATGGAGTTTGACATGCACAGACAAAGCAGTACGCAGAGAGCACTGTTTTTTCTCGCTCATATCACGAAACATCGTGTTTTTTTGAGTCAAACGTACCCCCCCTCCCAACCTCTCCCCGCTGGGTGGAGGAGCAACAGCCTGTCTCCCTCCCCAGGATGGGGAGGGCCGGGGAGGGGGATTACGATGGTGCTGGTCACGAGTACCGCAAGCAGGACCTACTGAAATGGCCGGCTACGATGATCAGGCCGTTGAGCGGCTGACCGGACTTACCGCAGAACAGCGTAGTGCCCTGGGTGAGCTGTATGCCCGGCTTGAGGAAGGGTTGCGGATTGAGGTGCATCGTCGGCAGCGGGAACTGTACAAGGAGTGGGTGGCGCAGGGGATTGGTGCTGCAGGCCGTACCGGTGAGACCGGCTATGCTGCATTCCTGATGGTGCTGAAACAGCTCTGGCTGGAGCAGTCACCCCAGGTGCTGCCGCAGATCAGGGAACACAAGCCTTACAAGAAACGGCTGCGCAACTCACTGGAGAAGAACTACCTGACCGAACTGATCAGACTGCGGGAAGAAGAGGGGCTTTCGTGGCGGCAGCTGTCGGAGTACTTCAAGAAAGAGTTTAAGAAATCGGTCTCACACACCTATCTTAAAAGGATTTATGAAGAGCATCTGGCCTTGGATCAATAAGGCTACCCTACCTCGGCGTACTCCCGCACCCTGAACTGCACACCCAAGCCCTCAGCCACCCTGCGGCAGGCTTCAATATCTACACCGGGGATGGTGACGGCTGTAGCGGTCACCTCAGGGATATACCGGGGCGCTTCACGCAAGAAATCACAGATTCCCTGCCAGCCTGCTTCACCAAAGGGGGTGTTGCAAAGCCGGGCATAGGTTGCGGCATCCGGCGCGTTCAAGCTGATGGAGATGCTGTCAACCAGCCCAGCCAGTTCCGGCAGGATGTTGCGTCCGTGAGCCAGATTGGCCTGTCCATCACTGTTGATCCTGATCTTGTAGCCGCGCTGTTTGAGCGCAGCAGTCACCTGCCTGACCAGATCCAGACGCAGCAGTGACTCACCAAAGCCGCAGAACACCACCTCGTCAATATCACTTGGCTGACCAATGGCCGCCATTACCTCCTCAAAACCCGGCTCATGATCCAGCAGCAGGTTGTGACCTTTAACAGTAAATTCATCGAACTTTGCGCAGAAAGTACAGTGGTTTGAACAGCGATTGGTAATGTTCAGGTAGAGGGAATTTCTGATTCGGTAGGCGATCTTGGTGGATGAATCCCAGAGCGGAATGCCAAACAGACGTCCGGCGTTCATGGTGGTGATCCTGCCCACATCCTCAACAGACAGTCCACGCAGTTCAGCCACCTTTTCTGCAGTAATACGGGTGTAGGACGGCTCGTTGCGCTTACCACGATGGGGTACCGGTGAGAGATACGGACAATCGGTCTCCAGCAACAGACGCTCCAACGGTACGTTCCGCACCACTTTCCGTAGCTGCTCATTGGAAGGGTAGGTGACCGTGCCGGGAATGGAGAGGTATAACCCCTGATCCAGACATTGCCGGGCAAAGGGCAGGTCACCGGAAAAGCAGTGCATCACACCCTTTGTCACGCCTGCTTCCCTGATCATGGTCAGGGTTTCTGCATGGGCATCCCGGTCATGGATCACCACCGGTTTGTCAAGCTCACGGGCCATCTGCAGGAAGCGCCGGAAGACCCGTTCCTGATCTTCACGGGGTGAACGGTTTTTGAAGAAGTCCAGGCCGATCTCGCCGATGGCAACGCATTTTTGAGTTTTTCGCGCCAGCTCTTCCAGTGCAATGAAAGTCGCTTCAGTAACCCCTGCAGCATCATGGGGATGAATACCCACCGTGCAGAAGATGGTTGGATGGCTGGCAGCCATGGCAACGGCCTGTTGGCTGGAAGCCGCATCAGCACCGACCACAACCATTCCTTTGACACCGGCTGTCTCGGCCCGTTCAAGCATCTGATCCCAGTCAGGCTGGAAATCATCGTAGTAGAGATGACAATGGGTATCGATAATGGTTATTGCGGTAGTATTCATGGTGTCAATGGTCCTTTGTTCTTCGGTATCACGCTGCCGCCCACCCCTCAGACAGCACCTCGGTCTGCTCCAGCACGATCTGGGTTGCCTTCTCCTGCTTGTCCGGCGGATAACCGTATTTACGCAGGATACGCTTCACCAGCACCCGCAACTGGGCACGGACGCTGTCCCGCATGGTCCAGTCAATGGTGACGTTCTTCCGCACGGTGTCGGCCAGTTCACGGGCAATGGTCTTCAGGGTGTCGTCTCCCAGAACGCTTACGGCGCTGTCGTTGGTCTCCAGGGCATCGTAGAAGGCCAGCTCATCCTCGTTCAGTCCCAGCTCGTCGCCCCGTGCATGGGCCTCGCGCATCTGCTTGGCCAGGGCAATCAGTTCTTCAATCACCTGGGCGGTTTCAATGGCACGGTTCTGGTAGCGCCGTAGCGACTGTTCAAGCATTTCGGCAAAGGAGCGGGCCTGCACCACGTTCTTGCGTCTGCGGCTGCTGATTTCCCC
>DIUB01000088.1:8856-9355 GCA_002422265.1 Geobacter sp. UBA6169
GCACTGCCCGCACGGCCTGGAAGAACGCCACGTCATCCCTGATCGCCAAGGCGGTTTCATGGGGCACCGCCAGGGCAAACGCCTTGGAAAGGTCAGTGACCGACCGCAGCAGACGGTTCTTGCCCTCCTCCTGGCTCAGTATATGCTCTTGCGCCATCGGCAGCAGGGTAAGCCGCTGCTGGGGTGTGCCGGATGTCCAGTGTGTCCAGTCAAAGCCGTGGAACAGCCCGTGGCAGATTTCGTACTTCTCCAGCATCAGACTGACCGCCTCGGCCTGATCAATGGCGGTCTTGCCGGTGCCGCCGCTCTCGGTGTAGGTGGCCAGTGCCTTGCGCAGTTCATCGGCCAGCCCCAGATAATCCACCACCAGGCCGCCCGGCTTGTCCTTGAAAACCCGGTTGACACGGGCAATGGCCTGCATCAGATTGTGACCTTTCATTGGCTTGTCCGCGTACATGGTGTGGCTGCAGGGCACATCAAAGCCGGTCAGCCACATATC
>DIUB01000088.1:9397-10944 GCA_002422265.1 Geobacter sp. UBA6169
CGGATGTGCCGTTGCCATTCCAGCGGGTCACTGGCAGAGCCGGTCATGATCACCTTGACCGTTCCCTTGTCGTCATCGTCATGGTGCCATTCAGGACGCAGGGCAGTAATGGCGTTGTAGAGGTCAATGCAGATGCGGCGGGACATGCAGACCACCATCGCCTTGCCGTCCATGATGGCCAGCCGGGCTTCAAAGTGCTGCACCAGGTCCTCAGCCACCAGCCTGACCCGCTTGTCTGATCCGACCAGCGCCTCAAGCTGCGCCCATCTGGACTTCAGCTTTTCCTTGCGGTCGATCTCTTCCCCTTCGGTGATATCTTCAAACTCGGGGTCGATGCGCGGCTTCTCGGTCTCCTTCAGCTCCAGCCTGGCCAGACGGCTCTCGTAGTAGATCGGCACGGTAGCGCCGTCCTGCACGGCCCGCTGGATGTCATAGACGCTGATATAATCGCCGAACACCGCGCGGGTGTTCTTGTCGGTCAGCTCAACAGGGGTGCCGGTAAAGCCGATGAACGAGGCATTGGGCAAGGCATCCCGCATGTGGCGGGCATAGCCGTCGATGAAGTCATACTGGCTGCGGTGGGCCTCGTCAGCCATCACCACAATGTTGCGGCGGTCAGACAAGAGCGGGTGACGGTCTCCCTTTTCTTCCGGGAAGAATTTCTGGATGGTGGTGAAGATCACCCCACCGGCATTGACGGCCAGCTTGTCCCGCAGGTCGGCCCGATCAGTGGCCTGGGCAGGCGGCTGACGCAGCAGATCGCTGCAACGGGAAAAGGTGCCGAACAGTTGGTCATCCAGGTCGTTGCGGTCAGTCAGGATCACCAGGGTCGGATTCTGCATGGCCGGATCACGGATCACCCGTCCGGCATAGAAGGCCATGGTCAGGCTTTTGCCGGAGCCCTGGGTATGCCAGACCACGCCGATCCGCCGGTCACCCGGATCACCGCCAGGCTGCTGGCCGCTCTCGTACCTGCCAGGCTCTTCAGCTACCCGTTCAGCCTTGGACAGTTGTCCGGCCCGGATGGTCTCATGCAGTGCTGTGTTGACGGCGTGAAACTGGTGATAACCAGCCATCTTCTTGATCAGGTTACCGCTACCGATATCCTCAAACACGATGAAGTAGTTCAACAGGTCCAGCAGACGGCGCTGGTCAAACACCCCTTCCAGCATCACCTGCAGTTCTGGCATCTGCGGACCGGCCAGGGTTTCGCCGGTAATGGTGCGCCATGGCTTGAACCACTCCTTGCCGCCGGTCAAGGTGCCGATACGGGCCTCAACACCGTCGGAGATCACCAGTAGGGCATTGTAGTTGAACAGGGTCGGCAGCTCGGCCTTGTAGGTCTGGAGCTGCTGCCACGCGTTCCAGATGGTGGCGTTCTCGTCAGCAGCGTTTTTCAGTTCCAGCAGCACCAGCGGCAGACCATTGATGAACAACACCACATCAGGCCGCCGATTGTGCTTGTTTTCGATAACGGTGAACTGATTGACCGCCAGCCAGTCGTTGTTGTCCGGCTTCTCAAAGTCGATCAACCGTACCTGCGCCCC
>DIUB01000085.1 GCA_002422265.1 Geobacter sp. UBA6169
CAAGGCCTTTTCCAAAGATCTGATGAAGAAATACGACATCCCCACCGCTGCATACGGCGTTTTTACTGAGATTCCGGCGGCTGAGGCGTTCATTCGTCAGACCGGCGCGCCGATTGTAGTCAAGGCCGACGGTCTGGCTGCCGGTAAAGGGGTGATCATCGCCCAGACCGAGGCTGAGGCAGTTGCGGCCGTGCGGGAGATGCTCTCCGGCAATGCCTTTGGTGATGCGGGCTCGCGGGTGGTGATCGAGGAGTTCCTGACCGGCGAGGAGGCCTCGTTTCTGGCCATTACCGACGGCAAAAACGTGATCCCGCTGGCATCGGCCCAGGATCACAAGGCGATCTTTGATGGCGACAAAGGCCCCAATACCGGTGGTATGGGCGCTTATTCCCCGGCTCCGGTGGTGACGCCGGAGATTCACCGCAAAGCCATGGAGCAGGTGGTGCAGCGTGCTGTAGACGGCATGGCTGCCGAGGGGTGCCCCTACCAGGGGATCCTCTATGCCGGCCTGATGGTTGAAGATGGTGAGGTCAAGACCCTGGAATTCAACGCACGGTTTGGTGATCCTGAGTGTCAGCCGTTGCTGATGCGCATGAAATCAGATCTGGTGCCGCTTTTACTGGCGGTTGCCGAAGGTGACCTGTCGGGCAAAGAGATTGAGTGGCATGACCAGGCAGCGATTTGCGTGGTGCTTGCTGCCGAAGGGTATCCGGGCGATTACCCAAAAGGGGATGTCATTGCCGGAATTGAGGCAGCCGAAGAGTTTGAGCAGGTAAAGGTATTTCATGCCGGTACTGCTGAAAAGGAGGGAGCTGTGGTCACCGCCGGAGGACGGGTGCTGGGGGTAACTGCCTCGGGCACAGACGTTGCTGCCGCCATTGAGCAAGCCTATCGGGCGGTTGGCCGGATAAACTGGCGTGGCATGCAGTATCGCAGCGATATCGGCAGGAAGGCTCTCAACCGCTGAGCGTGGTGTTTTGGTATGCTTGATGCTTGACTTTCCCCCAGGGATTATGGTTTAGTGCCCTAGCTTTGAATACAAACACTACCAAGGAGGATGTACGATGAAAAAAGCTCTGATTGCACTGTTTGCTGTGGTTGCCTTTGCCGGTTCTGCCTTTGCCGCTGCACAGGATAACTATGAGTACAAGGGTGGTTCTTTCGGCAAGGTTGCCTTCCCCCACAAGAAGCACGTAGGTCTGGGCTGTACCAAGTGCCACGAGGGTGGCATCAAGAAAATTGAAATGAACAAGGCTGTTGGTCATGACACCCTGTGCCTCAAGTGCCACAAGGCAATGGCAAAAGGTCCACAGGGCTGCAAAGACTGCCACAAGAAGTAGGTTTTTCTCGGCCAATCTGTATCAAGGGGCAACGGACAACCGTTGCCCTTTTTTTTCAAGCAAAAAAACTACCCATTTTAAGGCAAATGGAGTATAACCCCAATACAAGACAGAAATGGTCGTGAATGTCTGATTCTTTTCATGAGCCTGCTGTTAATCAAGCGAGCGGAGTATTCTGTGAGTACCAATGAACGTGGCGTAGTACAACAGGTCTGGGATTTCTTCTGTTCTCTCAAGTTAACCCTCTTTTTGCTGATAACCCTGGCCATCACCTCCATCATCGGCACCATCATCCCCCAGTTTCCCAACATTGACGAGCGTTACTGGGCCACCATCAGCGCTGGTCGCAAGGCATTGTATGAGCAGCTGGGCTTCTTTGACATGTACCACTCCTGGTGGTTTCTGGCGTTACTGGCCCTGTTCAGCATCAACCTGATCGCCTGCTCCATCAAGCGTCTGCCCCATGTCTTCAAGTTTGTCTCCCATCCGGTTACGGTACTGCCTGAAACCCAGCAGAAGATTTTCATGTCCCGCGAGATCAAGCTGCAGGCTCCGCTTGAGCAGGCCCGCGAGAAGCTGGCAGCCTTTCTGGGGGCAAAGATTGCGACGCCGGTTGTTACGCAGCAGGGCAATCAGTATCATCTCTTCAGCCAGAAAAATGCCTGGTGCCGTCTGGGTGTCTATGTGGTCCACTTCAGCATCCTGGTGATCTTTGCCGGCGCCATTATCGGCAACTTATGGGGATACAAGGCCTTTGTGGCGATTGTTGAGGGTGAAACCATCAACACGGTCAAGGCCCGCAACGGCAAGGATATCCCGCTTGGATTTGAAGTCCGCTGTGACCAGTTTTCGGTCTCGTTTTATGAAGCCCCTGGCGGCGGTACCAGCCAGATGCCCAAAGAGTACAAAAGTATCCTGACCCTGACCGAAAACGGCAAGGAAATCCCTGATTACAAGCATGTGCGTCTGGTGGTGAACGAGCCGCTCACCTTCAGAGGCATCACCTTTTATCAGTCAAGCTACGGTCCGGCCAACGATCCCAGCACCTTCTTCTTTACGGTCAGAGCCAAATCAAGCGGCACGGTCAGTCAGATCGCCCTGCGTCCCGGAACAGAAACCAAATTACCGGATGGTCGTCTGGCCGCCATTGTTGACCTGACCGAGAATCCGGGCGAAGGCATGGCTGCGGTGCTTGGTGTGCGCACTGCCGGTGGAGAACCGAAGTTTTTCAAAGTATTCAAGGATAATCCCGGCCTTGATGAACTGCGGGGTGACAGCCTGATCTTCACCTTCACCGGTACCGATGCCCGGATGTACACCGGTCTGCAGGTCAACAAAGATCCCGGCGTCTGGGTTGTCTGGATCGGCTGTATTATGATGTGCGTTGGTCTCTGTATCGCCTTCTTCATGTCCCACCGGCGGGTCTGGATTGTGGTGCAGCACGGTTATGCCCGTATCTATGGACATGCCAGCAAGAATCAGCCGGCATTTGAGATGGAGTTTGAGGCCCTGGCCGAAGAACTCCAGCAGCAGAACATCTGAGTGGAGGATCGTACTACATGTTGAGCGCACAGCTTTTTAACGTAACCACTATTTTTTACATGCTGTCCACCCTGGCCTTTT
>DIUB01000046.1:0-3761 GCA_002422265.1 Geobacter sp. UBA6169
AAAATCTACTGTAGAAGATGAGTCAGACATCACTAACGGCGTATTATGTTAAAGAAATTGACGCCGTTGCGCCCAGAATACACGATCTTTGCAAACTGGCAATCAGGTGTAACCTTGAAATGTCAGAGGAGCAGATGGATGCTCTGCAATATGTGACCTTGTTCAATATCGAAGCCAGATATGAAGAGTGCAAACAAGATTTCTACAAGAAATGCACCAGGGAATTCACCGAGACGAATATTGACACCATAGAAGGGGTACGCGCATGGCTGCTGGAAAAGATAAACAGCTGATTTACCAGGAAGTACAGCAGTACGTATCGCTGCTGAAAGATAAAAACATACATATACTACAGGCTTATCTGTTTGGATCATTTGCTAAAGGCAATGCCGATGAATGGAGTGATATTGATTTGGCGCTTGTTACAGATAGATTTATTGGAGACAGCTTTGATTTCCGCTTTATGTTAACCAGGCTGGCAAGGCGGATTGATGCTGATATTGAGCCTCATCCGTACCTGATGTCAGAGTTTAATGAGAGCAATCCGGTGGCAGGTCAGATATTGAAGTATGGCGAGAGAGTGGTGTAAAAAAACTTCCGCTTACCCCCCGGCACCCTCTGCAACTCCCGTGACAACAACTCAATATCCACCGGTTTTGAAACATAGCCGTCAAACCCCTCAGCCAGCAGCCGTTCCCTGTCGCCTTGCAGGGCATGGGCAGTCAGGGCGATGATCGGGGTGGGCAAATCAATCCCGCTGGTCATTCGTGTTGCTGCAATACCAGCCAGTGCTGGCATTTATATATCCATGAGGTTGCCCGTGTCAGGCGGGGGGAGACAGACGCAGCACAGCCTCTGCCATTACTTCTGCTATATCCTTTACCCGCACCTTCCCCTCCTGCCGCAGGTCCTTCAGGCCATCCTCGAACATGGTCAGGCAGTAGGGACAGGCGGTGCAGACCGTGTCCGGCTGCTTAAGCAAAGCCTCTTTTACCCGCACCAGGTTGATCCGCTCTCCGGCGAACTCCTCCATCCACATGCGGCCGCCACCGGCGCCGCAACAGAAGCCGTTTTCACGGTTGCGCTCCATCTCTTTTGGCACGGTGCCCACAGCCAGCGCCAGCGCCTCCCGCGGTTCCTCGTAGATGCCGTTATGGCGGCCCAGGTAGCAGGAGTCGTGGTAGAGCAAACTGCCCAGCTCTTGCGCCTTACGGGGCAGGGTCAGGCGTCCATCCTGAACCAGACGCAGCAGCAGTTGGCTGTGGTGGATGACCTCCAGTTCAATGCCATACTGGCGGTAGTCGTTCTTCAGGGTGGTAAAGCAGTGCGGGCACTGCACAATGACTTTTTTGATGCC
Organism: Geobacter sp. UBA6169; assembly: GCA_002422265.1. GTDB lineage: Bacteria > Desulfobacterota > Desulfuromonadia > Geobacterales > Pseudopelobacteraceae > Trichlorobacter. The sequence continues at coordinate 1,358 of DIUB01000046.1, forward strand.
CAGCTCCTGAAAAAGGGCGACATTCCGGGTTGCCAGCTTGTCAAAGACATACTCGTTGCCCAGTCGGCGCAGACTGTCGCCGCAGCACAGCTCATCCTTGCCCAGGATTCCCCAGCTGACCTTCGCCTTGTCCAGCAGTTGGGCCAGGGCCACTGTTACCTGCTTGGCGCGGGAGTCAAAGGAACCGGCGCAGCCCACATAAAAAAGATACTCGGTCGTGCCTGCTTCAAAGGGGCGTTCGCCCAGCAGGGTTGCCCATTTGCCCCGTTCGGAGGGGGCAATGCCCCAGGGGTTGCTGCGCCCCTCCATGTTTTCAAAGAGGTTGAGCAGTTCTTCCGGGAACCGGGATTCCATCTCCACCAGATGGCGGCGCAGCGGGATCAGTTTGGGCATCTGCTCGATAAAGACAGGACAGGATTCCAGACAGGCGCCGCAGGTGGTGCAGGCCCAGACAGCCTCTTCGCTGATGCTGCCCGCTCCCTCACCGATCAGCGGCTGTACCGGGGTAGTTCTCTGTTTAAGGCTGGGGCCGTTTTTAAGCAGATTCAGCTTCAGGTCGTGAATAACCCGGCGCGGGTTCAGCGGTTTGCCGGTTCCGTGGGCAGGGCAGGCATTCTGGCAGCGGCCGCATTCCGTACAGGAAAAAGCATCCAGCAACTCCTTCCAGGTGTAGCCATCAGCCTGGTCTATGCCGAAGCGGTTGCCTGCCCTGAACTGCTCTTTTTCCGGCAGCGCCGGTTGCTCCAGGCGACGCAGGAAGATGTTGGGAATGGCGGTGATGATATGGAAATGCTTGCTTAACGGCAGCAGGTTCATGAACAGCAGCAGGACAAAGGCATGTGTCCACCAGGAAAGATCATGAACCAGCCTGCCATATTCAACCGGGATGTGCGGCACAAACCAGCCGGATATGGGCAGCAGCTCCAGGGCTATCTGTTGTGTTGCCGGCGGCATGGCGCTGATTTTGGCGGCATTTATGCCAAAGCTGGCCAGCATCAGCACTGCGATCAGAAAGAGAATAAAAAACGCTTCAAAGGTGCGGGCTTCCGGATAGGGTGGGGCCACGGCACGGCGGATAGCCGCTGCTGTTACAGCGGCCAGGGTGATCAGCGATACGGCATCGATAATCTGCAGCACCGGACCGAACAGACTGTCTGGTAGCTTGCTGAAACTGATGGCAGGGAAGAGGCCGTGCAGCAGGAATTCTGCATTGGCAGCTATCAGTACCAGGAAACACCAGAAAATAACCAGATGGATCAGGCCGGAAGGTTTGGCCAGCACCCGTCGTTGAGCAAAGGCGTAGGCCAGGGTATCGCCAATCCGTTGGCCTATATCATGCAGCCGGTTATCAGCACGTCCCAGTGCGGTCAGGGAAAGACGCTTCCAGCAGCTAAAGAGAAACAGGGCTGTGGCTGCGACGAAGAGCGGAGCGAAAATACCAGGAGTCGGTGTCATATAAACCTCAGAGGGTCATGGGTCAAGAGTCAAAGGGCACAGCGATCCGGTTTTACTTGACCCGAGCCCCGCAACCCTGTTTTTTCAGTTCGCGTATGTTCTGCGTCAGTTCCGGCACCACCTTGAACAGGTCGCCCACGATGCCGTAGTGGGCCACCTCAAAGATCGGGGCCTCTTTATCCCGGTTGATGGCAATGATCAGGTCTGCGTCCTGCATGCCTACCAGATGCTGGATGGCTCCGGAAATGCCGCAGGCGATATAGATTTTGGGACGCACGGTCTTGCCGGTCTGTCCCACCTGGCGGTCGTGGGGCATCCAGCCGGCATCTACTGCGGAACGTGATGCGCCGACAACAGCTCCCAGCTCGTCGGCCAGCTCTTTCAGCAGGGCAAAGTTTTCCGGCCCCATCATCCCCCTGCCGCCTGATACGATGAATTCGGCGCCACCGATGTCGATCTTCTGTTTGCTGTCTCCGTCCCGGATCACTTCCAGTATCTTGACCGACACCTGCTCTTCAGGAATGCTGAAATCAACCTTGATGATTTCGCCATCTGCCCCGGCCAGCGGTTCCGGCATCTGCATGACGTGCGGACGGACCGTGGACATCTGCGGGCGGTATTTATCACACATGATGGTGGCCATGATATTGCCGCCAAAGGCCGGCCGGGTCTGCATCAGGTTGCGCTTGTCGTCAATGTCCAGTCCGGTGCAGTCTGCAGTAAGCCCGGTGCCCACCCTGGTAGCCACTGCGCCGGCCAGGTCGCGGCCCATGCCGGTGGCCCCCATCAGGATCACTTCCGGTTTGTACTGCTCAATCAGGTGGCACATCGCCTCAAGGTAGGGCTGGGTGCGGTAGTTGGCATACACCGGAGCGTCCAGCAGATAGGCCCTGGTTGCTCCGTAGCTGAATGCCTCCCGGCAGAGATGCTCAGCCCGGTGGCCGATGAC
>DIUB01000046.1:3863-4895 GCA_002422265.1 Geobacter sp. UBA6169
TTGCAAGCTCTTCGGTGGTAAAAACCATCACCAGCGCGTCGGCCGGACAGACCTTTATACACTTGAGGCAGCCGATACATTTGTCGGCAACGATGATCGGCTCTCCGGCGTCGTTCATGCTGATGCAGTTGACCGGACAGGAGCTTTCGCAGCGGGCTCCGCAGGCGATACATTTTCCTGCCAGCAGTCGGGCGCGGCCGCGGGGACGTTTCGGTTTCGGTTGGTTCGGCTTTGATTCTGACATTGTATCCCTCAAGGTGGAGAGCCAGGCGGCAAGGGGTAAGAAGCTCTGAATATTCTTTGGCCCCTGCCATTGCCCCTTAGAGTGGCAGCAGATCTTTTTCCAGTAGTTTGTCCATCAGCAGTTGCACCGCTCCTGATGGATCGCTTATGCCGTCTCCCAGTAATTCTCCCTTGTCCCGCTCCGGAGAGAAAATTTTGGAAACCCAGGTGGGCGACCCTTTCAGGCCGACGGTTTCTGTGTCCAGCTTCAATATCTCGTTGCTCCATACTTCCACCTGTGCGGTTCCGGCAGCAAGACGCATCGGTACCGTAGGGTAGCGGGGGCGGTTGATTTCGCGCACAACGGTCAGCAGGGCGGGCAACGGCGCGGCAACCCGCTCGTGCCGTCCTTCCAGCTTGCGGCTAACCACCAGCCTCCGTGCGACAAGGTCAAGCTCCTCCACCTTGTCCACCAGGGTCAGTTGCTGATACCCCAGCCTTACTGCAATGCCTGGGCCCACCTGGGCCGTATCGCCGTCAATGGTCTGTTTACCGCAGATTACCAGCCCCACCGGCTCCAGGGTGTCGTTCAAACGCTGTATTGCGCTGGCCAGCACTTTGCTGGTGGCCAGGGTGTCGGCGCCGCCAAAGCAACGGTCAGACAAGAGGATCGCCCGGTCAACGCCGACTGAAAGTGCCTTGCGCAGGGTGGCCTCGGCGTTGGGCGGCCCCATGGACAGCACCGCCACGCGGCAGCCGAAGCGGTCTTTCAGTTGCAAAGCCGTTTCAAGGGCATGGGTGTCGTAGGGG
>DIUB01000153.1 GCA_002422265.1 Geobacter sp. UBA6169
CAAGCTGGCCGAGCTGATGGGCGGCTCCATCTGGGTGGAAAGCAGCCCGGGGGCAGGCAGCAGCTTCCATCTTGAGCTTCCTTTTATCACCGCCGTACCGGAAATCTGTCGCCGCCATGAAGAGCAGACCTGGCTGCTGCAGCAACCGGCGCGCTCCCTGACGGTGCTGGTGGCAGAGGATGTGCCGATGAACCAGCGCGCCACCCAGTTGATGCTGCAGAAACTGGGACACCGCTCCGTTATTGCCAATAACGGCCAGGAGGCGCTGGAACAGTGGCGTACAGGCGAGATAGACCTGATCCTGATGGACATCCAGATGCCGGTAATGAGCGGACTGGAGGCAACGGCAACCATCCGTCGTGAAGAGCTGCGAACCGGACGCCACATTCCGATCATCGCGCTTACGGCCGATGCACTGCGCGGCACCCAGGATCAACTGCTGCGATCAGGCTTTGACCGGTATCTCAGCAAGCCGTTGATGATCAGAACACTGAAAGAACAGCTTGAAGCGGCAATCTGCGTTTGACACAGTGCTTGCAAGCCGGGCGCATCTATGCAAACCTTGCAGCGCATCCCCGTGCAGATCCCGGAACAATTGCGCAGCATCACAATGAGGCAGACCAATGAACAACAATGAAAACCACCCGAACCGCCCGGTTGACGACTTCTGTCCGTTTGCTGAAAAACAGAACCCTGCCTGTTTCTGCGTTAACCTGAACAGTCAAAAGATCAGACTGGCTTCCCAGTACTGTCTTGCTGATTACCAGGACTGCCCGCACTACCCGGCAATGAAGGCATTGTATCAAGCAGCGCCACAGGCTGCAGATGATGCAGTCTAACGCTGATTGTCCACTGCGCAGGAACAACCCCATGCCGACAGCTCCACACTATACCATTCTGGTCATTGACGACGACCTGCTCAGCCTTGAGCTGCTGATCGGTATTCTTGCGCAGGAACATGCCGTTATCACGGCTCGCAGCGGCAACGAGGCCCTGAAGCTGCTGGCCGTGCAGCAGCCTGATCTGATTCTGCTTGATGTGGTGATGCCGGATATGGACGGGTACGAGACCTATCGCAGGATCAGGGAGTTGCCCGGCCTGTCTCTTCTGCCGGTTCTGTTCCTGACCTGCATGTCTGAGCAGGAATGCGAGTTCAAGGGTCTTGATATGGGCGCGGTGGATTATATCATCAAACCGTACAACGCCCAGATCGTCAGGCTGCGGGTGCGCAATCACCTGCAGCTGAAGGAGCAGCATGCCTGCATGACCGAAAAAATCACGGCACAGCAGGCACTGGAGCAGGAACGCGAACGATTTGAACTGGCTGTTGCCGGCTCAAATGACGGTATCTGGGACTGGGATCTGCAGAGCGGCAACCTGTACCTTTCAGCACGCTGGAAGGATCAACTCGGCTATCGTGACCATGAGCTGCCGAACACCCTGGACACTTTCAGATCACTGCTGCATCCGGAAGATACAGAGCAGGTGTTCCGGTATGTGCAGGGTTATTTTGCCGGAACAACCGGAACGTATGAAGTTGAATTCCGGATGATGCACAGAGACGGCTCCATACGCTGGATACTGGCCCGTGGTGCAGCGGTACGGGCAGCAGACGGAAAACCGGTACGGATGGCCGGTTCCCATACCGATATTACCGGACGCAAAGAGGCAGAAGAGGCCCTTCTGGCCGCCAAGGCGGCTGCAGAAACCGCCAGCCGGGCCAAGAGTGATTTTTTAGCCACCATGAGCCATGAAATCCGCACACCGATGAACGGTGTCATCGGCATGGCCCAACTGCTGCGCTTTACCACGCTTACGCAGGAACAGATCGAGATGCTTGAAGCCATTGAGACATCGGCTGACAGCCTGCTGCAGCTTATCAATGACATTCTGGACCTCTCCAAGATAGAAGCCGGTAAAATCGAGCTTGAATACGCAGATTTCTCAATCCCCAAGGCAATCGAAGATATTGTTCTGACCCAGAAATCACGTATCTACGAAAAAGGGCTGAGTCTGCTGAACCAGCAGGCAGACAACCTGCCCCTGCTGGTGAGGGGAGATCAGCTGAGATTCAAACAAATCCTGTTGAATCTGCTGAGCAATGCCATTAAATTCACCGAACAGGGCACCATAACCATCCGGACAGAGTTGTGCGGAACTGCTGCGGAAACACCCCGCATTCGTCTTGTTGTCAGCGATACCGGCATCGGCATGTCGCCGGAGGTTATCGAGCGTATCTTCAACCCGTTTGAGCAGGCTGATACCGGAACCAGCCGCCGTTATGGCGGCACCGGCCTGGGCCTGACCATCTGCCGCCAGCTTGCGCTGCTGATGGACGGCAGCATTCAGGTTACCAGCAGCCCCGGCTTCGGCAGCAGCTTCAGACTTGAAATCCCCTACATTGCGAGTAATACCCCCATGAACCAGACCACCCCTGCTGCTGCAGATAGCATCACACAGCCGGAACGCCCGTTACTGGTGCTGATTGCAGAAGACAACCTGATGAACCGCCGCACGATTGAACTGATCCTGCAGAAGATCGGGCACCGTTTCACCTCTGTTACCAATGGCCGAGAGGCGGTTGAGCGCTGGCAGCAAGGGGGGATTGACCTGATCCTGATGGACTGCCAGATGCCGGAGATGGACGGCCCTGAGGCTGCGGCACACATCCGCCGGATGGAGTGCCTTGAAGGCAGTAACCGTATCCCGATCATCGCCCTTACGGCAGATGCCCTGAAAGGCACCCGGGAAGAGCTGCAGCAGAGCGGCTTTGACGGGTATCTGACCAAACCGGTGCGGGTACCGGTGCTGGCTGCCGAACTGGCCCGTTTTCAGGGAGACGCGGTTCTGACCACACCAGAGGTATGAAGAAGATGCCTGCCCACCCCCTGCCGTCTTGTTATTCGCTTCTGAGCAGTAACTGATGACTGCCGCTCTTCCCCCGCACTCAAAATCGGTACTGCGGCGCCTGATGCTGCCGCTGGCCTTGATGCTGACCCTGCTGATCGTCGGGCCGGCAGCCTTTTTGTGGCATCAGCACCAGGTACACAGCAATGACCGGCTGGCCAGCCTGCAGGAGAGCATTGCGCGGGAATTCACCTATGACCTGAGAAATACCGCTGCCGGCATGGAGCTGGCGTTGCAGGTTCTTGCAGATGATCCCCGTGTGGTCAGCGCCCTGCAGTCCGGCAATCCCCAACGCCTGCTGCCGGCCTGGCAGACGATCTTCGGGCAGATGCGTCAGGATTACAAGATCACCCACCTGTATTTTGTCGATTCCCGCAGAATCTGTCTCTTACGGGTCCACAAACCGGACAAACAGGGCGACCGGATCGACCGGTTCACCATGCTCCAGGCAGAACGCTTCGGCGCTCCGGCATCAGGAATCGAGCTGGGGCCGTTGGGTACGTTTACCCTGCGCGTGGTGCTGCCGGTCTTTGACGGCAACAAGCTGCTGGGCTACCTTGAGCTGGGCAAGGAGATCGAAGACGAACTGCAGAGCCTGTTCATCAAGCACCGCACACCCCTGGCCCTGGTGATCAACAAGAACTACCTGAACCGGTCTGCCTTTGAAGCCGGTAAGTCTTATTTCGGCTGGGAATCCGAATGGGAGCGCCTCCCCAACAGCGTGGTCCTGTATGCCTCCCAGGGCCGTCTGCCCGATCCGTTTGCCGCCATTGCCGAACAGGCCGGCACAGGAGAGCGGCAGACACCGTTCATCAGCCGCGATATCGCCTATGACGAAAAGACCTGGCGCACCACCCTGACGCCGGTGCAGGATGCTGCCGGTACCTTTGTCGGCCATTTGCTGATCATGAGCGATCTTTCGGCGCTGCAGGCCGCTTTTCACCAGACCTTGCTGTACGGGCTGGCTGTTGTTGCCCTGCTGCTGTTCCTGCTGCTGGGATATGTCTACCTGTTGCTGCAGCGTACCGATACCCTGATTGCTGATCAGCAGCACAAGCTGATGGATTTTGCAACCAGGGTTGAAGAAAAGAACCTGGAGCTGCACGCTGCCCTGACCAGGGCAGAAGAGGCCACCAGGGCCAAGAGCGAGTTTCTGGCGACCATGTCCCATGAGATCCGCACCCCGATGAACGGGGTGATCGGCATGACCGGCCTGCTGCTGGATACCGGCCTGGATCAGGAACAGCAGCGCTATGCCGAGACCGTCCGCAAAAGCGGCGAAAGCCTGTTGGAGATCATCAACGACATCCTTGATTTTTCCAAGATCGAGGCCCAGGGGCTTACCCTGGAGGAGATGGTGTTCGATCTGCGCACTGCCCTGGAAGATGCGGTGGAGCTGCTGGCAGCCAGAGCCCACGACAAGGGGCTTGAGCTGACTTGCCTGGTGGACCCGGCCCTGCCGTGGGAGGTGTGCGGCGATCCCGGCAGGTTGCGCCAGATCCTGATCAATCTGGCCGGCAATGCCATCAAGTTTACGGAACAGGGAGAGGTAGCCATTTCAGCGGAGCTGCTTGGCCTGGAGGATGGCACAGTGCATATCGGTTTTGCAGTGCGTGACACCGGCATCGGCATTCCAGCCGATCGGCTGGAGGCTATCTTTGAGCCGTTTACCCAGGCCGACGGCTCCACCACCCGCCGGTTCGGCGGCACCGGCCTCGGGCTTGCCATCAGCAAACAACTGACCCAGCTGATGGGTGGGACTCTCTCGGTAACAAGCGAACCGGGGCGCGGTTCAATCTTCCGTTTTGATCTGGTTCTGAAGCAGGCCGGCGAGCAGGCCGGGACCAGCCCCTGCTTTGCCCCGATTGAAGGGCTGAAGGTGCTGGTGGTGGATGACAACGACACCAACCGGATGCTGCTGATCACCCTGCTTGACCAGTGGGGCTGTCGTTATGATACGGCCTCCGACGCCCCGACCGCACTCTATATGCTGCACGAAGCCGATCAGCTGGGCGAGCCGTTTACCATGGCGCTGCTGGATTGCCTGATGCCGGAAATGGACGGCCTGCAGCTTGCCGCCCTGATCAGCCGGGACCCGAAGCTGCAAGGAACCCGGCTGGTGATGCTGACCTC
>DIUB01000202.1:0-23864 GCA_002422265.1 Geobacter sp. UBA6169
CACGGTGCTAACCGTCTGGGGGCATCGGCCCTGATGCAGGGTCTGGCTGACGGCTACTTTGTTATTCCGTACACCATTGGTGGCTACCTGGCCTCCATCAAGCCGTACGGCACCGATACCAGCCTGCCTGAGTTCAAGCAGTCGGTCGATGAGGTAAATGCACGCACCAGCAAACTGCTTGGCATCAACGGCAAGAAGACGGTTTCAGAATTCATGCGTGAACTGGGCGGCCTGATGTGGGAAAACTGCGGTATGGCCCGTTCCGATGCATCGCTGAATGAAAACCTGAAGAAGATTCCTGCCTTGCGGGAAGAGTTCTGGCAGAATGTCAAAGTTTCCGGCACTGGTGCAGAGTTCAACCAGGATCTGGAAAATGCCGGACGCACCGCCGACTTCCTTGAGTTTGGTGAGCTGATGTGCCGTGACGCCCTGCACCGCGAAGAGTCCTGTGGCGGTCACTTCCGTGTTGAGCATCAGTATGATGACGGTGAAGCAAAACGTAACGACGCCGACTTCTGCTATGCGGGTGCCTGGGAGTTTAAGGGCCTCAATAACGAGCCCGAGCTGCACAAGGAGCCCCTCAAATTCGAGAACGTCCATCTCGCCGTAAGGAGCTACAAATAATGAGCGCACACAACGATCATCACAAAACCATGACCATCAACCTGGTTGTGTGGCGTCAGAAGAATGCCAACGATCAGGGCAAGTTTGAAAACTATACCGTCAAAGGGATCACTGAGCACCACTCTTTTCTGGAGATGCTGGACGTGCTGAATGAAGACCTGATCAAGGCCGGCAAGCAACCGGTGGCCTTTGACCACGATTGCCGCGAAGGGATCTGCGGTATGTGTTCTCAGGTAGTGAACGGTATGCCCCACGGCGGTCAGGATCGTACCACCGTATGCCAGCTGCATATGCGTAAATTCCATGATGGCGACACCATCTACATTGAACCCTGGCGTGCCCGGGCCTTCCCGATCGTCAAGGACCTGGTGGTTGATCGGGCTGCCCTGGACAGCATCATCCAGGCCGGCGGTTACACCTCCTGCCACACCGGCGGTGTTGCCGACGGTAACACGATCCTGATTCCCAAGCCGGCTGCCGATGAGGCCATGGACGCTGCCGAGTGTATCGGCTGTGGTGCCTGCGTGGCCGGTTGCCCCAACGGTGCAGCCATGCTGTTCACCGGTGCCAAGGTTTCCCAGTTTGCCCTGCTGCCGCAGGGGCAGGCCGAAGCCAAGCAGCGGGTACTTAACATGGTGCAAGCCATGAAGGACTGCAATTTCGGTAACTGTACCAACCACTACGAGTGCCAGGCTTCCTGCCCGAAGGGGATCAACGTCAAGTTTATCGCCCGGATGAACAGGGAGTACATCAAGGCGCAGTTCTAAGCGTCTGATGACCAGCAGTGAGACAAGGGGCGACCGGCAACGGTCGCCCCGTTTTATATGGACCTGAATCTGGTCAGATTGCAGTTGTCGCTCTCACCAGCGGCAGCCTGCTTGCTTCAGCCGCTGGTAACAGGCCATGGCGGCATTTTTGAAGCGGCTCTGCTGCGTACCGGCTGTACAGCGCCTGTCTGTGATTGTGCCGGTTGTCTACAACATGCCGGTTGTTTGGCTTCCAGTCTGCTGTCCCGCTCTCTTTCACCCGATCCCGAACTGCTCAGACGTTATCAAAAGCCTTCCGTACCTTTCATGTTTTCCCAGCCGCAAGCCGGAGAACCGATAGTGCATCTGACGCTTGCAGGCCCTGCCTGTGATGCGCTGGCTCTTTTTGCAGACACGCTAGAAGCCGTTGCCGACGAACAGGTCCGCACCAGGCTGGAGGCCTTTGATTATCAGGAACAACTGATACCGTTACAGTTTCAGGCTGACGGCCAGTGCAGCAATCTGCCGTTATTATCTCTTGCCGAACTGTTTGAGCAGTATCATCGCCTATTTGTCGGCTGCAGGTCGGTAGAGGTTGTTTTTCAGACCCCGCTGAGACTCAGGCATAATGGACGTGAACTGCAACAGCTCCAGCCTGCAGTTCTGATTCGCGGCCTGTTGCGCCGTCTGTCAAGCCTGGCCGCCTACTATGGCACTGCAGGCGATACTGATCGATTGGCGACTTTGGCAGCGCGTGCAGATGAAGTCATGCTGGTAACATGTGAGCCTGCTGTTGCCTGCCGACGTGGTGTCTGCGGCAGATATCAACTGAATGGGCCTTTTGAAGAGTTTGGTCCATATATGGCATTGGGAAGCCTTGTGCATCTGGGCAAGGGCGCTGCCTACGGGCAGGGTAGATTTACAGTCACACGGCTTGACTGAGGTTTTGTTCAACGATAACTGCTTTTTCCGTTACAGCCTCAGATGTGACGGCGATATTGACTTAATCGGACTGTTTAGGTATTAAATTAACTCGTTGCAAGAGGATGATGCATGCCCCAAAGCGTTCCAGCAGTCATAACCGTGGATGTTGAAGACTGGTATCATGTCTGCGGAACAGACAAGGTTGGTGCAGGTAGAGCAGACCGGCGTGTTGAGCATGCTACCGCTCTGCTGCTTGAGTTGTTCAACCGTTGTGGTGTCTCCGCCACCTTCTTTATGCTGGGGGAGGTGATGGAACAGCATCCGGGTCTTGCCCCGCTGATTGTGCAACAAGGTCATGAACTGGCCTCCCACGGCTGGTCCCATCAGTTGGTTACGGAGCTGGGACCGCAGCGTTTTCAGGAAGAGCTTGAGCAGACCGCAGCACTGATGCAGGCCCAGACCGGTGTCAGACCCTACGGGTTTCGCGCTCCGCGCTGGTCGCTTTGCAGGCTTCTGACTCCCTGGGCCTTTGATCAGTTGGCAGCACTTGGTTACCGTTACGACAGCAGCCTGACACCACTGGCCATGATCGGCGACCCGACAGGTCCACGGGAGCCGCATTGGATTGTCACGGACGCTGGTTCAATGTGGGAATTGCCCCCTCTGGTGACCCCCACCTGGTTTGGTAATCTGCCAACCGGTGGCGGCTGGGGATTTCGCTTCTTTCCCTACTGGCTGATCAGGCGAACCATGCAGCAGTATGCAGCAGCGGGCCGACCTGCGGTGCTGTTTATCCACCCACGGGAGCTTGATCCGCAGGGGCCGCGTTTGCCCTTGGGTATGCTGCGAACATTTATCACCTACGGTACGCGTTCCAGTTCAGCTGACCGACTGAGTCGTTTGATGCAGTGCTTCAATTTTACCACCATGGGGGCTTTGACGGCATCATGGCAGCCTGCATCCTGATTCCGGCCTATAATGCAGCTCAGACCTTACCGGCAGTGGTGGCTGAATGTCTCAATCATGGTCTGTCGATCGTAGTGGTTGATGACGGATCGGTGGACGGTACTGCTGCCTGCCTGTCGGGGATGCCGATAACCGTGCTGCGCCATACCGGTAATCAGGGCAAGGGGGCTGCCCTGTGCACCGGGTTTGCCTGGGCCGTGCAGCAGGGCTATGATGCTGTGGTAACGCTTGATGCTGATGGCCAGCACGATCCGACTGCTATTCCGAGTCTGATTGCAGCAGCAGAGTCAGGCGGCTATGGTTGCATGCTGGCATCGCGTCATAGTCAGTTTGATCAGATGGCCGGCCTGCGCCGGGTCTGGAACCGCTTCGGGGTCTGGTGCATGCAGAAGGCAACCGGATTTGCCATTGCAGACAGCCAGTCCGGTTTCCGCTACTATGCAGTTGCCTTATTGCGGGAACTGAAGCTTGAAAAGACCGGCTATGATCTTGAAATGGAACTTTTGATGAAGGCCTGGAAGGCCGGCTTTACCATTGGCTCGCTGCCGGTTCCGGCACGGGTTGCCGATGGTCGGGCAACCAGCCATTTCAAACCGGTGCGTGATACCTGGAACATCTGCATGACCTTTCTGAAATATCGGTAACGAGGTTTTAATGCTGCACTCCCTTAAAAATTATACACGAGACAAACTGGTGGCCTACCTGCTGTCCCTGGCAACCAGCTCGTCAGATGATACCCTGATTACTATGACGCGGCTGATGGAGATGATTCCCAAAAAGGATTACTACAAACAGCGCATCCGCTGGATCAGGGAGCTGATTCAGCAGAAGCATCCCTCCATCGAGTTTCCCCGCCGGATTCTGAAAGAGCTGCACCCCAACCAGCGGGACAAGTGGATCACCAACCTGGCCGTGAATCACCTGCTGTCCGGCACCAACAAGCGCAAGGAATGGGCTGATCAGAACGGGTTCTACCCGCCTTCGACGGTGGTTATCTCGGTTACCATGCGCTGTAACCTGTCCTGTTACGGTTGCTATGCCGGAGACTACAACAAATCCCTGGAATTGACCCTGGACGAGATTGATGGCGTACTGACCCAGATGAAAGAGATGGGCATCTACTTTGCCGTCATATCTGGCGGTGAGCCGTTCTTTATGCAGGGGATCTTTGAGTTATTCAGAAAACACCATGATATGGCCTTTCTGGTCTTTACCCACGGCGGCCTGATTGACGAGGCACTGGTACAGCAGCTGATCGAGGCAGGTAATGTCATGCCGGCCTTCTCACTGGAAGGGTACCGCGAGGAGACCGATGAGCGGCGAGGTGCCGGTCACTTTGACAAGGTGCTGAACGCCATGCGTCTGCTGCGGGAGAACGGCCTGTCGTTTTGCGGCTCCTTTACCCACTCCAGCAAAAACACCGCCATCATCACTGATCCGGCCTATATCGATTTTCTGCTTGAGCAGGGGGTGTTTGCGCTCTGGCTGTTCTCCTATGTGCCGGTGGGGCGTGAACCGAGCCCTGATCTGATGCCCAGCCCGGAACAGCGCGACCAGTTGCGTCGGGCCACGATTCAGTTCAGGGCCACCAAGCCGATGCTGTTTGTGGATTTCTGGAACGACGGACCAATCATTTCCGGCTGCATTGCTGGTGGTCGCAAGTATATTCATATTAACGCCAATGGTGACATCGAACCCTGCGTGTTTTGCCACTTTGCCGTGGACAACATCCGGCGTACCAGCCTGCAGGATGCCCTGGGTTCCCAGCTGTTCCGTACCATTCGTGAAAAACAGGGCGATCATGACAATCTGCTGCGTCCCTGCATGCTGATAGACCATCCTGACTATGGCCGTGATTTCTTTCAGATGGAAGGGGTTTATCCCACCCACGAAGGGGCCGAAGAGATCTTTACCGGCTTGGCTGACGATATGGATCATTATTCGTCAGACTACGGAAAGATTGCTGATCAGGCATGGGAGGAGGAGTTCAAGGAACATCCAGCGAGAGTGCGTGGGAGCAGCTCGCTCTGATGCAGGTTCTGCTGATCAACCCGCCCGCACTGAGTATGTATAATCTCTTCGGGCTCAGCCTGCCGCCGATGGGATTGCTCTACATTGCAGCGGTACTGGAGCAGGGTGGACATCAGGTGCTGGTTAAAGACCTGACCATTGACGGGGCGGTGTTGACTGATCAGGAGCTTGGCTGGGCTGATCTGGTGGGCATCAGCAGTGATACAACCCGCATAGACCGTGCCCTTGAGCTTGCCCGCCGCGCCAAATCATCCGACTGTATGGTAGTACTGGGAGGGCCGCATCCCCAGTTTCAGGCTGAAGAGATTCTTGCAACCGGTTTTGTTGACTGCATTGTAAAAGGTGAAGGTGAGGCGGTTGTACCGGCATTGCTTGAAGCTCTGAAGCAGGAAATGCCCTTGCAAACGGTGCCTGGTCTGCTGCTTAGCCACAATGGTAATCCTGTTGAAACAGTCGCACCGGCCCAGGTAGATGTTGAGCAACTGCCGTTGCCTGCCCGTCATCTGCTTGATCTGCAGCAGTACCGGGGTGTGGTTGCCGGACGACCGGCAGCGCCGCTGATCTCAAGCCGTGGCTGCCCCGGTGCCTGTCATTTCTGTTCATCATCCAGCTTTTTCGGGCGGGGCTGGCGGGCACGCTCTGCTGCATCGGTTCTGGCAGAAATAGACGAGCTTTACCGTCGTTACGGCTATCGGGCCATTGCCTTTATGGATGATAACTTCACCCTTGATCCCCGGCGTGTCATCCAGATCTGCGAAGGTATCATGCAGCGCGGTTATGACCTGAAATGGTGGAATTTCTCGCGGGTGGACAGCATAGTGAAGCATCCGGAAATGGTTGCTGCTATGGCAACAGCCGGTGCAAGCATGGTGTATCTGGGTATTGAGAGTGATAATGCAGAAACCCTCAATTCCCTTGGCAAGTGCAGTTCATTGGCAGAGGTGCGGGCAGCGGTCAGTCTTCTCAAGCAACACGGCATTGAAACCTACGGCAGCTACATCATCGGCAATCTGAATGAACGGCCTGCAGACGTGGAGCGTACCGTGCAGCTGGCAATCAGTCTGGATACCAACATTGCCCAGTTTTCCATTTTGACCCCGTATCCCGGCACCGTGCTGTATCAGCAGCTGAAAGACAGGATCTTTACCCGCAAGTGGAAGTTTTACGATGGGTTGCATCTGGTGTTCAGGCATCCTCTGATCAACCGCCATCACCTGCAGATGCTTATAATCAGAGCTTTTATCCGTTTTTATCGGCGTTCAGATGCAGCAACTGCCGGATTCAAAAGCGCCACCTCACGGGTGGAGCTTTCTTTCAGGAAGCTGTTTAAATGCGCCTGGGAGCTGTTTGTCTGATATGGCGCTGTACAACAGTACAAATCTGTTCTTTATCAAGCTGTTTACTCTGCTGGTACCGCGCTGGCTGCATGCCCCTTTTGCTGCTTTCTGGGGTGGCCTGTTCTACCTGCTGTTGCCTGAGAAACGCCGGGGTGTACGTGCCAACCTGCGGATCGTATCCGGCCAACAACTGGTTGAGAAGCTGGTCATAAGAACGTATTATCTGTTCTCTCGCAACTGGTGTGATGTGCTCCTAATGGGTCGTCTGCGGGGGAGCCGACTGCAGGCCTTGATTGGGCATCGAAGTTCTGGCAAACCGCTGGAAGATGCACTTGCTAACGGCATTGGTGCTATTCTGATTTCACCCCACTTTGGTAACTGGGAACTTGGCGGGCTTGCCATGGCTGACCTGGGGTACACGCTGCATGTGTTGACTTTTCGTGAACCGGATGAGCAGGTGAATCAGCAACGGGAAGAGATGCGCAGGGAACGCGGTATCGGTGTTATTTATGTTGATCGTGACGATACCTCGCCGTTAGCCATGATAGAGGCGGTCAATGCCTTGCGAAGGAATGAAATAGTCTGCCTGATTGGTGACCGGGATGGTTCATCAAATACTGTTACCGTGCCTTTTTTTGGCAGATCTACAGCATTTCCGGCCGGTGCTGCGTATTTATCCCTGGCAACCGGAGCCCCGGTAATTCCTGTGTTTGTGCCGTTATGCGCTGATGGCACCTATGCAACGATAATGGAAGAGCCGATTTTTTTCAGTGCCAGTCACGGCAGGAACAAAGCTGTTATTGAAGCAGGTATGGGGCGGTTGACGGCAGTGTTTGAGACATACATTCGGCGCTATCCTGACCAGTGGTACAATTTCTTTGATTTTTGGGGTAGCGAAACTGAACGGAATATTTACTGAGGAGAGAGCTGTATGAAAAATGTATGTTTACTTTTTCTGGTCATGTTGCTGACAGGCTGTGCGTTTGGTAACACCCATGACTACAGAGGTGTTCTCTTGGATCTGAAAAACCCGCAAGATAAGACGGTAGCTCTTGCAGTCCACGACAGACGTAGTGAAATTTTGTCTGGAGAAACAGAAAATAATGTCACTGGTTGGTCGCGTGGTGGCTACGGAAATCCTTTTGCGGTGCGCACTTCTTCAGAAGGACCCTTTGCTAACGATGTTCTGATTGCCATGACTAATTCGTTGGAGCAAAAGAGGAATAAAGTCGTTCCTGTTTACACAGACAGTAAAGAAACCTCCGAAATGGTAGTGAAAAACATTTCTCAAAACAAATTTGATGTAGCAATTTTGCTCACTTTTAATGAATGGTTTAGCGATACATATGTGGATACTGACATTGATTATAACGTAAACCTCAAAATATTTAACAAAGACAGTCAGGTTATTGCTGAAGCGAAGGAAATCAAGAGATATGAAATTGGCGGGAGCTTCATGAATCCACCTCAGTTTGCAAAAGAGCATGTTCCATTTGAGTTCAAAAAAATAATGGAACAACTATTTGAGGAGAAAAGCGTAGCTCAATCGCTGGCTCAATAGGACTGGAGGGGTAAATGCTTAAAAAGATGGTAATAGTATCCTTGATGCTTGCTTTGCCGGTAGTAGCCAAAGCCGATAATTTGATCGAGAAGACGATACAGACCAAACGTTGCAACTCTTGTGACTTCAGCAGAATGGACCTTGCCAAGGTTGATTTCAACAGTGCCAATATTGACGATGGCAAGTTTAACAGTGCCATACTGAATGAAGCCAATTTTGAGCGGGTATACATCGACGATGGGTCGTTCAAACGTGCTGAAATTAAAGGTACTAATTTTTATCTGGCCCATCTGAAAAAATCAAACTTTGAAAATGCCATTGCGACCAATGCAAACTTCAGAAACGCTAATCTTGGACGTTGTACGTTTACTGGGGCTGACCTGTCACATGCCAATTTTACCGGAGCATTATTGAATAGTGCGGATTTGTCAGATGCAAATTTGCAGGGCGTTAATTTCAAGTACGCAACCCTGCGGAATGTAAAAATGGTGCGGGCTAAATTGCAGGGAGCTGATTTTTCAAACGCAGACCTTAAAGGTGCCGAGTTTCTTGTTAAGAAAAGCTATAACCCTCAAAACGGTATGCACGAGGAACTGCCGCAAGAGGTAACCTGCAAAGAACTGCAAGAAGCTGGTGCCGTTATCAACGCAAGCACCAAGTGTGAAAAATAGGATTGATGAGGATAATGATCGTGTCAGATGAAATGATAGTTCAGGTAAAACAGATGATTTTAAGTGCCCTGCGTATTGAGGATATGACGCCGGATGAAATTGATACTGATGCGCCGCTGTTTGGCGAAGGGCTTGGCCTTGATTCCATTGACGCGCTACAGCTGGTAGTTGCCATGGAGAAAGAGTTTGGGGTGGTGGTGCCTGATGCTGCCATCGGCACCACTGTTTTTGCTTCAGTGCGGGCCATGGCCGCCTATATCACAGAAAACCGTAAGTAGATCTGAGCCTTTCTGCATGAAGATTCTTTTCCTCTCCCCTGGTTGGCCCAAAGGACGTTTATGGGGAGAGCTGGGTTTCAAATTTCCCACCCTCTCGTTAGCGGCTCTGGCTGCGGTCACGCCTGAGGACTGGGAGGTTGCCTTCCACGACGACGCCATTCGCCCGGCCCCCGCTTTTCCCGATGCCGACCTGATCGCTCTGACTGCCATGACCGCCCAGGCTAACCGTGCCTACGAACTGGCTGATGCCTTTCGCAGCCAGGGTAAGACCGTGGTAATGGGGGGCTTTCACGCCAGCAACTTGCCGGATGAGGCGTTGCAACATGTGGACAGTGTAGTGGTGGGGGAGGGAGAACTGGTCTGGCCCCGGTTGCTGGCCGACCTGCAAGCCGGCTTCTTAAAGCCGCTCTATCAGGCTGACAATCTGATAGACACCACTTTGATACCACCCGCCAAACGCAGTATTTTCAAAGGATCCGGCCACTTTTTTACCAATACCATCCAGACCACCCGTGGCTGCCCCTTTGATTGCGAGTTCTGCTCCGTCACCGCCTTTTACGGTCGCAAGTACCGCAAGCGTCCGGTGGAACAGGTGTTGGCAGAGTTGCAGACACTGCGTAAGGCCAATTCCTTTGTCTTTTTTGTGGATGACAACATTGTGGCTGACCGACGCTACTCACTGGAGTTGTTTGCCGGAATGCAGGGAATGGGATTGAAGTGGCTCTCCCATGCGCCGATTGATTTTGCCGAGGATCAGGAACTGGTACAAGCTGCCGGCAGATCCGGTTGTATCGGTATGTTTGTAGGGTTTGAGTCTCTTAATCAGGATTCTCTGGAAGCCATGGGCAAAGTGACCAATAAGGCGGCTTCTTACCGTCAGTATGCCGATCAATTTCGAGATAATGGTATCGGCATCCTGGGTTCCTTTGTGATGGGGTGTGATGGTGATACCCCGGCTGTCTTTGAGCAGACCTTGCGGTTTTGTGAGGATGCGCGGCTTGAGGCCGCCATTTTTCCGATTCTGACCCCGTACCCCGGCACCAGGGTGCGTCAGCGGCTTGAAGCGGAAGGCCGTATTTTTAACAACAACTGGCTGGATTACGATATGGAGCATGTGGTTTTCCAACCGAGGGGGATGACGGTGCAGCAGTTGCAGGATGGCTATGACCAGATTTGTCGCAGCTTTTATTCCTGGGGCTCCATGTACCGCCGTATCTTCAAGCTGCATCGTTCGGTGCAGGTCTTTGGGCCGATGAATGTCGGGTTCAGGTCTGCAGTAAACCGGAAGGCTGCATCCAGCCGATGATTACGATACTGAATCTGTCCCAACGGGTGAACGGCTTTAACGACACTCTCTGCAGCTCAATAACAAACCTGCTTGATGCACAACATCAAAATTATCGTTATATAAAAACACGAGAATTGAAAATAACGTTCTGTAATAATTGCAGGTCGTGTATGAAATCACCAGGGGATCAGCTGGGGGTTTGTTATCTGGATGATGATATGTCGCACCTTGTTGAGACGCTGCTGGCATCTGATTGCATAGTCGTGTCGTCACCTATCAACTGTTATGATCTGCCTTCAATAATGAAGATCATGCTGGAGAGGATGAGTGTATTTTGTTATTGGAGCGATGAAATGTACGCCCCCAAGGTAAGGAACTCGGGTAAAGATATCTGGGGAATCCTGATTACGACAAGTGCAATGCCCGGCTTTCTGGTGCCGTTAACGACAAAAGCCAGAAAAACCTATCGGCTTTTTGCCAAACCACTCAGAATCAAGAACTCCTCCTGCTATCACTTTGGGTTTAAGGGAAGAGCGATTGATATGCCTTTTTCTGGGAGAGATTCCCGCGTGCTGGATAAAATTATCAAAAAACTCACCGCGTACATCTCAAAAGCAGAAGTACTGACTGTATGAATCTCTGGCTTTTTCCGGGGCAGCCGTTGCAGTTTGTACAGAGTGTGCCTGTCGATAGAGAGTTCGAGGCGCTTGCCGTGTTATGCCGGAAACACTGCGGTTACGACTTGGTGAAACAACAGCCGGTTTCCGGGGCTTGTCTGAGCCATCACACGTGTCTGCAGATCTACGGCGTGGCCATGTCGCTTTATTGTAGCAGACAGCTATATAATGTGGGCTGCAACCCTGGTCTGATTGCTGAACACTCGCTGGGTATTTATGCAGCGCTGGTGGCCGCTAAAAGCATCTCTGAACAGGTTGCTTTAGAGTTGGTCTGTCGACACGGCAGCTGTATGTTCCGGATGGCATCTCAGAAAGAATATGCGCTGGGCTGTCCGATTGGTCTGCGGGTAGAAGCTGTTGAGGCTGCAGCCCGTAATAATGGCGCCTTTGTTGCCAATTACAATACCTCACGCCATTTTTTGATTTCTGGTGAAAAAGTTGCTGTTGAGGCAGCTCTGGCCGAGTGTCAGTCTGCCGGCGCCTTCAGCGTCAGCAGTTATCCCTGTGAGGCGCCGCTGCATACCCCTCTGATGGCTGAGGTTGAACCGGAATTGGCAGCGATCGTGCAGGAGTATCGTTTTACCGAACCGCTGGTACCGCTGGTTGAATCAATCCATCAAACCCGATTGACAGCTTCTGCCATGCCAGCTTTTCTGGTGCAGGAACTTCTGCAGCCGGTTTACTGGGAGCGTACCTGGCTGAAGCTGCGCAACAGCGGTTTTGTCCGCTGCACAGAGGTGGGCAGCGGTAAGGCCCTGAGCAAGTTTAACCGCTGGATTGATGCGGAGCATGAATGATGAACTGTCATGAAACCACGATAACCGTTCGTTTTAACGAAGTGGATGCCTACCGGGTGGCCTGGCATGGTCATTATGTCTGCTGGATGGAGATTGGCCGTAATAATCTGTCCGGGCAGTTCGGCCTTGGGCCGGATGACCTGTTGGCCTTGGGCTATCAGGGGCCGGTGGTGTCGCTTGAGCTTAAGTATCTGCGGCCAGCCCTGTTTAATGACGCTGTCACGGTTCGTACCTGGCTTGACGATGATGGTGCCGCTTTGCTGCGCTTTCGCTGCGAGATGCTGTCTGCAGATGGTCAGCGTCTGGCCAGCGGCCTGGTCTGTCATGCCCTGACCGATTTGGATGGTGTGTTGCAATATCGGTTACCTTCTGAGATCGAGCAGCGGGTGGCCAACATGCGGGCCTGGCTGGATGAAGGTGCCTGCCCATGAAGTTGCTGCTGGTTTCGGCAAATCGAGAACATGCTCCCTATCCGGTCTTTCCGCTTGGACTGGCCTTTCTGGCCACACATCTCAAGCAGGCCGACCATGATCTGGCTGTGCTTGATCTCTGTTTTGAGGCTGATTCCAGAGCAGCACTTGTTGTTGCATTGGAGCAGGATCAGCCAGATGCAGTCATTATCTCGCTGCGTAACCTTGATAATGTTACCTGGCCGCAGTCGATATCATATCTGCCGTATCTGACCGAGTTGGTGGCGGTCTGTAAGGGTAAAGTCACAGTGATCGTGGGCGGATCCGGATTTTCTTTGATGCCGGTTGAGATTCTGGCAGCCTGTGGCGCTGATATCGGTGTGGTGGGTGAGGGGGAAGAACTGTTGCCGCAGCTGCTGCACTGCCTGGCAAGGGGTGGAGATCCTGCTGGGTTGCCAGGTGTGGTATTGCCTGGAAATACTGATTTTATACCGCCCAAGCCGGTCAGTGTCATCGGCAGTCCTGATCGAGAGCTGTTTGATGTAGCCCGCTACCTGAAAGAAGGGGGCATGGCCAATCTGCAGACCAAGCGAGGTTGCCCTTTTAGTTGTACCTACTGCACCTACCCGCTGCTGGAAGGCCAGCAGATGCGGACCAGGCCGGTTGGTGAGATAATCGCTGAGGTCAGAAGCCTGGTGGATGATCACGGGGTGGATTATCTCTATTTTGTGGATGATATCTTCAACTACCCGGCCAGTTTTACGGAACAGCTCTGCAGTGCCTTGATTGCAGAGGGCCTGCGGGTCAACTGGTCGGCCTTTATCAATCCGGATTTTATCACCCCGGCATTGCTGGAGTTGATGCAACAGGCCGGTTGTGATGCGGTTGAGTTTGGTACCGATTCCGGTTCTCCTGCCATGCTGCAGAGCCTGCGTAAATCGTTTACGGTTGAGCAGGTCCGCAGTGCTTCGCAGCTTTGTCGTTCAGCAGGAATCGACTTTGCCCACTACATCCTGTTTGGTGGCCCGGGAGAGACCGACGCGACGGTCCGTGAGAGCTTCAGGCTGATGGATGATCTGGAGCCCACAGCCGTGATCGCCATGACCGGTATTCGGATCTATCCTCGTACCGCCCTGTACCAGACTGCCCTGACAGAAGGGGTGATCGGTCCTGAGACCGATCTGCTGCAACCGGTCTTTTACTTGGCTCCATCAGTACGCGATCACCTTGCTGAACTGGTGATCGCCGAGGCAATGCAGCGTAAAAACTGGATTGTGCCGGGGTTGGAGGTAAATGTGAGTGACGCCATGCTGGAGGCGTTGCGGATGTTCAAGGTGCGGGGACCGCTTTGGAAGTTGCTCAAGCGGATGGGAAGAAGTAGAATAGCCCCGATGAAGTGAAGCAAAACCAATAGCCCGCGGATGACGCGGATTGAGCGGGTTTACGCAGATTTTAAACGGTCTTTTGGATCAGCGTAAATCCGCCTGAATCAGATTTGATCAGCGTGCTATTTTTTGATTTTCTGTTGTTCAGCAGCTCTCTGCTTCGATGATTGCTGGAGTTTTACATGAGTACGGATTCCGAATACATGGGTAAAATTGTAGTGGTTACCGGCGGTACCCGCGGCATAGGCCGGGCAGTATCCCTGCGCTTTGCAGCTGCAGGGGCCACGGTATTTGCGGCCTACCTGAACAATGATGCGGCTGCAGATAAGCTGCGTCTGGATGCTGCAGATCTGGCAGGCAGCATTACCACCATCAAGGCTGATGTTGCTACTGCTGGCGGGGCAACCAGCCTGATTGATGCTGCCACAACAGCAAGCGGGTATCTGGATGTCCTGGTCAACAATGCCGGGATTATCCGTGATGGTTTTCTGGCCATGATGGCTGAGGATGACTGGGATGCGGTGCTGCGTACCAATCTGTCCCCCCTGTTCCATTGCTGCAAGTGGGGTGTCCGCAAGATGCTGGCCCGCCGCAGCGGTGCCATTATCAATGTCTCTTCAATTTCCGGCATCAGCGGTGCTGCCGGACAGACCAACTATGCTGCTTCCAAAGGGGCAGCCATCAGTTTTACCAAATCCCTTGCCCGTGAGCTGGGGCCGATGGGGATTCGGGTTAATGTTGTGGCAGCCGGTCTGATTGAAACGGATATGACCGCCGGGTTAAAGCAAGATCAGGTGGAGCGGATCGTCAAATCATCTGCACTGGGCCGGATCGGTCAGCCTGAAGAGGTTGCAGCAGCAGTGGCTTTTCTGGCATCACCTGCAGCCAGCTACATAACAGGCCAGTGTCTGGTGGTGGATGGGGGGATACTCTGATGTCTCGCCTGGTTGCCATTACCGGTATGGGAATCTTTTGCGGGGCTGCTGTTGATATTCCTGACTTCCGTACGGTCTTGCTGGAGGGGCGCAGCGGTATTGGTTCGATTGACCTGTTTGATGTGTCCTCCTTTCCGGCCAGGATCGGGGCGCAGGTGACCGGGTACGAGCCACAGCAGTATTTTTCCAAAAAAGAGGTGAGCCGTCTTTCCCGCACTGATCAGTTTGCCCTCCTGGCTGGTCGTGAGGCAGTGGCCATGAGCGGCCTTTCCGGCGTCTATGACCCGTACCAGGTGGGGGTTTGTGTGGGGGGTGGTGTGGGCGGTATGCTGCATGGTGAGCAGTGGCTGCAGGCAAAACGTGCCGGTATTGCTGCAAAACCAGGACTGCTGCGCACCCTGTTGCCGGACGGTACTGCCACAGCGCTGGCCTGTGATTTTGGGTTTGCCGGGTACCAGGGCAGCATTACCACGGCCTGTTCATCGTCAGCCACAGCCATTGGCTGGGGAGCTGACCTGATCCGCACCGGCAAGCTGCAGGCAATGCTCTGCGGCGGCGCCGATGCCCTGGCCATGCTGACCTTTGCCGGGTTCAACGCCCTGAAGGTGGTTGATCCGCAGCCCTGTGCGCCGTTCAGTGCCGGACGTCAGGGGCTCTCACTGGGGGAAGGGGCGGCCTTTGTGGTGCTGGAAGATGCAGCAGCAGCAATGGCTCGGGGCGCTGAAATCCTGGGCTACCTGCTGGGCTATGCGCTGGTAGGTGAGGCCTATCACATGACTGCGCCGGAACCGACCGGCGAGGCTGCGGCGCGGGTGATGCAGGCTGCCCTGGACACTGCCGGGGTGGAACGCCAGCAGGTGGGCTGGATCAATGCCCACGGCACCGGCACCCCGCTGAATGACACGGTTGAATCCAACGCAGTCAAGCAGGTCTTTGGCACGCAGGCTGATCAGGTGCCGCTGGTATCCACCAAACCGATTACCGGCCACTGTCTGGGGGCTGCCGGGGCCATTGAAACGGTTGCCACGCTGGTATCCCTGAACGCCGGCATCATCCCGCAGACCCTGCATTTCCGGGGTGTTGACCCGGAGTGCGATCTGGATTACTGCCACGATGGTCTGCGGCAGACCAGCTGCAGCTGCGCCCTGTCCAATTCCTTTGCCTTTGGCGGCAATGTCACGTCGCTGGTACTGGGGTCAGCAACATGGCTTCAGGAGGGGATCTGATGGAACTGCTGACTCCCGGCATTGCCATCACCGGCTCTGCCTGCATTACTGCTGCCGGTATCGGTATAGAACCAGCCCTGACAGCACTGCTATCTGGTACCAGCTGTCTGCAACCGGTTCCGCTCGAACTGACCGGAGGCTGCGTGGCCTTGTGGGGCAGGGCAGAGCAGTTCAAGGCAACTGAATTTATTGCACCGCTCAAAGCCCGCAAGCTTGACCGTGCCAGCCAGCTATCTGTTGCCGCAACCGGGCTGGCACTGGCCGATGCCGGTATTGCCAGGGGTGCGGTAGCACCGGAGCGGATCGGGATTGCCCTGGGTTGCGGCTTTGGCGGTGTTGCCAATTCAGCTGAACTGTTGACCGGCTATTTTCAATCCGGGGTTGCCGGACTTTCACCGCTCTTGTTTCCCAACACTGTTGCCAATGCTGCCAGCGGTAACACCTCCATTGAGCATGGTCTGAAAGGTCCCAACCTCACCAGTATCCAGCGTTTCTGTTCGGCCGAGTCAGCGATTCTGGCTGCCTGCCGTTTTATTGAAGAGGGGCGTGCCGACTTGATGCTGGCCGGCGGGGTGGATGACCTGACACCGCTGATGATGGAAGGGTTCAGCGCCATGGGGCAACTGAATCGATCAGCTGCCGGGTTTGGTGAGGGTGCCGGTATGCTGGTGCTGGAACGTGCTGATCATACCAAACAGCGTGGCGCAACAGTCAGGGCTCTGCTGCGCTCAATCCGTTCTATTGGTCTGCTGCTGCCTCAGGTTCGGCAGCAGGGGATTGATCAGTTGCTGCAGGGGCAGCAGGACTGCGACCGCCTGATGGTGTCCGGCGCAGTACAGGCTGCAACGCCGTTTCTGGAGCAGATCAAGGCTGCTGTTGTGCAGTACCCTGGCCGCATAATAGGCCAATCCCTGGCCATGGGAGCTACCTCACTGGGCTTGCTGGTACGACAACTGCACGTTGGTGAGCTGGGTCTGCAGCTGACTGCCTCGCCACAGGGTCCCTATTACGCTATTTCGGTGCAGGGTGGCAGCCCTGTTTAATCCTGATCCTGGTGCATACCTGCCTCACCGCGCTCCGTTTCTGCTACTTGACCGGGTGCTTGATCAACAGCCCGGTATTAGTGCCCGTGCCCTCAGTCGTCCTGCTGTCTCTCTGTTTCCCCTGCCGCAGATGCTTTTGATTGAGATGGTTGCGCAAACCGCCGGTATTGCGGCGGTAGAGCGTCAGGGTGAAGGCGGGTTTCTGGCAGCGGTGGATCAGGCCCGGTTTGTACGTCATCCCCAAGCGGGGGAGACCCTTGAGGTGTCAGCACGGGTACTAAAATCCTTTGGTCGTCTCTGTCTGCTGGAGGGTGAGGTGACTGCAGCGGAAGAGACACTGCTGCAGGTGACCCTGACCCTGGGGGTTGGTCCATTATGAAGTATGTTATCAGGGGTATACTGGCCGTACTGATCTGGGGCCATGCGGCACTGGCAGATGCTGCTTCACTGACTCCGCTTGAGGGGCTTGATTTTTTGAGACGCTCGTTTCAGGGGCTGACAGATTTTTCTGCAGAGCTGACCCAGGAAAAACATCTGACCATTCTGAAAAAGAAGCTGGTCATGCAGGGGGTGATCAGGTTCAAGAAACCGGATCGTTTTTTGATGGAGCTTGACCCTCCCTACAGCAGCAAGGTGCTGCTGAAGGATACGGTGCTTGAACAGCGTCTGGGTGCCAAGGGGGAACGGCAGCGGATAGTTCTGCCCCCTGAACAGGCCCTGTCCCGCTGGCTGGGTACCCTGGACAAACCGATTACCACCGTGCCGGAAGGGATGGAAGTGCGGGCCGACCAGACCGGCCGACAAACCAGTGTCACCATCAGGCCTGCCAAGGGTGGACACCTGAAAGAACTGACGGTGGTGCTGCTTGATGACGGCACCCTGCGCAGGCTGGTGCTGGAAGAGCAGGGCGGAGACCGCACCGTAATGACCTTTCGCAAGACCCGCAAAAACATCGGCCTGACCGAGGCTGATTTCCGTCTGGAGTGACCATGCTGCGTCTGCTGTTGCTGTTGTTCATTATGCTGCTGCCGGCCTGTGCCGGTCGGACACCGGTTCCTGTGCTTGAATCAGCAGTACCCGGTGCTGTGGTGGAAACCATCAGTGCTACTGTAGTGTTGTCCCTGCGTACGGCTGAAAAGAATATGTCTGCCCGTGGCGTGATGCTGTACCGCAGGCCGGATCAGATGCGTCTGGTGCTGCTCTCCCCCTTTGGCACCACAGTGATGGAGGCACTTCTGCATGGCGAGCAGCTGACCCTTGCCTATCCTTCCAATGGTGTGGCCTACCGTGGCGTGGTTAAAGAGCTGCCGGCTGCCAGCGGTCAGCAGGGGTTTGCCATGCTGCACTGGGTGCTGGCCTCTGATCCGCCGGAAGGCGCACCGCTGGATGGTCTGGTGGAACGCAGGACAGAACGGGGTGACCTGGAACAGATTACCCTCAAGAATGGGCTGGTGGTGGAAAAGGAGCTGCCGGGTGGTGAACAGGTGCGTTACCGGAATCACACGGTTCTGTCCGGCGTGTTGCTGCCGCTGGAGTTGCAGATGATCAACCGTGACGGAGACCGTATCCGTCTGCAGCTGGAGGAACCAGAGGTCAACCAGCCGATTGATGATCAGTCATTCACGCTTCTGCTGCAGGGGCTGCGCCTGTTGCCCCTTTCCGAGCTGAAGGCCCGTTGACCAATGAGCCGACTGGCCGGTCTGTTTACTACGCTCCACCATCTGGTTGCTGCCCATCTGGCCTGGGTGGATCGCTGCAGTCGCACCAGGCCTCGAATGGTGCTTGGCGGTTCACTGCTACTGATACTGGTCTCGCTGGTTTCCCTGCTGACCCTCCGTTTTGAAACCGATATCTTCCGGCTCTTTCCTGCTGACCGACCTGCTCTGCGGCTGCTGCTTGATTCCCTGGAGTGGTCCGGCGGCGCCCGTGACGCCTATTTTCTTTTAGAGGGAGAACCGGATCAGCTGCCTGTAGCGGCTGAACAGCTGGCTGAAAAACTGCGTGCCCTGCAGGTTGATGGTGCGCCCGGATTCAAACGGGTGGTCTACCGGATCTACGAGGAATCAGAGGCCCAGAAATTTGTTGATCTGGTGGCCTTTGCCGCCCGGCATCCGGCAGCCTTTGTACCGCTTGACGATCTGCCTGCGCTGCAAGCACGGTTGACACCCCCTGCCATTGATCAGGCCCTTGATCAGCTGACCGTGCAGCTGGCCGGTTCCATCGGTGCCAGCGCTGTTGCCCTTTCCCAGGCCGATCCGCTGGGGCTGCGCGACCTGATCCTGCCCCGCCTCAAGGCTGGCAGTCAGGCCCTTGATCTGGACCCTGATTCCCCCTATTTCATGTCCCGCGACCAGCGGGTGCTGATCATGATTGCCGAGCCGGCCCAGCCAGTGCAGCAGATGGCCTTTGCNNATCTCCTGCGCCGGTGCCCATATCAGCGCTGTGATTGATGAGGCAGCCATGAAGGCCAATATCCTGGCCTGCATCGGTTCATCCCTGCTGGTGGTGACCGGCATCTTTTTTGCCATGTATCGCACCCTCTGGCCAACCCTGATGATTCCGCTGTTTGTTTCCCTGGGGGTGATCACTGCGTTGGGCAGCGCGGGATTGCTGGTCAGCAGCATCCATATCATCTCCTTTGCCTTTATGGCCCTGGTGATCGGCCTGGGAGCCGACTATTCCATCCATCTCTATGACCGGTTCCACTGGGAACGGACGCGGGGTGCCTCAACTGATCAGGCCATCAGTCTGGCAGTTGCCGACACCGGTCAGGGGCTGTTTATTGCCGCTGCCAGCACCGCCTTGCCGTTTCTGGCCATGGCCGGTGCCGAGGTGCGTGCCCTGTCTGAGCTGGGCCTGCTGGTGGGGCTGGGGGTGCTTTTTACCTTGTATGCCAACCTGTTCCTGATGCCGCTTCTGCTGCGGCGCATTGATACCGGCAAACGTTGCTACCATCCGCTGCCTTCCCTGGGGCTGGCAAGGCTTTGGCGATTTGCCGGCAGGCATGCCAGGCTGCTGCTGTGCTGCGCAGCGCTGCTGGTGGTGCTGTTTGGCCTGTTTGCCCGCAACTCCTCTTTTGATGTTGAACTCAAGAACCTGCAGCCCCAGCATTCCGAGGCGTTTCGTGCCCAGGAACTGGTGGCACAGCACCTGAACCTGGCCCCCAAGAGTATGCTGGTGGCAGTTGATGGAGCTAGTCAGGCCGAGGTGCTGCAGCACAACCAGGCAGTGGCATCCCTGGTGGGTGGGTTGGCTGCCGAGGGGAGTCTGCAGGCCTGGTCAAACCTGGGGCAGACCATGAACAGCCACGCAGACCAGCAGGCCATGGTTGCACAGCTGCCCCCTTCAACGGGTGTTGCAACCCAACTCCAGAGACAACTGCATGCCAAAGGGTTCAGTGTTGCCGCCTTTGAGCCGTATCTGCAGCACCTGCAAGCCGGTAGTCTGGGGCAACTGCTTGATGATGACGTGATTATCAAGCAGTTGTCAGCTTCACCGTTACGAAGTGTGGTGGAACGCCATCTGGTGCAGGATCAGAGCGGCTGGCATGCCTTGACCTACCTTTACTTTAAGCCGGGACAGCTGCAGCCTGCTGATCTTGTCCGTGACCTGGGAGCTGCCCTGCCTGCAGCCCGAGTAACCGGTACGGATCTGGTCAGCCAGGAACTGCTGGCTGCGGTGCGGAACAGCGCTATCAATGGTATCGGGCTGGGCAGTCTGCTGGTGCTGTTGCTGCTGGTGGTGCAGTTGCGGAGTCTGACCGGGATCGGGGTGGCCCTGGGGCCGGTGCTGTTTGGCATAGTGGCCATGTTGGGCACCATGGCCCTGGTGGGGATGAAGTTCAACTTTATGAACATCATGGTGTTGGTAACCATTGTGGGCATGGGCTGTGATTACGGTATGCATGTGCGGCATCGCTGCCATGGGGTTGACGCAGATCAGCAGGGGGAGGCCTTTGTACAGGCCGGTCGCTCCATCCTGCTGTCGGCCGTGACCACCATAGCCGGTTTCGGCTCACTGGCCCTGACCGATTACGGTGCCATGGCATCCATTGGCCAGGCAGCCAACCTCGGCATCTTTTTTACTGCCCTGGCCGCGTTGGTGCTGGTGCCTGCCGCACTCAATCATGCTGTTTTCAGGAGGTAAGCCATGATCATCCATCGTGCAGGTTTGTTGCTGTTGCTGGTTGCGGGCCTGACCACTCCGCTCGGTGCCGCCCCGGTTGTTGAAGAGGTGAAACAGGCGGGCCGAGAGACCAGGCAGGCGGTTAAACAGGCTGGCAAGACCATCAAACAGGACTCTAAAAATGCTGTACGAGAAACCAAAGAGGCATTCAAGCAGGTTGGCCGGGAGACCAAGTCCGGACTGAAACAGGCTGGTACGGAGATCAAGCAGGGAGCTAAAAAGGCAGGGGAAGAGATTCGCAGTACCTTCAAGTAATGAAGGGATTTACCATTTCTGTTGCCTCTCAAAACGGAGGATGGCTGGCAGGTTTTTCAGGAAATCAAGCACACTGTGGGGTGATTTCCAGATCATCTTGGTGTAGCCCCAGTGGATCCGGCTGCGGCGGTAGAAACGGCGGATGAATTCGTCGTAGAGCCCCTCCAGTTGCTGCTTGGTCATGCCATGGGGAATGAAGACGAAATTCATGCAGTTCATCAGTTCCCACTCCTCATGAAGTTTGCCAAATTGCTGCAGGGTCTGGTAAACTGGCGCACCGGGAAACGGCGTGAATTTGGTGACATTGATCTCGTCCAGCGGCAAAGAGAGGGCATAGTCAATGGTACGACGAATGGCGGTTTCATCTTCGCCGGGCAACCCCACCATAAACAGCCCCTTGACCCGCATGCCGTGGTCCTTGACCAACTGCAGCTTACGTCCGACTTCATCAAGGCCGTAGAATTTGCGATGTTTTTTCAGAATTTCCGGATCACCCGACTCAATCCCGAAATTGACCTGCCAGCAACCGGAAGATTTGAGCAGCCCCAGCAGTTCCTGATCCACATGTTCCAGCCGGGCAATGCAGTTATAGCCAACCTTGAGTCCCATCTTGGCCTTTAGTTCACAGAAACGGGCCACCCGTTTGCGGTCAAAGGTGAACAGATCGTCATAGAAAAAGACATGTCTGATGCCGTAGTCACGCTGCAGCATGGCCACATGCTCAAGGATGTAGTCAGGCGAGTTGAAACGGAACCCCCGTGCAAAGACCGAGCGGTCGCAGTAAGAACACTGGTACGGGCAGCCGCGGCTGGAGATGATGCTGGTGTTGGGAAAGCGGGGTGAGCTGAATAACGGCAGTTTGTATCTGTGCGGAAATCCGGGCAACAGGTGGTAGGCCGGGAAGGGCAGATCATCCAGGTTGGCGATCAGTTCCCGTGGTGGCGACTGGCAGCTGGTGTTGCCTGCATCCCGGTAGGCCAGACCGGGTATGACGTCAAGGTTACTAAAGCCGGACCGGACCAGTTCCAGCATAGTCTGTTCACCTTCACCCAGCACCAGACAATCAATGGCAGGAAAGCGGTCCAGCAGCGGTGCCCCCATGGTGCAGGCATGGGCACCGCCAAACACGATCCTGATCCGACTGTCGGCCGTCTTGAGCGCCTCGGCTATCCGGTTGCCTTCAGGAAATGACGAGGTGGTGCAGGAAAAGGCCACCAGATCAGGCTTGCGTCGAATAATCTCGGCAACGAGCTCTTGCTGGGGCATGGGGGTGGCGTAACAGTCAATGATCTCTGAACTGATCTGGTGTTTTTCCAGCCAGGCCATGATGGAAAGCAGCCCCAGGGGGGGCATGACATTGAAAATGGTGGTGATATCCGGTACGCCGGTCAGGAAATTGTTGCCGTAGGGGTGGATAAAGAGGATCTTCACAGGCACCTCAGGTTGGTCTGAACAAGCACAGGGATTATTGCAGAGTTTGCAACGGTTGAAAAGCCTGATCAAAAGGCTTGCTGTTGACGATCAGGCGCTAATCAGTATAATGACGCTTCACTTTGAGCGGGGACAACCATGGCAGCTGAAAAATTTGAGACATCACTGAAAAAACTGGAAGAGGTTGTGCGCAAGCTTGAAGGCGGTGCCCTCTCGCTGGATGACTCCATCAAGGCCTTTGAGGAAGGGGTGCGGCATGCCTCCTTTTGTGCCAAAAAACTGGATGAGGCAGAGCGCAAGGTAGAGGTGCTGATCAAGCAGCGCGATGGCTCGTTTCGCAAGGAACCGTTTGGTCTGGATCAAGACGATGAAGCATGAAGGGAAGAAACAGTGGACCTGAAACCATACCTGAAAGAAAAAATTGCACTGGTTGATGCGGCCCTTGAGCAGTATCTGCCCGGGGAGCAGGAACGGCCCCAGAGTATTCACCAGGCCATGCGGTACTCTGTTTTTGCCGGCGGCAAACGGGTGCGTCCTGTCTTGATGCTGGCCGCTTGCGAGGCGGTGGGCGGCCAGATAGCTGCAGCCATGCCTGCTGCCTGCGCCATGGAGATGATCCATACCTATTCGCTGATTCATGATGATCTGCCGGCCATGGATGATGATGACTTCCGGCGGGGACGCCCTACCAATCACAAGGTGTTTGGCGAGGCGATCGCCATCCTGGCCGGAGACGGTCTGCTGACCGAGGCGTTCAAGCTGCTGAGTAATCCCCGTTTTACCGGCAGTACTGATCCGGCCACAACCTTGGCCGTGATTCAGGAGATCTCCGTCTGTGCTGGTACCTACGGCATGGTGGGTGGCCAGGTGGTGGATATGGAGAGTGAGGGCAAGCCAGAGATGGATCTGCCTACCGTGCAGTATATTCATACCCACAAGACCGGCGCTTTGATCAAGGCCTCGGTGGTGGCCGGTGCGCTGCTGGGTGGAGCTGATCAGCAGCAACTGGCAGCCATAAGGCGCTATGGCGAGGCAGCCGGTCTGGCGTTCCAGATTGCCGATGATATTCTTGATATTGAGGGGACCACCGAGGA
>DIUB01000202.1:23891-39030 GCA_002422265.1 Geobacter sp. UBA6169
GGAGGCCCAGGCCATGATGGATGAGGCGATGCTGGCCCTGGAGATGTTTGGTGCTGCGGCAGAGCCGTTGCGCGCCATTGCCCGCTATATTGTAGAGAGAAAGAACTGATACGGCCATGTCACTTTTAAAGCAGATTAATGCACCGGATGACCTGAAACAGCTGTCTTTGTCTGAGTTGCCGGAACTGGCTGCCGAGATTCGCCAGCTGATTATCAAAACCTGTGCCCAAAATGGCGGGCATATCGCTCCGTCCCTGGGGGTGGTTGAACTGACCATTGCCCTGCACCGGGTCTTTCATTCGCCTGAGGACAAACTGATCTGGGATGTGGGGCATCAGGCCTACGCCCACAAGATCATCTGTGGGCGCCGCGATAACTTTGGTACCCTGCGTACACTGAACGGCATCAGCGGATTTCCCAAGCGGTACGAATCGGAACATGATGTCTGGGAGGTGGGACACTCCTCAACCTCACTCTCTGCTGCCACCGGCTATGCCGTGGCCCGTGATCTGGCCGGCAACAGCAACAAGGTGGTGGCGGTGATCGGTGACGGCTCCATGACCGGCGGTATTGCCTTTGAGGGCTTAAACCATGCCGGTCACTTAAACCGTGACCTGGTAGTGATCCTGAACGATAACGAGATGTCGATTGCCGAGAACGTTGGCGCGGTTTCCGGGTTCCTCTCCCGCACCTCCAGCAGTGAGTTTATTCATAAATTCAAGCGTGAGACTGAGCACTTTATCGAGCAGGTCAAAAGCGAGACCGGCAAGGGGATCATCAGGCTGGCCCGCAAGGTTGAGAATTCCTTCAAGGGGCTGTTTACCCCGGCCATGTTGTTTCAGGCCTTTGGTTTTGAATATATCGGTCCGATTGACGGACATGACCTGCCGCTTTTGCTGGAAACCATGGAGCGGGTAAAAAAGCTTGATAATGCAGTATTGATCCATGTGCTGACCACCAAGGGCAAGGGGTATAAACCGGCAGAACAGAATCCCTCCCTGTTTCATGGGGTGGGGCCGTTTGAGCTTGAAACCGGCAAGGTGCTGAAAGGCAAAGGCGGGGCTGCCTCTTATACTGCCATCTTCGGAAACACCCTGGCCCGACTTGCTGAAGAGGATGAGCGAGTGGTGGCCATAACCGCCGCCATGCCGGACGGCACTGGCTTAACCTCCTTTGCCAAGCAGCACCCGGATCGGTTCTTTGACGTTGGCATTGCCGAACAGCACGGTGCCACCTTTGCCGCCGGTCTGGCCTGCGAGGGTAAGAAACCGGTTTTTGCCGTTTACTCCACCTTTTTGCAGCGGGCATACGATCAGGTACTGCACGATGTCTGTCTGCAGGATCTGCCGGTGGTCTTTGCCCTTGACAGGGGCGGGGTGGTGGGCAGTGACGGCCCGACACACCACGGCGTTTTCGATCTCTCCTATCTGCGCCACATCCCCAACATAACCCTGATGGCGCCCAAGGATGAAAACGAACTGCAGCACATGCTCAAGACCGCCATTGATCACAACGGGCCGGTGGCTCTGCGCTACCCTCGCGGTAACGGGTATGGCGTGCCTCTTGAACAGGACCTGAAGGCCTTGCCGATCGGTAAGGCTGAACTGGTGCGTGATGGCGAACATGGCGTGCTGCTGGCCTTGGGGGCGATGGTCTATCCGGCCCTTGAAGCGGCTGAACAGTTGGCTCAGCAGGGCATCAGTCTGACCGTCGTCAATGCCCGTTTTGTCAAACCGCTTGATCAGGATCTGATCCAGCAGATGGCGCAACGCTTTGGCAGGCTGGTCACCCTTGAAGAAAATGTTCGCCAGGGAGGATTCGGTTCGGCGGTGCTTGAACTGCTTGAGCAACAGAGCATCCAACTGCCGGTGCTGCGAATCGGCTATCCTGACAGCTACATTGAGCAGGGAGAACAGCACGAGCTGCGTGCCGCCTATGGTTTGGACAAGGATGGTATTGCCACTGCAGTGTTGCATTTCCTGCGCTGAGCAAGCCACGAAAAGGGCAAAGTAAAAAATGCAGTTATTGCTTGCACTGCACCAAAGTACTGTGGTAAATAAATTTTCTTTTTCGGAGCGTAGCGCAGCCTGGTAGCGCACCTGCCTTGGGAGCAGGGGGTCGAACGTTCGAATCGTTTCGCTCCGACCAATAAAAACAACGGCTTACAGATACTTTCTGTAGGCCGTTTTTCTTTAGGTAGCCTTTGCGTGAACATGATTATCTCCTCTGGTTGACAAGAGCCGGATGATTGCACTATGACAACAGCCATGGACTCCATACTGATCCTCTTCGCCCATCCCCGCTTTGAAAAGTCCCGGGTCAACCGTGCCCTGCTGGCCGGCCTGCAGGGGCAGCCGGGGATTACCGTCCACGACCTCTACGAGGCCTACCCCGATTTCAATGTCGATCCGGAGCGGGAGCAGGCGCTGTTGTTGGCCCACCGGATCATCGTCTGGCACTACCCCCTGTTCCTGTACGGGGCACCGGCCCTGGTCAAACAGTGGATGGATCTGGTGCTGGAGCACGGCTGGGCCCACGGCAGCAACGGTCACCACTTGGCGGGTAAGCGGGCCCTGGTCACCGTCACCAGTGGTGGCACCCGGGAGAGCTATGCCCACGACGGCTTCAACCGCCATACCATGCCGGAGTTGCTCTTTCCGCTGGAACAGGCCGCCAGGCTGTGCCGGATGGACTGGTTGCCCCCCTACGTGGTACAGGGGACCTACCGCCTGA
Organism: Geobacter sp. UBA6169; assembly: GCA_002422265.1. Taxonomy (GTDB): domain Bacteria; phylum Desulfobacterota; class Desulfuromonadia; order Geobacterales; family Pseudopelobacteraceae; genus Trichlorobacter. The sequence goes on from DIUB01000202.1 coordinate 26,625, forward strand.
CCGATGCGATGCTGGCCGAGCAGGGGGGGCAGTACTGCCGGACCCTGCTTCGGCTGGCCCAGGACCCGCCCCTGGAGACGCTCCAGCAGTACGAGCTCTTGAACGACTGGAGCGCGGCTATGGAGCACGGGGGGCAGCCATGAGCGATTCCCTGCTGGGACAGGCCGTGGTCTACCTGGCGGCCGCGCTGCTGTGCGTGCCGCTGGCCAAGCGTCTGGGCATGGGTTCGGTTCTGGGCTACCTGCTGGCTGGCATCCTGATCGGCCCCTTTGGTCTCGGGTTTGTGGGGCACGAGGGGGAGAGCATCATGCACTTTGCCGAGTTCGGCGTGGTGATGATGCTGTTTCTGATCGGCCTGGAGCTGGAACCGGCCCATTTCTGGAAGATGCGCACCAGTATTCTGGGGCTGGGCTCGCTGCAGCTGGTGCTGACCAGCACAATGCTGGCCGGTGGCCTCTTGTTGCTGGGGATGGACTGGCGCGGGGCCCTGGCGGTCGGGATGGCCCTGGCCATGTCGTCGACGGCCATTGTGCTGCAGTCCCTTAAAGAGAAGGGGCTGGGCAGTTCCCAGGCTGGCAGCAGCTCCTTTGCGGTGCTGCTGTTTCAGGATATTGCCGTAATCCCGATGCTGGCCCTGATCCCGCTGCTGGCGGTGCAGGCCTCAGCCGTGGCCCATGGCGGGGCACCGGCCCTGCTGGACGGGTTGCCGGTCTGGCTGAAGGCTGCCTCAGTGCTGGTGGCGGTGGCGGCAGTGATCGTGGCAGGGCGGTATGTAGTGGTTCCATTTCTGCGGATCATCACCCGGGCCAGTGTACGGGAGCTGTCGGTGGCTGCGGCGCTGCTGATCATCGTGGGGATCGCCTGGCTGATGAAACTGGTGGGCCTGAGCCCGGCCCTGGGGGCCTTCCTGGCCGGGGTCTTGCTCGCCAATAGTGAGTTCCGCCATGAGCTGGAAAGTGACATCGAGCCGTTCAAGGGGCTGCTGCTGGGGCTGTTCTTCATCGCGGTGGGGGCCTCGATCAACTTCCGGTTGCTGACCGACGACCCGGCCAGGATCCTTTCGTTGGTGCTGGCGGTGGTTGCTGTCAAGGCTGCGGTACTGGTGGCACTGGGCCGGATTTACCGGCTCTCCTTCGACCAGACCAGTATCTTTGCCCTGGGCCTCTCACAGGTGGGAGAGTTCGCCTTTGTGCTGTTGGCCTTCATCAACCGACTGGGGATCGTGGCAGGGGACTGGACCGATACGTTGATGGCGGTGACAGCCCTGAGTATGACCATGACCCCGTTGTTGCTGCTGGTAAACGAACGGTTGGTGCTGCCCCGCTTTGGTACCCGCCAGCAGGAGGAGCGGGAGGCAGACCTGATTGATACGGAGCACCCGGTGATTATCGCCGGTTTCAGCTCCTTCGGCAGCACCCTGGGGCGTTTCCTGCGGGCCAACGGGGTCGAGGCCACTATCCTGGATCATGATTCCGACCAGGTTGACCTGCTGCGCAGGATGGGTTTCAAGGTCTTTTATGGTGACGCCACCCGGCTGGACATCCTGCATTCGGCCGGCGCTGCCAGCGCACGCATCCTGTTTATCGCCATTGACGATCCCGCCACTGTTGAGCGGCTGGTCAGTACGGTCCGCAGTCATTTTCCCGGGCTTACGATCATGGCCAGGGCCGGCACCAACCTGGATGCCCATGAGTTGCTGGATCTGGGGGTCGAGCAGGTCTACCGCGACTTCCTGGACACCTCTCTGCGGGCCGGGGTAGAGGTGCTGGCACAGCTGGGACAGCGACGCTACAGCGCTACCCGGTCGGCCCAGCACTTTATCCGCTACGATGAGGCAGCCCTGCGCCAGCTCACCGTCCACCGCCACGACACCAGCGCCTACATCTCCAATGCCCGGGAACTGATCCGGCTGCAGGAACAGCTTTTGGCCAGTGATCGGGCCAGTACCCACAACCAGCATGACCATGCCTGGGATTCGGCCAGTCCGGTCACGGCAGCAACTGAAAAGACAGCCTGAATTTTGTGAATGGTCACCCGGCAAGGCCTGGGGGAGAATCAAAAAAGGCATGCCGCAAAGGGGCATGCCTGCTCAAACACCACAACGTACTTTTCAGCGTCTACGGTAGTGCTGACCGAACAGTTCGGAACCGTTGCCGGCAAGACAGACCTCCATACCAGCCAGCCTGCACCCTGCTTCTTGCTCACAAAGTCTGCGCCACTGTTCCGGGGTCATATGGTACTCGGTTCGCTTTCCCCGTGGTTCCGTCAGAAGGGACACCAGNNCCCCCAGTTCATGCAGGTCGTGGTCACCGTTGAGCTCAAACAGCAACAGCTCGCTGCTGCATTGTGAAAGGCGCTGCACCAACGGCACCTTGTGTTCCCAGGGCATATGGTGGATTGAAAGGGAACAGAGTGTCAGATCAACACCGTCTGGCAGCGTAGCCATCACCTCCTGTGAACGGCCGTTAATGGTGATGACCGGTACATCAGGAAAGGCTTCATGCGCCTTTTTTCGTGCTGTTTCGAGCATGGCCGGAAACGGGTCAACCAGGATGATCTGTCCAACTGACGGTATCACCTGGCTCTGCTGCAGGTGCTGAAGCAGCTCTATCCCCATGGTGCCGTTGCCACAGCCAACATCCATAAAGATAAGTGGATGAACAGATCGGGGCAGTGTCCTGACCGCGAACTCCCGGAAGGCGAATCTGGTGGCCACCATGGTCGGAACAGTCGTGAAATGGATGTAAGGCCGCGGATCCTCAAATACCACGGCTGGCATGGCAAGGCTGCCGTGCCGCTTGAGAAAACTTGCCAGATAGGCGCAGGCCATGTTGTCCTGTTCTTCCAGAGCGCCGGCAGCAAGCCAGGGCAGGGCAGCATCAACTGCGCCTGCTGCGGCAAGCAGTGCAGCAACATGAAAACGGAACCCCGGCCTGAGTGCCGGACGCATCTCCGACAACCCCTGATCAGCAGACAATCTTTGTGCTATTGCCCTTTCAGACAGCGCAAGCCACAGGCTTCGTTCTTCAGGAACCAGATACAACATTGCATACCCCTGACGATTCGGATGAGATTACGGCTCCTTCTTCAGCACAATCGTGTAGATCATGCCCAGATAGTCCTTGCCCCGGGATACCGGCTGAAAGCTGAAACTGCCATCTTGCTCTTCAAACAGCGGGGCATCCAGCTCAGCCGGTTTCCTTCCCTCGACAATACGGATCATCTCACGGTCGGAGGGCGCTCTACCAGCGTGAAAATCATACTGCTCAAGGCTGTGTTCTGCCGGGTAACCAAAACGATTAAGACTTTGAGGATCCACCCACTGGATTGAGTATATGCCCGGGATGCTCTCATAGAGTTTGCGAAGTTCAGCGACAATTCTTTTCCTTGAGCCGCTGACAAGTGCTGACTGAAAACCGGGTGTTGACGCGAGCTTCATCAGTCCCTGGGCAGGGGTCTCGACTTTTCCGGTAAGGTTTGAGCCTGACGGTGTCATGCTCGGGTGGACACTGACCAGTCGCCAGGGGGTATCGTACAGTGCCACCGTGTTCCAGAATGCACGCTTGTTGACAGATTTGCCGGAGGCCGCATCAGTAAAACGGTAGCTGCCGCTGCCTTTTTGTGTACCGCTGATCTCTCGTCCCAGTCGGATGAGACTTGTGTAGGGGCGATACCTTGACGAGCTGAACAGGTTCAGGCCGATCTGCGTCCGGTCAGGGTCGTACAGGATGCGGCCGCCCTGTTCCATGACCCAGACCGACACCGGTAATCCTGCGGTCAGTGGAGCCAGGGTTTCTTGCAGGAGCTTTTCCGGCTTGAATAGAACACTCACTGAGCCGACAAACTCACCGGACGGGCTTATCACCGGATACTCGGCATCAACAGCGTCATATCCTTCAACAGAACGGAACACTGCACTCAATACCGGTTTTTTGGTCTTTTTGACCTTGATAACCTGTGGCTGAGCCGAGATATCCTTGCCTTCAAACGTACGGTAGCGGGCCGGTTCAACCGTACGCATGCGGCCTGAAGGGTCAACCGTGCTGCAGTCAATGGCATACCCGATAGTTGTGCAAGTGTCGGCAAGAATCTTTCTTGCCACCTCTCCGGTGAGACCTGTCCGGGCAAGCTCTGCTGCAGCCTTTTTGAGTGTATCGTCAAGCTGTTCCAGCTTTTGCGTAACCTGCTGCCCGGCAGCCTCAAGCACCAACGGCGCCTTGTCCTGTCCAGCGAAAACCGTAGCCGCAGTCAACAGACAACACAGGATAATACTGAGGAGCGTCTTCATGGCCTGGCCCAACGTGGCATTGAACGGTTCATCTTCTGGTACCTATCTCCTGAGGTGATTGGAACAAACCCAGAGCAAGTTTTCTGCAGGAATGCGTATATTCAGCGCTGACGGTATACCAATTCAGATAAGCCAGCGTCAAAGGATATTCAGTGTTGCTCTGCCAATCTGCGCTGCAGGTACCAAAAAAATGTGTGCAGGTTGTTGCTGCAGTACTTTCCGCCATGTTTCAATGCAACAGTGTTGCACTGCAACATAACGATAGAATGCTGTCTGAATAAGGTGTTGCGTGGCTATCAGATTTTTTCCGTTGCAGCTGCAGCATGTCTGAGGCTGCAGCCTGATAAGAAATTTGAATGAGGTAATGTGCTATAACATGCTGTAGTTACTTTGTTTATATGTTTTGTTGTTCTTGATGAATCTTTTGGCACGGCAGTTGTAATAGTAAAAACAAAAGCAACGCATCCGGACGGATTCCGGTTCACCCCACAAGAAAAACACAACACAAGGAGGATGTCATGAAAGCGAAATCTAATTACTCGGTCCTGTTGGCAGAAACCACCGCAAAAGGTAGTTTGGCAATCTTCGCAGGCATCGCCGTATTTCTTGGTGGCTTCATTACCTGGTCCGCAGCCGGTGCCATCAGTGGTCTGGCCAGTCTTCTGAGTTAAATACAATTCGTAAAATCAAGGAGGATATATCGTCATGAAAGCGAAACTGAGTTACTCTGATCTGAATGATCGCAAATATATCGGCACTACCCTGGCCCTGTTCGGCGTATTTGCCGCCGGCGCTGCCCTCAACATAGCTTGGCCTGCACTCAGCCACATCGGTTCACGGCTGATTGGCTAATCAATCACCTCAGTAACATACCCCTCCCAAGGGACAGGAAAGGCCCGGTTTTCACCGGGCCTTTCCTGTGTTACATTCCCATAACATCCCATAGCTAGTGTTTCGGTTCGCTTTCGATGATGTCAGGTCGTCCGTAACGACTGTCACCTGGTTATTTGCACTTTGGACTTTCTGAGCCGTATATGTAAGCGCAATACTTACGTGCAAGCGCGAGATAACCGTCTTTCATGCAATTGTCTTCCTGATTGATTGCAGCGTTGGCAAGGTCAACCGCCTGCTGGAGCGTTAGCGTTTTTGTCTCTTTATCCTTGAACATCATGTAGGCGGCATGCACGGTGCCGGTACGGTCACAGCCGTGCTCACAATGGAAATAAACAAGCCTTTTGGTCTTACCGCCTGCATAGGGAGGGGCAGTATTGATCAGGTCATGCATCAGCTGGGGAAGATCCTGAAGTTTTGAGTAGCTGTAGGTGTCAAGAGTCGTACAACCATCGGCACCGCAGATCCAGAGGGGCCACCAGTATAGTTTCTGAGGCTGTTGGGTGGGGGCCAATGCCGAATAAGGCAGAGCCCGGTAGGCATCAAGGCACTCATAGAGCCCGGGTGTACCGTCTTTGTAATCGCTCTGGCATTTGATGTCTGTGTCTGGATTGAGTCCGAAGATTGTTTCTTCTGTTTTGAGATCGTCAAGATTACCGGCGTTGTTAATCAGTGAAACAAGTATTATTTCGTACTCATTGAGATTAAAAGAAGTGCCTTTGATCTGCTTGAGCCTTGTGCTGAGCTCATCAAAAGGAAACGCTCGGGGAGAGTTGCAATCAAGAGGGAAGTTGCCCCTGACCAGTAGATTGCCAAATCCGGTATTTTCGTCTATCACTGCGGTTCTGGCTTGATTATAAACGGTTCGGCAGGTTTTATTGACCAAAGTAGTGGAACCGGCGGTAACTTTTACGGTAAATGCACCGCTGGCATATTCGTCATGATCCTGTGTATGGGAAAGAGATTCAAGCAATACAACGGAAGATGGCAGGCCAGTCAGTACATGTTCATGTGCTTTTTCCACAGGCGACAGGTCGTATACCTGCGTCCCGGTTGCGTCATACCCATGGTAATGAGTGTGGTCAACGGCAGGGCTGTAAGACGAATTTCGAACTATCACGGTGCCGGTCACAGGAGTGTCTGTTTGTGGTCCACAGGATAAAGCCAATAGAGCAAACACCGGAATGAGCGCTATACGCAAAGCCTGCAGAGTGTTTTTCGGTTTTGGATAAAGCATGTCGGCTCCGTTTCCTTTGGTGTGTATGGGCTGAAAATCCGTTCTTCTGTTGGTATGTGTGTGATGTCAGCTGGTTCCGTATGGTGAGCATAACTTGATGTTGTTAAATTGCAAACAATTTCCTTGAGTAGCATCCCCCCTGAGGTACGGTAGTCAGGTGGATGTTCAGCAGGAGTATGAAAAGAATGGAGAAGTGACACAGTATGAAGCCGAAACGCAAAATCCTTTGCAGGTAAGCAGCGCTGGCCAAATAGGCCAAGAACAACAATCGAAAGGTGGGGATGGCATGCAACGTGTGAAAAAACTGGTTACAACCGCAGTGCTGATCGGATTATCGGCAATATCAGTCAATGCAGCTGAAACAAAGGCGAACAAGATGATAACGACAGATTCCGGACTCAAGTATGTTGATGTGGTCGTTGGCAAAGGGGCAGCACCCGTAAAGGGCAAGCAGGTCAAGGTTCACTATACTGGCACCCTTGAAAACGGCACCAAGTTTGACAGTTCCCTTGATCGTAAACAGCCGTTCAGCTTTGTGATCGGTGTTGGCCAGGTTATCAGGGGCTGGGATGAAGGGGTCATGACCATGAAGGTTGGTGGCAAGCGCAAGCTGATCATCCCTTCAAACCTGGGGTACGGCCCCCGTGGCGCAGGCGGTGTGATCCCGCCCAATGCCACCCTGCTGTTTGACGTAGAGCTGCTGGATGTACAGAAGTAACTGCTGAAGCCATGCCCTGTCTGTTTGTTCTGGCGGGGCATGGCCCTTTCCTTTTTTGCTGTTAAATAAATATCAGTCCTACCTGAACAGATACTCAAGCCCGTTTACCTTGATGGTGTACATTGTCTCCAACAGCCTGCCGAGTTTGCCTGACGGAAAGCCGTTTCTACTGAACCAGACCAGATACGGTTCAGGCAGATCAATCAACAACCTGCCTTTGTACTTGCCAAACGGCATCCGCTGGGTTGCCAATTCGTGCAGCCCTGCCTGATCAGCTGCCACATCAGTGCAGGGGGATAGGCTGTCCTGACCTCGCATCATCATTGCTGCCATGCCTTGGCGCGTAGCACTGCCTGCTGCCAGCTCTGGTGCATTGCTTCAGCCTTGTCCCGGGAGATGTGCGGTTCAAAGACCCGGTCAATCCGGCGTGTCAGTTCAAGCTCTTCACTGCCACTCCAGTAACCCACTGCCAAGCCTGCCAGAAAGGCGGCACCAAGAGCGGTTGTCTCGCTGGTCCGGGCACGCACCACTGGTATGCCCAGCAGGTCGGCCTGGATCTGCATCAGCAGGTTGTTGGCTGTTGCGCCGCCGTCTACCCGCAGTTCCGGTAGGGAGATACCGGTGTCCGCCTCCATGGCCCGCACCAGATCAACGGTCTGCAGGGCTATCCCTTCAAGACAGGCCCGGGCGATTTCCGCCCTGCCGGTTCCTGGGGAAATACCGGCGAGAATCCCCCGTGCGTGGGGATCCCAGTGAGGGGCGCCAAGGCCGGTGAAGGCAGGTACCAGGCAGACGCCGCCGCTGTCAGGGGTCTGCAGGGCCAGCTGTTCTATCTCTGCTGCCGTGGAGATGATCCCCAGACCATCTCGCAGCCACTGTACTGCCGCACCTGCGGAAAAGACGCTTCCTTCCAGGGCATATGATACCTGGCCGTTTAACTGCCAGGCCACCGTGGTCAGCAGCCGATTGGCAGAGCGAACCAGGGTAGTGCCGGTCTGTTTGAGCATAAAGCAGCCGGTACCGTAGGTGTTCTTGACCAGGCCGGGACGGATGCACCCCTGACCGAACAGGGCTGCCTGCTGATCACCGGCCATGCCGGTAATAGGGATAGGGGCAGAGAAAAGCCCGGTGGCTGTGTCGCCATACCGTTCACTTGACTCGGCAATCTCCGGCAGCATGGCGCGCGGAATGTTTAAAACCTCCAGCAGTTCATTATCCCAGTCGCAGGTGTGGATGTTAAACAACAAGGTCCGCGAGGCGTTGCTAACATCGGTCAGGTGGCGGGCACCGTTGGTCAGATGCCAGAGCAGCCAGCTTTCAACGGTACCGAACAGCAGTTCACCCTTTTCAGCGCGAACACGGGCACCTGGTACGTTATTTAACAACCAGGCCAGTTTGGTGCCGGAGAAATAGGGATCAAGCAGCAGCCCGGTCTTTTCCTGGAACAGCGGCTCTCGTCCCTCCTGTTGCAGACGCTCACACAGATCAGCAGTCCGCCGGTCCTGCCAGACAATGGCATTGGCAATGGGGGTGCCGCTGGTGCGTTCCCAGACCAGGGTGGTCTCCCGCTGGTTGGTAATGCCGATGGCAGCAAGATCACCAGCGCTCAGGCCTGCCTGAGCAAGTACCCTGTGGGCCACGCTGAGTTGAGAGTTCAGAATATCCCAGGCATCCTGCTCCACCCAGCCTGGCTGGGGGTAGTGTTGGGGAAGTTCTTGTTGGGCGATCGAGACAATTTCAGCGCTGTGGTTAAAGATGATGGCCCGCGAGCTGGTGGTGCCCTGGTCCAGGGCAAGCAGGAAGCTCATAATTGTCGCCCTCCATAGTGGTGCCGTGTACCAGCAGGTACGATGACGATTTCTGTTTTGTTCATGGGTACGCTGTGGTACCTGTTTGTGACGTTTGCAGCGTATGGACCGGTGATGAAAATGGGGGCTGAAGCCTTGCAGCAGCTTGGCTGCAGGAGTAATGTTGACTTCCTGTTGGTCCTTTGCTCAATCAAGAATATAGAGTCATCATGATGATACTGCAAGCAGCAGCGACTGGTACGAACAGGAAGGGGGAAGACGATGTCGGAGCTGAATGGTGTGATGATGCAGTATTTTCAATGGTATCTGCCTGATAACGGCAACTTATGGAATCAGGTAGCAGACCGGGCTGGAGAGTTGGCAGAGGCTGGTATTACCGGCCTTTGGCTGCCGCCTGCCACCAAGGGGATCGGTGGCGGGAGTGATGTCGGGTATGGTGTCTATGACCTCTATGATCTGGGGGAGTTTGACCAGAAGGGATCTGTCCGAACCAAGTACGGTACCAAAGGACAGTATCTTCAGGCTGTCCAGGCAGTACGCAAGGCCGGTATCCAGGTCTATGCCGATGCCGTTCTGAACCATCGTATGGGTGGTGATACCGCTGAAAATTGCCGGGCTACGCCGTACCGACGTGTCGATCGATTGCATCCTGCTGGAGAGCAGCGCGAGATCAGCGCCTATACTGCCTTTACCTTTCCCGGTCGTGCAGGCGCGTATTCAAGCTTTACCTGGAGCTGGCGCCATTTTGATGCGGTAGACTATGACGAACGGCATCCGCAGGGGCGGGATACCGTCTATCTTCTTGAAGGCAAGCAGTTTGATGATCAGGTCTCCCTGGAGTTTGGCAATTTTGCGTATCTGATGGGCTGCGATCTTGATTGCCAGCACCCAGAAGTGCGTGAGGAATTAATCCGTTGGGGCACCTGGTATCTGGATACGGTCGGTGTTGACGGTTTCAGGCTTGATGCCATTAAACATATTGCATCCTGGTTTTTCCCGGAGTGGATTGATGCCCTTGAGCGCCATGCAGGACGCGATCTGTTCGTGGTTGGTGAATACTGGGTCAACAGTGTCACGCATCTGCTCCGCTACATCGACGATGTAGGCGGCCGGATGGCGGTTTTTGATGTACCGTTGCATTATAATTTTCATCGGGCCAGCCGGGCCGGAGGAGAATTTGATATGCGCCGGATTCTGGATGGGAGTATTATGCAGACGCGCCCCACCCATGCCGTAACCTTTGTTGAAAACCATGATTCTCAGCCACTTCAGGCGCTTGAGTCGGTTGTGGAACCCTGGTTCAAACCGCTGGCCTATTCCTTGATCCTGTTGCGGCGGGAAGGGTATCCCTGCTTGTTTTACGCTGATTATTACGGCGCCGAGTATGAGGATTACGGACGGGACGGCAATCGGTATCAGATTTTCATGCCTTCCCACCGACCGTTGCTGGATTGTCTGCTCCGTGCCCGTCGTCTGTTTGCCTATGGCCCCCAGTATGATTATTTTGACCATCCCCACACGATTGGATGGACACGGCTGGGGGATACAGATCATCCGGGTGGCATGGCGGTGTTGCTGAGTAATGGCAGTGCTGGCAGAAAATGGATGGAGGTAGGGGCACCCAACACGGTTTATGAGGATTGCACCGGTCACCTTCCTGAGTTGATCACGACCAACGAACACGGATGGGGCGAGTTCTGTTGTCAGGGGGGGGCAGTATCGGTCTGGGTGCCAAGGAGCAGTGAATGAACAGAGTCATGTCACGCGTACGCTGTTGGCTGGTGTTGCTTGGTCTGCTGGTACTGGTCGGTTGTCCTGCAACTCCGAAAATTGATCCATTACCGTCAGAGGGGACAATCCTGGCCTTTGGTGACAGCATTACCTTTGGCACCGGTGCGGCTCCGGAGGCCAGCTATCCGGCTGTGCTGCAACAACGCAGCGGATATCGGGTCATGAATGCCGGTGTGCCGGGTGAGACCACCGCAGGAGGGCTGGCCCGATTGCCTGAAACGCTGCAACAGGAGCAGCCGTCACTGGTCATACTCTGCCTGGGCGGTAATGACTTCCTGCGCAGGCTGGATGAAAAGAAAACCGAGGAAAACTTGCGGGCTATGGTGAGTATGATACGGGAGCGCGGCATCAGTGTGGTACTGATTGGCGTGCCAAAGCTGGGGCTGGGTTTGGAGGTGCCACAGTGGTATCGTACACTGGCCCGTGAAGCCGATATCCCTTATGATAACAAAACTCTTAAGAGCGTGTTATCGGACCATGCGCTCAAGGCTGATCCGATTCACCCCAATGCAGCCGGCTACCAGCAAATGGCAGAGGCTGTTCTGGCTGTGCTTAAGAAAAGTGGGGCGATCCGGTAGCACCAACAGTCTAACGCCCAGACATGTGTCTGACACCTGACCTCTTTGTGCGTCGTTACATGGTAATTGGCACAAAAACTATGTATGAAAAAGGATCACACCATGCGACTCATCACATTTATGTGTCTCCCTTTGACCATGATCATGTTGCTAACAACACCTGCAGCGGTATCAGCGGATGGTTTTACAGCAGACGTTGGTGCCGGCATGCTGGTCATCACCAAATCAGACAACCTTTGGGGGCGTGGCAAAGCCTCGATAGCCAGCCTGACAGACCGCCCCAAAAGCCAGACCGTTATCATGGCAGTCCCGGCTTTACTGCTGCGCTACAGACAGGAGTCTCTCAAAAACACCTATTTTCTTGGTGCCACTGAAGAGGATTACGGGCGTGTGGCACTGGGGGTCAGGCATGATCTGAAGCAAGGATCAGTTGATGCGGCCCTGTTTTATTCATTTATGGGAAGTGAATGGGCTGACCCCTACCAGCTCGACAGGAGTTCCACCACCGTTCAGAATTTTGGTCTCAGGGCCGGTTGGGAAAGAATTGCCGGCAGCCCTTTTTCAGCTCATTACACCGTATCAGTTAAGCTGTTGAATGATGACCTGAGCGGCAAACAGTACCCTGATCTGAAACGAGATGGCACAAAACACCGTCTGGCTCTCAACTGCGGCTTCAAGCTGAGTGATTCCCTGACGCTTACGCCTGCAGTAACGTTTGAGCGAGAAGTTGCAGAAGGAGCGGCCAACCGCTACAGCGCTCCTGGCGGGGCGTTGACACTGGCCTGGAGGCAGCAGGACATAACCTGGATCAACAGAGTTTCCGGCTCATACGCATTGCATGACCGTACCAATCCGGTTTTCGGAGATACCCTGGAAGAACCTGAATTCAACGCAACTTCCCTGATTTTCTGGAAAAATGTCTTTGATGTCAAAAAAATGTCACTCTCTGCCGGAGTTGTCTATGGACAGACCTTTGCGAACATCCCCTTTTTTGAAAAACGATCAAACTACGTCTTTCTACTGGGCAGTTATTCGTTCTGATGTTCAGCGTGCCGATTCCCTGAAATAAGTTTGGGGGGTAGTCGGTTAGCTCCA
>DIUB01000093.1:0-1595 GCA_002422265.1 Geobacter sp. UBA6169
CGGGCACCCGGTTTTTACGGTGCCAGTACACTCTTGTCAGTCTATCTTGACGACCGGAAGCTTGGCGAACTGACAGCGGGTTCCTATGTTGTCGCAGAAGTCCAACCGGGGCGACACCTCATACGGTCCCAGTCGGAATACTGGACCAGCCAGGCGGTATCAGTCACCATTGATGCCCAAGCCGGTAGTTCCTACTTCTTCCACCAGTTGCTGGATATGGGATGGGCTATCGGCTCGCAACTTCTGGCAGTTCCGGAGGATCAGGCCCGTCGGGACCTGTCCGGTAGTCGCCTGGTCAAATTCTATCCCTCAAACAATCGGGATCGGCATTCTCCTGCAGAGACTCACGTTGTTCCGGCTGCAGCACAGGCTAGGGTACCGGCTGCAGCAGTCTCTGTTACCGATATTGAAACCACTATCCCCAGCGGAAAGCCGGCCGGCACGTACGATATTGCCGTCGTGATCGGCAACAGCAGCTACTCTACCACCGGCACTCCCAATGTGGACTACGCCCTGCGGGACGCCCAGACCATGAAGCAGTACCTGATCAAGAGCTTTGGCTATGATCCGGCCAATATCATCTACCTTGAGAATGCAACCCTTACCAAACTGAACGAAATTTTCGGCACCTCTGACGATTACCAGGGCAAACTCTACAAGTGGGTCAAGCCGGGCCAGAGTAATATTTTCATCTATTACGTTGGCCACGGCGCACCGGACCAGCAGACCGGTGAAGGCTACTTTGTGCCAGTGGATGCCAACCCGCAATATATCCGCACCAGCGGCTACAAGCTCTCCACCTTCTATGAGAATCTATCCAGAATTCCGGCCGCAAAAAAGACCGTGGTGATCGACGCCTGTTTCTCCGGCAGTTCTGCTAACGGCCAGCTGCTCAAAGGGGTCAGCGGTCTGACCGCCCGCCTGAAGACGGAACCCAAGGCAACGGTTGCTGCCGACCTGCTTTTTACCAGCGCTGGCATGGATCAGGTGGCTGGCTGGTACCCCGAAAAGGGGTACTCACTGTTCACCTATTTCTTTCTGAAAGGGGTTCAGGGGGCAGCAGACAGCAACAAAGACGGTCGCATCACCATGGGGGAGATGAAGGTCTGGCTGAACGACCAGGTACCGTACATGGCCCGCCGCCTGACCGGCAACGAACAACAGCCGGTATTGATTGGTAAGGATGAAGACGAATTGATACTATTAACAAACTAAAATGACAGGAGGTTTTCCATGTCGAACAGAAAGAAGATCTGCATCAACACCGGCGGCGGTGATGCGCCGGGCTTAAACGCGGTAATCGAGGCGGTCACCATGGCGGCCTACAACCGTCAGTGGGAGGTGTACGGCATCAAATCCGGCTACACCGGCCTGCTGAACACTGATGAGATCATCCGGCTGACCCCGGAAAAGGTGGACGGCATTGCCAGCACCGGCGGCACCATCCTGGGCACCACCAACAAGGGAAACCCCTTTTCCATGCCGGTCTGCAACGCTGCTGGCGAAAGTGAACTGCGCGACGTCTCTGACAAGGTTATGGAGAACTTCAAACGGATGCGCTTTGATGCCCTGGTGGCGGTGGGGGGCGACGGCAG
>DIUB01000093.1:1672-14708 GCA_002422265.1 Geobacter sp. UBA6169
AGCGGCATCTCCGGCAATGCCGATGTAATCCTGATCCCCGAGATCCCCTTTGATCTGGAAAAGGTCTGCGACAAGCTGATGGAAAATGAACTGAACGGCCGCAAATATGCCATTGTGGTGGTGGCTGAAGGTGCCGTGCCCAAAGGCGGCGAGGTGATCATCAAGGGAGAGGCAGAGGGCGGCCGCCAGCATGTGGTGCTGGGCGGCATTGCCGACTATGTGGCCAAAGAGATCAGCAAGCGCACCGGCAAGGACTCCCGCTCCATGGTGCTGGGACACCTGCAGCGGGGCGGCTCCCCCACCACCTTTGACCGGCTGTTGTCGCTCCGTTTCGGTGCAGCGGCAGTCAGGGCCATTGAAATGGGCAAATTTGACCATATGGTGGCGCTCAAGTCCCCGGATATCGCGCTGGTGCCGCTTGCAGAAGCACTTGGCATCCAGAAACGGGTTGATATCCACGGGGATACGGTCTTGACCGGTAAGGATATCGGCATCTGCTTCGGGGATTGAGACAACAAGACGAAGAGAGGAACACAACAGCATGAAACGACTTGCCATTTTGACCAGCGGCGGCGACTGTTCCGGCATGAACGCCGCCATCCGCGCTGCTGCACGCACGGCCATTGCCAATGAGGTGGAGATGATCGGCTACCGTAAAGGGTATGCCGGACTTTTGAAGAATGACTATATCGTGCTTGATTCTTTGGCTGTTTCCGGTGTTCTGCAGCGGGGCGGTACCTTTTTGCAGTCGGCCCGCTCTGCTGAATTCCGCACTGAAGAGGGGCGCAAACGGGCGCTGGACAACCTGATGAAAGAGAAGGTGGAAGGGCTGATCGTGATCGGCGGTGACGGTTCCCTTACCGGCGCCCTGGCCCTGGACAAGCTGGGCTTTCCGGTGATCGGCATACCCGGCAGCATCGACAACGACATACCGTACACCGATATGTCGCTGGGGGTGGATACGGCCCTCAACAACATTCTTTATGCCGTAGACTGTATCAAGGACACTGCCTCATCCCACGACCGGGCCTTTATTGTTGAGGTAATGGGACGTAACTCCGGCTATCTGGCATCCACTGCTGCCATTGCAACCGGCGCCGAGTTTGCCATCATCCCTGAAGTGGAGCTTGATCTGTCAGAGATGTGTCATCAGTTGCGCCAACGTTATGAAGAAGGCCGCACCAATGCCCTGATCATTATGGCCGAAGGCGCCGGGCACGCTGCCACCATTGCCGAAGGGATCAAGCACGCCATCGGGTTTGAAACCAGGGTAACGGTGCTGGGCCACTACCAGCGCGGTGGTGCACCAACGGTATTTGACCGGCTGCTGGGAAGCCGCTTCGGCAAAAAATCGGTTGAGTTGCTGCTCTCCGGCACCAAAGGGGTGATGGTGGGACTGGCGGCCAATGCGCTGACCAGCACCCTGTTGGAGATGGTGGTGAACGGCGGCCAGAAAAGACTGAACCAGGACCTGATGCAGATGGCTGATATCCTGGTGATCTGAGTATGCTTCGGCATCAGATGGACAGTCCCTTGCACCAGACATTGACGACTGCTATCCGGCAATTTGATCTCTGCCGCCCCGGAGACTGCATCATCGTTGCCGTCTCCGGAGGTGCCGATTCAGTGGCACTGCTGGATCTGCTGGCAACCCTGCCGAATTTTCCTCTGCAGCTGGTGGTGGCACACCTGAACCATGGTCTGCGGGGGAGTGAAAGCGACCAGGATCAGCAGTTCGTGCAGCAGCTGGCTGCGAAATACGGTCTTACCTGTGCAACGGAACGGTGCGATGTACGCGACCTTGCCCGACAGTTGCGCAGCTCGCTTGAGGATGCGGGGCGGACGGCGCGGTACGATTTTTTCCAGCGGCTTCGCAGCAGCTATCAGGCCGGCGCCATTGCCGTGGGCCATCATCGTGACGATCAGGCCGAGACCTTTCTGATCCGGCTGCTGCGGGGTTCCGGCACCACCGGACTGGCCTCCATGGCCCCGCGTACCGCAGCCGGGATTATTCGACCGCTTCTGAATATCAGCCGTCAGGAATTGCACCACTATTGTGCAGAGCGTCAGCTCCCCTTTCGTGAAGACAGCAGCAACAACGACCAGTCCTTTCTGCGTAACCGGATCCGCCACCAGCTGCTGCCACTGCTGGCCGGTTACAACCCGTCCATTTCCCAACAACTGGCTCTTACTGCCCGCCTGCTGGGCGAAGACGAGACCCTGCTTGACCACTGCACGGAATCAGTGTTCAACCAGCTTGCTCGCTGCGGAAACGGCTGGGTCGCCCTGAACGTGCAAGGGCTTTCCACACATCCCCGTGCGCTGCGGTTACGGCTGTATCGCCGGGCACTGCAGTCCCTGCGGGGTAGCCTGCAGCGGTATGAGCTGCGTCACTTCCTGTTGCTGGATGACCTGCAGCAGCGGAACCGAACCGGTGCCGGCCTTAATCTGCCAGACAGCACCGAAGCCGTGGTGACCGGCGGCCATCTGCTGCTGGCACAACGATCCGTACTGCAGCTGCCGCCTTTACAGCCGATACAGTTGCCAGGACCAGGCATCTTTGATCTCGGCAACGGCCTGAGTCTCACAATTGTCACCACTGTCGGACCGCCAGACTGGCGGCAACTCTCCTCCTCAACCTGCTTCGTTGCCCCTGAGCTGGCCCCTTTCCCCTGGATCATACGCCCCTACGCAGCAGGTGAACGGCTTGAACTATTGGGCATGCAGGGCAGCAGGCGGATTCAGGATATACTGACTGACCTGAAGATTCCTCGCTACCTGCGCGCTGCCCTGCCCCTGGTCTGCCACGGCAGTCAACCGCTCTGGCTGGCCGGTATCCGGCGCACGCGCCACGCCCTGATCAACGACACCAGTACCCAAAGTCTGCAGATCACCCTCTGCGGCACTGAAAAGCTGCCGTTTTTCATCTGAGACCACATCCGAAACAGTCAAAACCCTTGTCGCTCTCCCGTGTTCTATGCTAGTTTGGCTGCGTTTCACCTGAACCCAAAGACTGTTATCGTACCTGTGGAGGTTACCGACTTGAACCAGTTTTCCAAGAATCTCGCCCTGTGGCTGATCATCAGTCTGATGATGATCATGCTGTTCAACATGTTTCAGAAACCCCGTGTTGTTGAAGATCGCTTAAGCTTCAGCGAACTGATGCTCATGCTTGATGAAGAAAAAATAAAATCGATTGTTATTCAGGGGAACGACCTTTCCGGTAAATACCTGGACAAGGACGGCAAGGAAAAAACCTTCCGTTCCTACAAACCGACCTTTGACGCCGACCTGACCCAAAAACTGCTGGAAAAGAAGATCACTATTCAGGCCAAACCTGAGGAAGAGCGTTTTTCCTGGTTCTCCATCTTTATCTCCTGGTTCCCGTTGCTGCTGCTGGTCGGCATCTGGATCTTCTTCATGCGTCAGATGCAGATGGGAGGCGGCAAGGCCATGTCCTTCGGCAAGAGCCGCGCCAAGCTGCTGACCGAGGCCCAGGGCAAGATTACCTTTGAGGATGTGGCCGGCATTGAAGAAGCCAAGGAAGAGCTGGAAGAGATCATTGCCTTCCTGAAGGAACCTAAAAAATTTACTGCCTTGGGCGGCAAGATACCCAAAGGTGTCCTGCTGGTGGGGCCTCCCGGTACCGGCAAGACCCTGCTGGCCCGGGCCGTAGCCGGCGAAGCCGGCGTGCCGTTCTTCTCCATCTCCGGTTCCGACTTTGTGGAGATGTTTGTCGGCGTCGGCGCCAGCCGGGTACGGGACCTGTTCATGCAGGGCAAGAAAAGCGCCCCCTGCATTATTTTTATCGATGAAATTGATGCCGTGGGCCGCCATCGCGGTGCCGGCCTGGGCGGCGGCCATGACGAGCGGGAACAGACATTAAACCAGCTGCTGGTTGAGATGGACGGATTTGAGTCCAATGAAGGAGTCATACTGATCGCCGCCACCAACCGCCCCGATGTGCTTGACCCGGCCCTGCTGCGCCCCGGACGGTTCGACCGTCAGGTGGTGGTGCCCCGCCCCGATGTCAAGGGTCGCGAACAAATCCTTGGCGTACATGCCAAGAAGGTGCCGCTCACGCCTGAAGTCAACCTGGAGACCATTGCCCGCGGCACTCCCGGCTTCTCCGGCGCTGACCTGGCCAACCTGGTCAATGAAGCCGCTCTTCTGGCTGCCCGCAAAGACAAGGCTTCGGTTGACATGCAGGATTTTGATGCTGCCAAGGACAAGGTGCTGATGGGTGCCGAGCGCCGCAGCATGGTGATCTCCGATGAAGAAAAGAAGAGCACCGCCTACCATGAAGCCGGCCATACCCTGGTGGCCAAAATGGTACCGGGCAGCGATCCGGTGCACAAGGTATCCATCATCCCCCGTGGCCGTGCCCTGGGCGTGACCATGCAGCTACCGATCGAGGACAAGCACAGCTATAACCGCGAATCCCTGCTGGGCCGGATAGCCGTGCTGATGGGGGGACGGGCCGCCGAGGACCTGATCTTCAAGACCTTTACTACCGGTGCCGGTAATGATATTGAGCGTGCCACCGAAATGGCACGCAAAATGGTCTGCGAGTGGGGTATGAGCGATCTGATGGGTCCGGTTTCACTGGGCAAGAAGGATGAGTCGATCTTCCTGGGCCGCGATATGGCCATGCACAAAAACTTCAGCGAAGAGACCGCCATCAAGATCGATCAGGAAATCAAGCGGATTGTTGATGAAAGTTATCATCGGGCCATTACTATTCTGCGTGACCACGAAGAAATACTCCATAAGCTCTCGCTCTGCCTGATCGAGAAGGAAAACCTCACCGGTACCGAGGTGGATGATATCATTGCCGGCAACGGCCCGGTCTGTACCGGTAAAAAGCAGGAGCAGCCGGTTGCTGCTGCTGAAGAGCCAACGGTAACAGAGGCTCAGAAACCGGTGGATATCCAGGCGTGACATTGCAGGGACCTGAGGCCGGGGACCATGGGCCTGTCAAGGTGCTGCGTTCCCTGTGCCTCAGCAACCCTGCTGCAGCCCGGCACCAGTTGGAGCGGATCGGCGTTGATCCGGCCGGCATTGTCAAGATGCTTCCCAAACTGGAGCAGCACGCCCTCCTGGTTCCCCGACTCAAGCCGGCTGCTGCCAACATCATCAAGCAGGAAATGCTGGCCCTGGGGGGGGATGCGGCTGTTGCACGAGGAACGGTTGCCTGTTCCGTACCGCACACCGATGTACTGTTGATCGGCACCGCCAAACAGCTGGACAGACTCTGCCGCAAACTGCACTGCCAGCCGTTCGGCCTGCAACAACTGTCAGCTGACATTCAGGCACTACTGAACCGCCTGCAACACCCTGCCCCACACTGGACTACCTCCCGGCGTCATCTGGCACTGGATCGCCCCCTGCTCATGGGGATTCTCAATATCACACCAGACTCTTTTTCTGATGGAGGCCAGTACCGCACGCTTGACCAAGCTGTTGCCCGGGCACATGAACTGGTGGCACAGGGGGCTGATCTGCTGGATATCGGGGGGGAGAGCACCCGCCCCGGTGCACCTGTTGTTTCAGCTGAACAGGAAGCAGCTCGGATCCTGCCAGTCATTGAAGCTCTGGCAGGGCAGCTGCCGGTGCCGATCTCGGTTGATACCTGGAAGTCAGCGGTGGCTGATGCGGCACTGTCTGCCGGAGCCGAGATCATCAACGACATCAGCGGCCTGACCTTTGATCCGGCCTTGGCAGAGGTGGTTGCCAGACACCAGGCCGGTCTGGTACTGATGCACACCCGAGGTACGCCCCAGCAGATGCAGCAGGATACCGGCTACGACGATCTGCTGGGTGAGGTTGCCTTATCACTGCGCTGTTCAGCGGCAACGGCTGAAGCAGCCGGGGTACCGACCGACCATATCGTGCTTGACCCCGGTATCGGCTTTGCCAAAGACACCATCGGCAACCTGCAGCTGCTGCAACGGCTGCCTGAATTACAGGGGCTCGGCTATCCGCTGCTGGTGGGCACCTCCCGCAAGTCGTTCATCGGCAAGGTACTTGAGCGAGACAATCCTGCAGACCGTCTGTTCGGCACTGCTGCCACCGTTGCACTGGCGGTGGCCAAGGGTGCACGCATCCTGCGGGTTCATGATCTGCAGGCCATGCGTGATGTTGCCCTGATGACCCGTGCCATCTGCACGGCCTGATCATCCTGAAGCAGAGAGTACTCCATGAACTGCCCCACTGACCTCACCGGACTCAGCGACAGCATTATCCTGGCTGCCCTGATCTATCTGTCGGCGCTGCTGATACGGCGTGATGTTGCCCTGCGCCTGCTGGTGGTTATGGCAGTGCTGGTTGCCACCTCTCTGGTCGCACGCCTGAGTGGTCTGCAGCCAGTTATCCGGGTGATGGATCTGCTTACCTTCTCCATGCCGGTGGTGCTTGCCATCATTTTTCAGAATGATCTGCGCCGCACCCTGCTGGCTCTGGGCAAGCGCCGACAGTCCCCTGCCGCTACCGATGATGACGGTTCAGTCGATGAAGTGCTGCATGCCCTGATGGGGATGGCCGAACGCCGGATCGGCGCCCTGATCGTGGTGGTCAAACACCAGCCGATTGAGCATCTGATTCAGGTCGGTACTGATATCGATGCCAAGGTGACCAGCGAACTGCTCAACTCCATTTTTCTGCCCTATTCCCCCATTCATGACGGAGCCGTGCTGCTGCAGCACGGCAAGATCACCCGGGCCGGTTGCCTGCTACCCCTTTCGCACAATCCTGATATTGCCAAAAGCTTCGGCACCCGACATCGGGCAGCCCTGGGGCTTTCAGAACTGTCCGATGCGCTGGTACTGGTGGTTTCTGAGGAGACCGGCAAGATTTCAGCGGTTCAGGATGGGACTATCCACTACGACATTGATCAGACCGAACTGAAGAAAATTCTTAAAAAAGCCATGGAAATCTCAGCCAACCGTACCTACCAAGGAGCATAAAATATGAAAAAACTGTTTGGAACCGATGGGGTTCGCGGTGTTGCCAACATCCATCCCATGACCACTGAAACTGCCATGCAGCTGGGACGGGCAGCGGCTTACATCTTCAAGAGCACCCACGGAAAACGGCACAAGATCGTGATCGGCAAGGATACCCGCATCTCTGGCTACATGCTGGAAAGTGCCCTGGTGGCCGGCATCTGCTCCATGGGGGTTGACGTCCTGCTGGTGGGTCCGCTGCCCACCCCCGGTATTGCCAATATCACTAAATCGATGCGCGCTGACGCCGGGGTGGTGATCTCGGCCTCCCACAACCTGTTTCAGGACAACGGTATCAAGTTCTTTTCGGCAGATGGTTACAAACTGCCGGACGAGATCGAACTGAAGATTGAAAAGCTGCTTGATTCGAAAAAAATCGACGCCCTGCGCCCCACAGCCGATGAAGTGGGCAAGGCGTTCAGGATTGATGATGCTGCCGGCCGGTATATTGTCTTTCTCAAAAATACCTTTCCCCAGAACCTGGACCTGACCGGGCTGAAGATCGTACTGGACTGCGGCAACGGCGCTGCCTACAAGGTTGCCCCGGCTGTTTTTTCAGAACTGGGGGCAGAGGTAATCGCCCTGGGGGTCAAGCCTAACGGCACCAACATCAACGCCGGCTGCGGCTCACTACACCCTGAGGTGATCAGTGAGGCGGTCAAAAGCCATCGTGCCGATATCGGCATTGCCCTTGACGGTGATGCTGACCGGGTGATTGTCTGCGATGAATTCGGCAATGAGGTTAACGGTGATCAGATCATGGCCATCTGTGCCACGGACATGATTGCCCGTAAGCTGCTGAAGAAAAAAACCCTGGTTGCCACGGTGATGAGCAACATGGGGCTGGATATTGCCCTGCGCCGGGCAGGCGGCTCAATTATCAAGACTGCCGTGGGGGACCGCTATGTGGTGGAAGAGATGCGCAAAGGGGGGTATACTCTTGGCGGGGAGCAGTCAGGACATCTGATCTTCCTGGAACACAACACCACCGGCGATGGCGTACTGGCCGCCCTGCAGCTGCTGGCGGTCATGCGACGGACCAACAAGCCGCTGTCGGAGCTGGCCGAGGTGATGATTCCACTCCCCCAGGTACTGGTCAATGTTCGCGTCAGGGAGCGTAAAGACATCATGACCCTGCCGGCCATTGCCGGCGCCATTCGCGGCGTTGAACAGAAGCTGGGCAATGAAGGACGGGTGCTGATCCGCTATTCAGGCACCGAACCGCTGCTGCGGATCATGCTTGAAGGTCAGGATAAATACGAAATCACCACCTGGGCCAACGAGATTGCGGATCTGGTTAAACAACAGCTGGGGGAGAAGTAACGAACATGGCAAAACTGGGCTTAAACGTTGATCATATCGCCACCGTACGCCAGGCACGGGGCGGTACCGAGCCGGACCCGGTTACGGCAGCGGCAATCGGTGAACTGGCTGGGGCCGAAGGAATCACGATCCACCTGCGGGAAGACCGCCGCCACATCCAGGATCGTGATCTGGAGATCCTGCGCAGGACCGTCCAGACCAAGCTGAACCTCGAAATGGCTGCCACTGACGAAATGGTAGGGATTGCCTGCCGGGTCAAACCTGAGCAGTGTACCCTGGTGCCGGAAAAACGGCAGGAACTGACCACCGAAGGGGGGCTTGACGTCATCGCCACCTTCCAAACCGTGCAAACGGCGGTACAGGCACTCCAGCAGGCCGGTATCATTGTCAGCCTGTTTGTAGATCCCAACCCGGAGCAGATCAGGGCAGCACATCAGAGCGGCGCCGAGGCGATCGAGATCCACACCGGCCGCTATGCCGAGGCCCATAGCGAGGCAGCGCGCCACCGCGAACTGGCCGCCATCCGTGATGCCGTTGCCCTGGGGAATGAGCTGGGCCTGACGGTCCATGCCGGGCATGGCCTGAACTACGTCAACATCATCCCGCTCGCCAAACTGTCCGGCATCGACGAATTCAACATCGGCCACAGCATCATTGCCCGGGCTACCCTGGTGGGGCTGGATCGGGCCGTGCGGGAGATGGTGGCGCTGATCCGCCCCCGGTGATCCTCGGCATCGGAGTTGATACGGTTGAAATCGCACGGATTCAGCGGTTTCTGGATCAAGGCAATCAGCCGCTGCTGGATCGGCTCTTTTCCACACACGAGCAGCAGTACTGCCTGGCCCGCAAGCAGAGCGCTGCCTGTCTGGCTGCCCGTTTTGCCGCCAAGGAGGCCTTTGTCAAGGCCTTGGGAACCGGTCTGCGGGACGGCCTTTCCTGGGTTGAGATGGAGGTGCGGAATGATCCGCTGGGCAAACCATCGCTTCACCTGTCCGGCAGGACGCAGGAGCTGGTTGCTGAACGGGGCCTGCTGACCATACAGTTGTCATTGTCACATGACGGCGGCCATGCCGTTGCATTTGTCGTGCTGGAGGCGCCATGAAGATTGTTACCGCCCATACCATGCAGGAACTGGACCGCCGCGCCATTGAGGAGTACGGTATCCCGGGTCGGGAGTTGATGGAGCTGGCCGGAAAAGGATGTGCCGAGCATATCCTGGCGGCCTACGGCACCCGTACCAGCAAGAAGGTGGTGATCTTGGCCGGAAAAGGCAATAACGGCGGTGATGGCTACGTGATTGCCCGTTACCTGTTGGAAAAAGGCTGGCAGGTGCTGGTGATTGTACTGGCCGAGCAGGAGGTGATCCACGGCGATGCCCTGACCAATCTGGAGCTGCTGCCTGACGAAATCCTCAGCTTCTGCCCCGGCCAGGGGGAAATAACCGAAAAGCATGCCGACGACCTGCTGCAGGCAGATCTGCTGGTTGATGCACTGCTGGGAACCGGTCTGCGTAACGACCTGCAGGGGGTCTATCTTGAGGCAGTAGAATTGATCAACGCATCACCGTCCAAGGTGGTGGCAGTTGACATCCCGACCGGCGTTCATGGCACTACCGGCAGAATCCTGGGCACTGCCGTACGGGCAAATCTGACTGTCACCTTTGCCGCAGCCAAGCTGGGCCATGTGCTCTACCCTGCGGCCGATATGGTGGGCCGGCTGGTCATTGTCGACATCGGCATTCCGCCACTTTTGTTAAACGATGCCATCGGCTATGACTTTTTAAATGAGAAACTGATGGCGCCATTGGTAAAGCGACGTGACCGCCAGGCCCACAAAGGCCATTTTGGTCATTGCCTGATCATTGCCGGTTCGCCGGGAAAGACCGGTGCTGCGGCATTGGCTGCCAACAGTGCCGTCCGCAGCGGTTCAGGGCTGGTTACTCTGGCCGTACCGGAGAGTCTCAATCATATTCTTGAGGTAAAAACAACCGAGGCCATGACCCTGCCTCTACCTGATGCCGGTACCGGGCACCTGACCACACATGTCCTTCCAGCGCTGGAGAAACAGCTGCCCGGCAAGCAGGCCCTGGCCATCGGCCCCGGCATTGACCGCCGACCTGCCGGTGTGACCGTAGTCCACACCCTGATTGAGACGGTCTCCGTACCGATGGTAATAGATGCCGACGGCCTGAACGCGCTGGCTGAGGATATCACGGTGCTGCAGCGCAAGCGTTCCGCACATATCGTTCTCACCCCCCATCCCGGCGAGATGTCCCGTCTGCTTGGCTCATCCATTCCGGATGTGGCTGCCATTCGGATCTCGGTAGCCCAGGAGTTTGCCCGTACCCATGGGGTGTACGTTGTACTGAAAGGGGCCCGTACCATTGTGGCCGCTCCCAACGGCATGGCAGCCATCAACGGCAGCGGTAATCCGGGAATGGCCACCGGCGGCATGGGTGATGTGCTGACCGGTATGATCGTCTCACTGCTGGGGCAAGGCTACACAACCTGGAATGCCTGCCGGCTGGGAGTGTTTCTGCATGGTCTGGCCGGCGATCTGGTGGCCATGGAACAGGGCGAAACCGGCATGACCGCCTCTGACCTGATCGAACGGATTCCCCTTGCCTTCAACCGTCTCCTCAACGCACCAACCAACCAGATCCATCCATTTGAACTGTAAGGAGCTCACATGAAAACTGTTGCCGACATTATGACCAGCACGGTGCTGACGGTCAGAACCGAAACAACCATCAGAGAACTGGCAGAGCTGTTTGTTACCAACCGGATCAGTTCTTTACCGGTGGTGGATGCCGCCGAAAACCTGATCGGCATGGTAACCGAATCAGACCTGGTTGAGCAGAGTAAAAGCCTGCATTTGCCCACGGTGATCAGCCTGTTTGACTGGGTGATCTATCTTGAGTCTGAAAAGACCCTGGAAAAGGAATTGCAGAAGATGGGAGGCCGTACCGTTGCCGATGTCTATCAGACTGAAGTCGCCAGCATCAGCCCGCACGCATCCCTCAGTGAGGCTGCCGACCTGATGAGCAGCCATCACGTCAACGCCATTCCGGTTGTTGATAACGGCTCTCTGGTGGGCATCGTGGCCCGGATCGACATCATCCGTACCCTGTTGGGATGAACGTGCAGGGGCAAAGAACCAGGGGCACGGGGCACGGGGGAGAGCTCATCGTTGATACTGAATCCCCTGAAGCAACGATGGCACTGGGGACAGAGCTGGGGAAGCTGCTGGCAGCCGGTGATGTTGTTACCCTGACCGGGGAACTGGGCGGTGGCAAGACCTGTTTTGTACGGGGCATTGTAGCCGGTGCAGCCCCCCAGTATCTTGATCTGGTGGCCTCCCCCACCTTTGCCATTTTAAACGAATACCCGGCAGTGCCGCCGATCCACCACTATGACTGCTACCGACTACGCGGTTGTGATGATGCCGTTGAACTGGGGCTTGAGGAACATCTGCACGGTAACGGCATCTGCCTGATCGAATGGCCTGACCGGATCCTTGCTCTACTCCCCCCTACCCGGCTGGAACTCGGCTTTAGCTACGTTGATGCGACCATACGCCGGATCAGCCTCTTTGCCCACGGCACCAGAATGCAGCTGCTGCTTGCACAACTTGCAACACACTGTGATACCAGTAAAAAACCCTTGTCACCCCTGCTCTGTTCTGCTAAATAAAATCACTTTCAACTTTTGATCTGTTCTGTGAAGGAGCAACAGCATGGCACTGGTAGTTCAAAAATACGGCGGTACGTCGGTGGGGACCACCGACAGGATCAAGAACGTTGCCAAGCGGATCATCAAGACCTATGAGGCCGGCAATGAAGTGGTGGTGGTGGTTTCTGCCATGTCGGGTGAAACCAACAAACTGGTTGCGCTGGCCAATGAGATGGTCGATATCCCTGACAACCGTGAGTACGATGTGGTGGTGGCAACCGGTGAGCAGGTCACCATCGGCCTGTTGGCCATGTACCTGAAGTCCCTCGGCTACAAGGCCAAATCCTATATGGGCTGGCAGGTACCGATCATTACCGACAGCACTTATGCCAAGGCCAGAATCGAGAGCATCGACGACACCCGCATGCAGGCTGATCTGAAAGAAGGCTGTATCGTGGTTGTGGCCGGCTTTCAGGGGATGGACAAGGAAGGCAGTCTGACCACCCTAGGACGCGGTGGCTCCGATACCTCAGCCGTGGCACTTGCTGCCGCGCTGAAGGCTGATGTGTGCGAGATTTACACCGATGTTGACGGCGTCTATACCACCGATCCCAACGTCTGCAGAGAAGCGCGCAAGGTAGAAAAGATCTCCTACGACGAGATGCTGGAACTGGCCAGTCTGGGCGCCAAGGTGCTGCAGATCCGTTCAGTCGAGTTCGCCAAAAAATACAACGTGGACATACATGTTCGCTCAAGCCTGAATGAAAACACCGGTACCATGGTTACCAGGGAGGATAAGGATATGGAAGGAATACTCGTTTCCGGGGTTGCATACGACAAGAATGAGGCCAAGATTGCGGTTCTTGGGGTACCCGACAAGCCGGGTATCGCCGCCAAGATTCTCACACCGCTGTCAGACGCAGCCATCTCGGTTGATATGATCGTCCAGAACGTCAGTCATGCCGGAACCACCGATTTCACCTTCACCGTCACCAAGGCTGACCTTAAAAAGGCACTTTTGATTACCAACGAAGTAGC
>DIUB01000093.1:14805-16255 GCA_002422265.1 Geobacter sp. UBA6169
GTACGGGTACTGCATGAGGAGTTTGGTTTGCAGGGATAATCTGTAAGCCGTTGAGCCCAAAGGGATGCCAACAGGCATCCCTTTTTTTATGCAAGGGCAGCCGGCACACTGCAACAACCGCCTGCAACATGCTTCACTTAACACTGAAAATGGCTTGATCAACAGGAATGCCAATGGCAAGAACACCCCAAAAATTTCAAAAACGTAAAAAGACGGTGCTCAAACCATACTCACCGGCTGAGGTTTACGACACTATTGCCAGGAATGAGTTTCTCACCAATATGAGCCATGAAATTCGTACTCCGATGAATGGAGTAATCGGCATGGCACAACTGCTGCGAACCACCGAACTGTCCCCCCTGCAACAGGATTACCTTGACTGCCTGGAGATATCCGCCAAAAGCCTGATGTACCTGATCAACGACATTATTGACTTCTCAAAACTCGCCGATGATCTGGTGCAGCCTGAAGAAATTGATTTCAGCCTCCGCGCCACCATCAGCAACATAGTCAAGACCCAGCACACCGACCTGCATATCAAGGGGCTTGACCTCACCGTTGACATCCCGGACAGTGTGCCGGACATCCTGCGTGGTGATCAGCGGCACACCAAACAGGTCATACTGAACCTGGTGGGTAACGCTATCAAATTCACAGAACAAGGCTCCGTACAGCTCTCGGTTGCCGTACTTGAACAGCACGACGATCAGATTCTGCTGCACCTTCGTATCAGTGACACCGGCATCGGTATTGACGAAGAAAGCCTGCAACTCCTGTTTTCACCAGCTTCAATAACCGGTCGCAAACTAGGCGCCAAAGGGCTGGGATTATCAATCAGCAAGCGGCTGGTAGAGCTTCTGGGCGGTAGAATATGGGCTGAAAGCTCCGTTGGCGTCGGCAGCACAATACATCTTTCGCTGCCATTCACCATCGCACGCAGAACAGCCGTAGACGTTCGTAACGAAACCGTCGAAACGGCTGCAAAACATGGGGAAGGCCGCCAGCTGTCTATCCTGCTGGCTGAAGACAATGTGATCAACCGAAAATACACCGTTACTGTTCTGGAACAACTGGGGCACCAGGTTACCAGCGTCACCAATGGTCATGATGCCGTTCGCCTCTGGTCTGAAGGCACCTTTGATCTTATTCTGATGGATATTCAGATGCCGCTGATAGACGGCTGTGCTGCAACAGCAACCATCCGCCAGCAAGAGCAGGAACACGGTAGCCATGTCCCGATTATTGCCCTGACAGCACACGCACTGCAGGAAGAAAAGGAAATGCTGCTCAACTCAGGTTTTGACGGGTACGTACCGAAACCGATGGAGGTATCGGTGCTGGTTGCTGAGATGCACCGTGCCCTGCAGCAACGTTGAACGGCAATCCGCCTGGAAGATGTGTCTGCTGCATGACAGGCCCTGACGAAGAAAGAATAACCTGAATAACCTGA
>DIUB01000131.1 GCA_002422265.1 Geobacter sp. UBA6169
TCAACCAGATTGCCACGGCAGCGGAGGAACAAACTGCCACCACCGGTGAGATCGCCGGCAATGTCAGCCGGATCAACGACGTTGCGCAGGAAAGCTCACAGCATGCCCAGCAGTCGGCCCAATCCGCTGATCAGTTGCTGACCCTTGCTGAAGAGCTGCAACGGCAGGTACGGCAGTTCAGAGTGTAATAAAAAACAGGGGCAAGGGGTAGGGGTCAGGAAGTTCGTCATGCCCCTTGACCCTTGACCCTTTCTTCTCCGAGGTGTGCGATGAAAATAAAGTTACTGTTTCAGTCCGGGGCGTTTGCTGTTGCGGTGATCATGGTCCTGATTATCGGCGTGTTTGCCTATATGACCTTGTCGGTCAAGGCCAAGTTCAACGAGATGGTCTACCGTGATGTGGTGGTGTTTGATAACCTGCATATCATGCTTTCCCAGGGGTTGCAGGGAGAACAGGCGTTGCGTAACGTCATCATGAACCCCAAAGACGATAAGGCCAAGGCCAACTATGAGAAGGCGGCCAAAGACTTTGAAAAGGCCCTTGAAGATACCAACAAGGCAACCCTGGTAAAGGGCAAGCTGCCACTGGACAGTATCGGCACACACTGGAAGGCGCTGCAGCCGGTTCGGGCCGAGGTGCGAGTTCTGGGAGAGTCCGGTGATCTGCAGGGGGCCATAGCCCACCTCAATACCAAGGAAACCCCCCATTGGCGTGCCCTGAAGGCTGATCTTGAGCAGGCGGTCAAGATCAAGCGGATGGGATTTGAAGAAAAGAACAAGCAGTTTGCTGTCTGGCTGCAGTACCTGATGTACGGGCTGGGCGGTTTTCTGTTCTGCGTTGCCGCCGGTCTGCTGCTGCTGTTCAAGGTGGCTAATGATCGGGTGCTGAAGCCGATTCAGAACATGGTTGATGTGGCATCGGATCTGGCCCACGGCGAAGGGGATCTGACCGCCCGCCTGAACATGCGCCGGGCCGATGAGATCGGTGAGGCAGCCGGGTTTATCGACCGCTTTATCGACAAGGTGCACCAGAGTGTTACCACTGCCAAGGAAACTGCCACCGAGACTGCCGTGGCCAGTCAGGAGCTGTCTCATATTGCCGCTAATTTGAGTAATACCGTACAGCAGCAGGCCCGGATCGTGGAAGAAGGGGATGCTCTGGCCCAGGAAGTGGGACAGAATCTTGACTTGACCGAAGAGATGGCCATCAATACCACTGAGACCATTGAGGCAACCAAAAAAGTGATGGTGCAGTTTGCCGGTAACCTGAACACGGCCGGTAAGGTCATTATCGGCGAAGCGGACAAGCAGCGCCTGCTGGCTGAACGGATGCAGGAGCTGTCAGGTAATGCCGGCAAGATTCGCGAGGTGCTGGAGATCATCTCCGATATCGCGGATCAGACCAATCTGCTGGCTCTGAATGCCTCCATTGAGGCGGCCCGGGCCGGGGAGCTGGGGCGCGGTTTTGCGGTGGTGGCCGATGAGGTGCGCCAACTGGCAGCCAAGACCCAGAGTTCCTTATCTCAGATCAACCAGAGCGTGACGACGGTGGTCAGCGGTGTTGAGAACCTGTATGGCGAGACTGAGCAGAGTTCGCGCCGGATGCTTGAGATTGCCGAATCCACCAGGGGGCTGATTGCCACTGCCGGTGATTCAGGTGAGCGGCTGACCGATGCGGTGCAGACATCCTCTGAGCTGGTGCGCAAGAGTACCTTTATTGCCACCCGCACCAAGCAGTTGATGGAGCAGATGCACCAGATGAGCCAGGTGTCTGAGCAGAACCGTTCGGTGGCCCAGGAGGTGGAGGAGGTCTCATCGGCCATGGCGGTGAAGTCGGACGGCCTGCGGCAGAACCTGAGCCGGTTCAAATGCTAGTGACCTGTAACCCTTTATACTTGAACACTATCAAGTTCCCTCCCCCCTGGCGGGGGAGGGTTAGGGTGGGGGGGAACTCTCCATGAAATTGCCCTGTTGCAGCTTCACCCACCCCCCAGCCCCCTCCCGTCAAGGGAGGGGGAGTATGCGAAATATGAGATGTTCCATGGCACCAGGATCACTGCTGCCCTGGCCCCTGGACCCTGACAATGATTGATCCCACCCTGAAAAGCTATACCGAGCAGCTTTCCGTGCTGTATGTGGAAGATGATCCGGTCAGCTCCGCCATTATCCGCAAGATGCTGGAGCGGATTTTTAACCGGGTATACGGCGCCTCGGACGGAGTGGAGGGGCTGCAGCAGTTTCAGACGCACCAGCCTGATCTGGTGGTGACCGATCTGATGATGCCCAATATGGACGGCATCAGCATGCTGCGGGAGATCCGCATCCACAACCAGAAGGTGCCGGTGGTGCTGATGACCGCCTCGCTGGAACATGCCGATCTGGTGGAGGCGATCAATCTGGGGGTCTCCAAGTTTCTGGCCAAGCCGCTTCGCAGTGATGCCGTACAGCGTGCGTTGATGGGGGTAACCCGCGAGCTGCACCTGGAACGGGTTGCCGAAGATGCGCGCCGGCAGGAAGTGGAACTGCTGCGTTACCGTAATCGCTACCATTCGCTGCAGGAAGAGCTGGCCAAGGCCAAGGAACGGCATATCGTACGCAACCAGTTTGCCGGGGAGTATCTGCCGGTTGACGGGCAGGGGGGCTGGCTGCTGGATCTGCTGCAGCAGCCCCGGGATATCATGTCCGGCGACAGTTATGCGGCAATGATGCATGTTGATAACCGGATTGTTATCTTCCTGTCCGATGCCATGGGGCACGGCCTCTCTGCTGCAGTTACCTCCATGCTGACCACGTCTTTCTTCAACCATTTTTTCAGCAGCGCCTGCTGTGCGCCGTATCGTTTTGACGTCCTGACCGAACGCACGATCGGCTTTGCCGCCCAGAACCTGCTGGAAGACGAGGTTTTCAGCTGTCTGCTGATGGAGCTGGACCCGGTGCAGCAGCGGGCACGACTGCTCTGCTGCGGCATGCCGGCACTGCTTCTGAAACGCAACGGTCGGGTGGAGCGTTTGCCGGGGGCCAATCCGCCGGTCTGTTCTTTTTCGCCGCCGCTGGTCTATCAGGAGATCGATCTGCAGGGGGTAAGTGATATTCTGCTGGCTACTGACGGTCTGGGGGATGCGCAGCTGCGGTATGGCGGCAGTTACCGGGATCGTCTGATCGATGATTT
>DIUB01000182.1 GCA_002422265.1 Geobacter sp. UBA6169
AGCGACGCACCACCGACTCCTTGGAACAGATGTTCAGCTGCCCCAGCAGCCCCAGCAGGTCAGGGGTCCAGTCTTGCTTATCCTGGGCCGGAGCCTCCGGGTTGACCGGCGGTTCCCACTTGGCAGGAATCTGCATGGGAGGCAGACCTTCGTGCATGAACTCCATCGGCAGCCAGGCCACGGTCTTGTCGCCATACAGGATATGGAATACCCCGCTGTTGGTGAACTCGCCCAGTACGGTTGACTCCACGCCAAACCGCTTTGACATGGCCATGAACTCGTCGATCTTCTCCGGTGGTACCGCCATGGACATCCGCTCCTGCGCCTCAGAGATCAGGATCTCCCAGGGATCAAGGCCGGGGTATTTGAGGGGGGCCTTGGCCAGATCCATCCGGCAGCCGTTGCACTCGCCGGACATCTCACCGATAGAGGATGAGAGGCCACCGGCACCGTTATCGGTGATGAAGCGGTACAGCCCCTTGTCGCGGGCCCTGATCAGGAAATCGAACATACGCTTCTGGGTGATCGGGTCGCCGATCTGGACCGCCGTAACCGGTGAGTTCTCATTCAGTTCTTCGGATGAGAAGGTGGCGCCGTGGATACCGTCCTTGCCGATCCGGCCACCGGCCATGACGATCAGGTCGCCCGGCTTGATACTCTTCTCATGGCCCGGGATGCCGTTTACCTTTGCCGGCATCAGACCTGCGGTGCCGCAGAACACCAGCGGCTTGCCGGCAAAACGCTCGTCAAACACGATGGAGCCGTTGACCGTGGGGATGCCGGACTTGTTGCCGCCATGCTCCACCCCCTCAACAACCCCTTCAAAGATCCGGCGGGGGTGCAACAGGCGCGATGGCAGCGGTTTGTCATAGAACGGGTCGGCAAAGCAGAATACATCGGTGTTGAAGATCAGTTTTGAGCCTTGCCCGGTGCCGAACGGGTCACGGTTGACCCCGACGATGCCGGTCAGCGCCCCGCCGTAGGGATCAAGGGCAGACGGTGAGTTGTGGGTCTCTACCTTGAAGACCAGGGAGTTGTTTTCGTCAAAGGTGATGACACCAGCATTGTCCTTGAATACCGACAGGCAGAAGTCCTTGTCGCCCAGATTGGCGCGGACATCTTTGGTGACCCGCTGGATGTAGGATTTGAACAGAGACTTGATCTCCTGCTTGTTGCCGTTTTCATCCTCGTACTGCACGGTACCGGCAAAGATCTTGTGCTTGCAGTGCTCGGACCATGTCTGGGCCAGACACTCAAGCTCAACGTCAGTGGGCTTGTTACCCAGGCCTTGCTTGGCCCTTTCAGTCTGCACCTGCGGGTCGCGGTAGTGGGCCTGGATGATCTTCATCTCCTCCAGGGTCAGGGCCAGCACACCTTCCTTGCTGATCCGCAGCAGCTCCTCGTCCGATACTTCCAGATCAATCTCTCGCACCTGGCCTTTGGTCTCGCCGGTAACCTTGGGCACCGTAACCGGGAATCCCCGTCTGGCCATAAAATCAGCGGC
Organism: Geobacter sp. UBA6169; assembly: GCA_002422265.1. GTDB lineage: Bacteria > Desulfobacterota > Desulfuromonadia > Geobacterales > Pseudopelobacteraceae > Trichlorobacter. Next base: position 1,505 of record DIUB01000182.1, read on the forward strand.
AGACATGACACTGTAGCGCTGGATCAGGGTGTTGCAGAGCAGGCCGGTGGCGATCTTCTCCACCTGTTCGGCAGTCAACTGACCGGTGAACAGGTACTGCACGCCGGAGTAGACCCCCTCACCGGAACCGAAGGCACGGCCGGTCAGGTACTCCACCGCCTCGCGGGCGGTACGCCCTACGTTGTCCGTCACGCCGGGGCGGAAACCGACCTCAACAGCCCAGTCAAAGCCGATCGCCTGGGGCAGGTCAATGCTCCAGGTCTGGATGACCGGGTCACAGAACGGGCCGGAGGCAGCAGCCTCCAGTTCGGTACGGGACAGCTCGGCATCCACAGTAAAGATATCGATGGTGCGCACACTGCTCACCGGCAGGTGCAGAAAATGGCCGATCTCGCGCTTGATCCGCTCGCCACGGGCATCGCGTACGCCATCCTTGAGTGCTACTTCAATTCTGTTGGGCATGGTGTCTTATCCAAGTTAAGGTTGTTGAATCTGGACCGTTCTGATCGGAAACGGAATAGTAATGCCATGTTCTCTGAATCGTTCAATGATACGCGAATTAATCTTGTCAGTGGTGGCAAACAGCCGGGGATATTCTTCTACCCAGAAGAAGAGCGACATGTTCAGGGCACTGTCGCCAAATGAGACAAAGAATGCCTCTGGTGCCGGTTCGCGCAGCACCTCATCCACCTCCAGGGCAATGGCTACCAGCAGTCGCTTGACCTGCTCAACATCACTGCCGTAACCGACACCGACGTTGATGCGTCCCTTGATCCGATTGTCCGGAAAGGCCTGGTTCGTCAGCATGGTATTGCAGAGATCCGAGTTGGGGATGATCAGGAGCTGATTGTCCAGGGTTTTGATCTTGGTGGATCGCAGGCCGATATCCTGTACATCGCCTACCTGTCCGCCGGACAGCTGGATACGGTCGCCGATCCGAAAGGGGCGGTCAATCATCAGGGTGAAACCTGAGATGACGTGAGCCAGTGTGTCTTTCGCTGCCATACCTATGGCCAGCGAGCCGATCCCCAGTGCGGTCACCAGCGAGAGGATATCATAGTTGAAGTGCCGCAGCACCACCATCAGAGCTGCGCCAATGATGAACAGCATGGTGACCTTCTCTGCCATCGGCACCATCTGGCGTGAAAAAACACCGCCTGCTCCCTCATGCTGCCGTTCAGCATACCAGACCAATGCCTCGTGTAGAATCCGGTAGATCAAAACACAGACGATTACCACGTTGGCGACAAACAGGCCGCTGGATATGAGCCTGAAGAAAGTCTCATGCAGAGGCAGGCTGAGCAGTGCCAGGTAAATGCCGAGCAGGGTCAAAAGCAGCGAGATGGAGGGGGTGATCCGTTGCAGGATCCGGTCGTCAAGATCAGTGTTGGTGAAAGAGGTGAGCTTGTTGCCCCAGCGGTGAAGCAGGTAGCAGATACCCTGTGCCAGCAGCCAGACCAGGGCAAAAAGGATCAGGGCCAGCAGCAAGCGCTTGGCCCAGAACAGGCTGCCGGAATCACCACCGGACGGTACAAAGGTGTTTATAAGCTGATCGAGCAGATTACGCACCAAAGACTCGCTTGAAAATGGTGTCGACATGCTTGAGGTGGTAGTTCAGGTCAAACGACTCCCTGATCTTTGCCTCTCCCAGGGCTCCCACCACTTCAGGATCGGCCAGCAGTTCGGTCTGGAAGTCCTTGCCTTCTTCCCATACTTTCATGGCGTT
>DIUB01000162.1 GCA_002422265.1 Geobacter sp. UBA6169
GAACCCGGCTGGTGATGCTGACCTCCCTGGGTAACCGCGGTGATGCGGAACTGTTGCAGCACAACGGCATTGAGGCCTACCTGGTCAAACCGATCCGCCGTCAGCACCTGCATGACTGCCTTTCGCTGGTTGCCGGACGGGCTCCGCAGGCTGAGAGCGCTCCCGCGCCGCTGATCACCCGCCACAGCATCAATGAAGCCCGTCATCAGGCAATGCGGATCCTGCTGGTTGAGGATAACCAGGTAAATCAGGCGGTTGCCGTTGCCATGCTCAAAAAAATCGGCTACCGCTCTGATGTGGCCGGCAACGGTTTTGAGGCGATTGAAGCGCTGTCCCGCATTGCCTACAGCCTGGTGTTGATGGACTGTCAGATGCCGGAGATGGACGGTTTTGAGGCAACCAGGGCAATCAGGGCACCGGATGCACCGGTCATCAATCGTCAGGTGCCGATCATCGCCATGACGGCCAATGCCATGCAGGGTGACCGTGAGAAATGCCTTGCCGCAGGTATGGACGATTACCTCAGCAAGCCGGTCAAACCCCAGCAGCTGGCTCAGATGCTGGCAAAATGGCTGCAGCATGACGAGAGCAGCGCTGATACTGCGGAGGAGTCCGGTCTGGTGCCGCAGCCGGAGCAGCCGGAGCAGCCGGAGCAGCCGGAGCAGCCGGAGCAGCCGGAGCAGCCGGGCGAACTGTTTACGCCGGATGAGCTGCTTGAGAATCTGGGCAGTACCAGCATCATCTGCGAAATCATCGCCATCGGCCTTGCAGACCTGCCCAGACGTCTGGAAGATATTACCGCAGCCTGCCACACCGGGGATCTTGTCAGGCTGCGGCAGGCAGCGCACACCCTGAAGGGTATGGCGGCAAATCTGGCTGCCTCCCCCCTGCATCAGCTCTGCAGCAGCCTTGAAGTGGCTGCCAAGGATGCAGATCATGATCGCCTGGCGCACCTGCTGCCGCAGCTGCAGCAGCAGACAGCAGACCTGATCATCGCACTTGAGGCGTGGCGTGCAGAGCACCGGGCTCCAGAGCCGCCTCGGTCATAAACGATGTTGCTGCACCGGCGCTGCAACAGCCGGCTGTATCACAAAACCCCTTGACCTCCTCCCCCCTGACAGACCATAGTAAGGCCTTCTTATCACCATCGCAGGAGCCCCCATGTATCGTGAAGAAACAGCATCGCTTGATGACCTGAGCAGTCGTATTTCCTCCCTCCGGAGGTCCCTTTGACCTTGATCGCAAACGTGAGGAGCTGCAGGAGCTTGACGCCCGTATTGCAACCCCCGGTTTCTGGGACGACCCGTCCGGTTCTCAGGAAATACTGAAAAAACGAACGGTTCTGGAAAAGCTGATCCAGGGCTGGGATGGTCTCAATCGCCTGGCAGATGATGTCAAGGTGATGATTGAGCTTGGTGAGGAGGCTTCGGATGAGGCTGTCCTGGCCGAGGTGCATGGCATGAACCAGCAGCTGCAGGCAGCAGTGGAGGCGGCCGAGTTTCAGCGGATGCTGTCAGGAACCCATGACAAAAGCGGCTGTTTTGTGTCGGTCAATTCCGGTGCCGGCGGCACTGAATCCCAGGACTGGGCCAACATGCTGCTGCGGATGCTGCTGCGCTACTGTGAGAAAAAGGGGTGGAGGGCGGTTATCACCGATTACCAGGACGGCGAAGAGGCAGGGCTCAAATCCGCTACGTTCAGTGTTTCCGGTGAGTATGCCTACGGCCACCTCAAGGCCGAAGCGGGGGTGCATCGCCTGGTGCGGCTCTCTCCCTTTGACAGCAACAACCGGCGCCACACCTCCTTCGCCTCGGTCTTTGTCTTTCCCGAGATTGAGGAGGATGATATCGATATCAGGATTGCCGACTCCGACCTGCGGGTGGACACCTACCGTTCCAGCGGTGCCGGGGGCCAGCATGTCAACACCACCGATTCAGCGGTACGGATCACCCACCTGCCCACCAATATCGTGGTGGCCTGCCAGTCGGAGCGCAGTCAGATCCTGAACCGGGCCACTGCCCTGCGGGTACTGCGGGCCAAGCTGTACGAGAAGGAGATGGATGAGCGCAACGCCAAGGCTTCTGAGATTGCCGGCGAGAAAAAGGAGATCGGCTGGGGCAGCCAGATCCGCTCCTACGTGCTGCACCCTTACAAGATGGTGAAGGATCTGCGTACCGGCGTGGAGTCAGGCACGCCGGACCTGGTACTGGATGGCGAGCTGGACCCGTTTGTGATTCCGTTTCTGATGGGAATCCGCCGGGATGTAAAGGATGAGGAGTAAGATGATGGTCAGAACCCTGCATGTTGTTTGTCTGATTACCCTGCTGTTCAGCATGACCGCCACCCCCGGCTGCGCTGCTCCCCGAACCGGCAAGGCAGATCAGGTAGCCCTTCAAAGCGGCAGCAGCGTCAAATATGCCAAGGGGGTGCGCCGCCTCGGATTTGCCATCCAGATGGGGGCCTTTGCCGATGTGAAAAACGCGGAACGTTTTACGGCACGGTTGCAGGACAAGGGGATTGAGGCGTTCTATTTCCGCAAGGACAACGGCATCTATGCCGTCCGCTTTGGCGACTTTTCCAGCAGAGAGAGGGCCCGTGCCGCAGCCAACCGCCTGGTGGCGGACAAGCTGATTGACAGTTTCTATATCGCCCCGCCCAGCGAGGTGGTCTTTACGGCACCGCAGGAACCGAGCCTGAGACAGGGCGGCCCGGAGCTGCGCAAACCGCCCCAGCCCTACCCGCCTCCCCGCCCCGACGAGCTGGGACTGCCGGTTGAAGAACCGCCAACCGTTGCCAAGCCGCCGGTTCCCAAACCGGGTGAACGGAATATGGGCTATATTGCGGCCCGCACTGCAGAGCGTTTTATCGGTATCCCCTACCAATGGGGAGGCAACACCGTGGTGGACGGCCTGGACTGCAGCGGCTTTACCCGGGCGGTCTACAACCTGTGCGGCATCAACATCCCCCGCACCTCACGGGAGCAGTACCAGGTCGGCAATCCGGTAGACAAGTCCGAGCTGCGCGACGGCGACCTGGTCTTCTTCGGCAATTCAGCGGCCAGCATCAACCACGTCGGCATCTATGTCGGTGACGGCAAGTTTGTCCATGCCCCCCGTCGTGGCGAAGAGATCCGCATTGCCTCCATTGATGAGTCCTATTTCGAGCGCCGCTTTGTGGGCGCCAGACGCTACGTCCAGTAACAAGGAGCACCAACCATGGCCATTATCAGACCCTTTGCAGCAGTACGCCCGCCGGTTCATCTGGCCCCCCGCGTGGCAGCTCTTCCCTACGACGTGATGGATGTGGAAGAGGCCCGTCAGATGGCAGGAGACAACCAGGATTCGTTCCTGCATATCTCCCGCCCGGAGATCGATCTGCCCCCCACCGTCGATCCCCACGCCGACGAGGTTCATAGCAGGGGCAAGCAGAACCTGCAGCAGTTTCTGGAGCGCCGGACCCTGATCCAGGACCCGGCCCCCTGCTACTACATCTACCGTCAGCGGATGGGTTCCATTGTCCAGACCGGTCTGGTGGCCTGCTCTGCCGTGGATGACTACCAGACCGGCGTGATCAAGAAGCATGAACATACCCGGGCCGACAAGGAAGAGGACCGGGTCCGGCACATCGACACCCTGGATGCCAATGATGAGCCGGTTTTCTACATCTTCCGCAACAATCCGGAGGTGGAGGAGATCCTGGCCAGCGCCGCCTATGAGCAGCCGGACTACCACTTTACCACCGATGACGGCGTCTCCCACACCCTGTGGGTGGTGGGTGATCCGGCGCTGATCGATCACCTGACCGGCCTGTTTGAGAAGATCCCCACCCTGTATGTGGCAGACGGCCACCACCGCAGCGCTGCCGCCGCCCGGGTGCGGGACCTGCGCAAGGCTGCCAACCCCGGCCACACCGGCACTGAGGAGTACAACTTCTTCCTGACCGTGATCTTCCCGGAAAGCCAGCTCAACATCATGCCGTACAACCGGGTGGTTAAAGACCTGCACGGCCTGAGTTGCTCCGCCTTCCTTGAACAGCTGGCTCCCGCCTTTGAGATAGCCACGGCTCCTGATGCCTTTTCACCGACAGACAGGCACCAGTTCGGCATGTACCTGGAGCGGCAGTGGTATCAACTGCGGGTAAAGCCCGGCGTTGCTGATGAAGGGAACACCGTGGGCCGTCTGGATGTCTCGATCCTTCAGAACCGTCTGCTGCATCCGGTGCTGGGTATTGAAAACCCCCGCACCGATAAACGGATCAGTTTTGTGGGCGGTATCCGTGGTGTGGATGAGCTGGTGCGGCTGGTTGACAGCGGTGAGTATGCCGTGGCCTTTTCCCTGTTCCCCACCGGCATCAAGGAGCTGATGGAGCTGGCCGACGATGATCAGATCATGCCGCCCAAATCAACCTGGTTTGAACCGAAGCTGCGCAGCGGACTGTTTGTGCATCTGTTGTCGTAAAGAATCAAAGGCAATAGCACACGGATGACGCGGATTGGGCTGGTTTACGCGGATTTTCAAATCAGCTTTATCCTTAAAAAAGCAGTTTCACGCAACGGCGTTACGACGCTACGAAATAATAACAGCATGTTGCAGAAATCAGACGTATAACCAGGCAGGAGAAGCCCTATAATTCTGTAACTGATTGATTTTCGTTGCGAGCGTTGCGGCGTTGCGTGAGTAAATGTCGTTTTCAGGTTTATCTACGTCACCCGCGAGCCATTATGATTGAGGTTTCCTATGCGCCACTGGCTCTTCAAATCAGAACCGGGCTGTTTCTCTTTCCAGGATCTGCAGAACCGCCCCGATGCAACCGAACACTGGGACGGGGTACGCAACTTTCAGGCCCGCAACTTCCTGCGGGATGAGATCAAGAGCGGCGACCGGGTACTGTTCTACCACAGCTCCATCCCTGAACCGGCAGTGTTCGGCCTCTGCACCGTGGTGCGAGACGGCTACCCGGATCACACGGCTCTTGATCCTGCTGCCGATCACTTTGACCCCAAGGCAACCGTTGAAAAACCGATCTGGTACATGGTTGACGTGCAGGCTGATCAGCCGTTACCTCAACAGGTGCCGCTGGCGGTCATCAAGGAGCACCCGCACCTGCAGCAGATGCCGCTGGTGAACCGCAGCCGTCTCTCGGTACAGCCACTGACCGAAACCGAATTCCGAATCATTGTAACCCTGGGAGGTCTGTGATGCGTGTGGTATCTACAGCGCTGATGCTGTGCTGCATACTGATGGTGCCTGTAACCGGTCTGGCCGGACCACGGGAGTTGACCATGTTTATCGACGGCACCCTGGTTGAGCTGGAGGCAACAGCCAGAAAAGGCAGCGCCGAGGTACAGCTACCCGGTGCTATCCGTACAGGTACACTGCGGGTTACGCCCCTTGACAACGGCCTGATCGGTCGGGTTGAGCTGGTGCAGGCCGGGATACCGGACAAGCTGCAGAAGGAGCTGGAAAGCCTGCAGGAGCAGAAAAGCCGTCTGGAAGACCGGATGAAGGCGCTGGAAACCAGGGAGACCATCTTTGCGGCGGCAGCCAAGTCCCAGAGCTCCAAGGCCCCCCGCAAGACCAAGACCAACCCGGACCCGCTGACTTCGGTACGCCAGGGGACCGAGTTTGCCATCGCCCAGCTTGAGGCGGTCTTTACTGCCCGCCGCCGCACCGAGCAGGAACTGAAACGGATAACCCTGCGGCTGTCTCAGCTTGAAAAGCGCAGCATTGGCGGCCCCATCGTGCGGGTTGCCCTCTCTTCGCCCAACAGCCGTGTCAGGGTGAGCGCAGTACTGCAGGAGAACGACTGGACACCGCGCTACGAGTTGCGCCTTGACGGCAGCAACACCGCGCAACTGGCTCTGCTGACGGAGTTTGAGCCCCCTGCCGGTTTCGGCATGACCGTGATTCCGGCCGCACTTGCCGCATCACCGCTGCCCCAAAGCCAGCGCGTATCAGGGGGATCGACCCTCAAGCTGGCGGCATGGCAGCTGCCGGTTGACCAGGAGCAGGTACACACCGGCCCGATCCCCGCCTTCTCACTGAAGCTGCGCTACACCGGCAGCCAGCCGCTTCCGGCAGGACAGGTGGCCGTCTATTACCGGGGTGACTATCTGGGCACAGCACCACTCTCCCTGACCACTGCAGACAACACGCTGACTCTGATCAGCACCCGCTAAAAAACAAGGGCCGGTTCTTGCGGACCGGCCCATTGTTCAGAACAGGGGCAGCTTCTCATCTGACAACGTAAGATTAACTACTTGTTTTCTCCGCGAGCTTCGCGGCTCCGCGTGAGTAACGGCATCTTGCAGACTGAAAGCCTACTTGAGATAGACCTCTATCTTGGCCTTTTTGCGCGCTTCTTCCAGCACCGCGTTGACCGCCTCGCCGACCTTCTTCCGTTTCAGTGAATCAGCAATGCGGGCCTTGACATCATCAAACGGAACCTTGGACGAAGGGCGTTTTTCAATCAGTTTGATGATGTGGAAGCCGAACTGGGTCTCCACCACACCGCTGACCTCACCCGGCTTGAGCGACCAGGCCGCATCTTCAAACGGCTTCACCATCTGTCCCTTGCCGAAGTACCCCAGATCGCCCCCCTGCTTGCTGCTGGGACAACCGGAGTTCTCCTGGGCAACTTTGGCAAAATCCGCGCCTGACCTGATCTGCTTCAACAGCGCTTCAATCTTCTGACGGGCCTTTTTACGCTCGGCCTCACTTGCCTTGGCATCAACGGTAATCAGGATGTGGCTGGCCCGGGCCTGCTCAGGCTGCGTAAAGGTCTGCGGGTTTTTATCGTAAAACTCCCTGACCTCGGCATCACTGACCGGTTGCTTGGGCACAATCACCTGCTCAATATGGTTTTCGATCGCCACATTGCGGCTGATCAGCTCTTTAAGACCGGCTTCCGTCAGCCCCTGAGCCTGCAGACCTTTACGGTACTCTTCTTCATCAGGAAAGCGGGCCTTTAAGGCAGTAACGGCATCAGCCACCTTCTTATCCTGATCCGTAACCGGTGTTGCCTTGGCAACCTGGTACATCAGCTCGGCCGCGATCATCTGGTTCAGCAGAAACTGCTGGACCTCTTTTTCCTTGCCGGGCGGAATCTGGGCCGCATCAGGTGATTTGTTGAAGGCGTTCAAGGCCTTCTGAAATTCGGCTGCCGCAATGGGGGCACCGTTTACCCGTGCAACCGGATCAGGTAACGGGGCTGACTTGACAACGGGTGCTGCAGCAGGTGCAGGTTTTTTTTCAGCTGCAAAAGAACCGCCCGCCAATGACAGCAGCATGGCAGCGATCGATGCAGCAACAACCAGACGACGTTGAACCTTCATAGCACTTCTTCTCCTTTACATGAAAACATAGATGCAGCCTGTATATCATGCCGCAAGTAACGGGGTGAAACGGTTTTTTGCAAAGAATCAAATTTTGACTTTTCATGTGCTTTCAGGTACAGTTTCCCGCATTAAATCTGCATTAAAGTCAAGCCACCATGCCACATCGGGAGGGAAGGTATCTATGAAGAAGGTGCTTGTCGTTGACGATAGCCTCTCTGTTGCCCGCCAGCTGGAAAAGATCATCAATGAATCCGGCGACCTGATTTCCGTCGGACACGCCAAGAACGGTGCCGAAGCAATCAAGATGAACCATACCGTGGATCCCGACATCATCTGCATGGATATGAACATGCCCGGCATGGACGGTTTGACTGCCCTGCGCAGCCTGGTGCTGCTGGACAAGGAGGTCAAGGTAGTCATGGTCACCTCGCTGGGCGGCGTGGGGGACAAGTTTACCGAGGCGATCAAACTGGGGGCCAAGAACGTCATCTCCAAACCGTTTGAGGCGGAAAACGTACTGAACATCCTGCGGGCACTCTGATCCGGCTGGGGGACTTACACCATGGCAGTAAAATTTTTTGGACAATTTCTTGTGGAGCAGGATGCCGTTACCGGCGAATCATTGCTCCATGCCATAGAACTGCAGGAGCGCACCAACCTGAAGCTGGGAGAAATGGCCGTTACCCTGGGGTTCATCACCCAACGGGACATTGATACCGCCCACGCAGCACAGCTCTCCAAAGATATGAAGCTGGGCGATCTGCTGGTTGACCTGGGGTTCCTGACCAAGGCCCAGCTTGATGAAGTCATCAGCCGCCAGAAGGCCACCCACCTCTATATCGGTGAGGCGCTGGTGAAGATCGGCGCCCTCACCGCAGAAAAACTTGAGTACTACCTGGAAAAATTCAAGGCTGATCAGGCCCCCTACATTGCCGAGCGGGTCGAGCTGCCGGACTGGCTTCAGGAGCACCGCAGTGTCTGGGAGATTACCGTTGACCTGACCTACAAGATGATCACCCGGGTGATCGGTATCCAGTTCAGGCCGGGGAAATTTTTTGAGACCGATTGTATCCGTCCCAACGAGATGTATGCTGCCATGGACCTGTGCGGAGACCTGACGGCCCGTTACCTGCTTTCCGTTTCCGGCGGGCTGCAAAAATCAATCGCGCGGGCGATTCTCCGTGAAAATGATGTGGAAGGTGAATCCGAAGAGATCCTGGAAGACACGGTGATGGAGTTTGTCAATATCGTGCTGGGCAACGTGGCGGCCAAGGCATCCCAGACCGGGGTCACTATTGACATCAATCCCCCCATTACCCTGCACGCACCGCCGGAAGGCATGCCGGTGCCCAGTGGCTACCG
>DIUB01000119.1 GCA_002422265.1 Geobacter sp. UBA6169
CAACTGGTCTTTGCCGGACAGTATGCCGAGTTCAGCAATCAGGAGACACAGCGGCTTGACAGAATCGCAGCCCTCTTCCCGGCCACTGACGAGTTGTCTGTGCAGCTTGCCGAAATTCGGCAGAACCGCTGATTCGCTCACAAGCGGTCGCAAAGGAGCAGATCATGATCCGTAATTTTCGTCGTATTACTCTCTGCGCTGGACTCCTGATCGCATCCGGTTGCGCCAGCGCACCCGAAATGGTCTACGTCACCGAGGCCCAGCAGGTCACCACCATGGCCCTTGAACCGGTCAGTCTTGATGATATCGGACTCAAGAATGACCTGAACAACAAATTCATTGCCCTGCTTTCACCAGAGATATCAACAGAGCTGATGAACGATATTCAGGCCCAGCTTGCCAACACCAAGCGCTTTACCAGGGTGCTGATGAACGCTTCTGATCAGGAAACCTATATCATTGAACCACGCATCGAAAGCCTCAGCTTCTTTGAGGCTCCCCTGAACATGGACCCGACCCGCAAGCAGGTCACCTTCAAGGCGCGGGTCAGGCTGGATGTCAAATTCATGAATACCAAGGGACAGATTGAACTGGTAAAGTCGTTCAGCGATGACCGCAAGCTTGACAGCAAAATCCCGAAAAAAGATGTAATGAATTTTGAGCGGAAGCAAGAATTCTTCAAGCGGGCCGTTACCGTAGGTTTCAGGGCTGCCGCTGACCGCCTGGGTACCAGCTTCAATCCCAGCTATGAGATGGGGGTTATCCAGCGCATCAACGGACGGATCGTCTACGTGCAGATCAACACCAGCAAACTGCGCAAGGTGCCCAAGAAGCAGCAGGCCATTGAGGTAATTGACGACAACAACAACGTACTGGCAAGCTTGGGAGAGCTGCAGATAGAGGACGGCAGCGTTTCAGGCAGATTTTTTGAAAAAGGCGGCGCCTCCATAAAAGAAGGACAGAAAGTCCGGGCACGGATCAACGCCATGCTGCTGGATTGACCATCAATCCAAACGCATAAGCAGAAAAAGGGCCTTGCGGATAATCTCTGCAAGGCCCTTTGCGAGGNNGATTCGAACCCTAAGCGGCAAGGCTGGTTTTATGACCTCAAACCTTTATTGATGAGCCCCTCCACAGCATCAAGGGCAATCAGCGCTTTTGCTTTAAACCAGTTGAGAATCAGGTCTTAATCTGATCGATGCGGGAACCCATACCGCAGCCGTCACTTCAGAATAACACCGGCCTCCCCCTGGGCAACCACCTGCAACGACAGACGATCCTGCTGCACCACCGCTTCGCCCAGGGACAGCGTTTTGACCGTGCCGGTCAGCCTCACCCGCTCTGCAAGCTGCAACGAGGACAATGCCGTTGATGCCTTGAGGCGGGCCTTCTCCAACTGCTCCGCCACGGCGCTGTCCAGTTTTTCCTTGATGGTGTTGCGGATGGAACTGCTGAAAAGCCAGCTACCGGCGCTGAGCAGCCAGCCGGTGTTTTTGGTATCAAAATCAACATCTTCAAAGGTAAGGGTGTTGTTCTGGCGGTTGTACACCGGCCTGGCCAGCACAGTCAGCTCACCGTCAAAGTCGCCGGTGGCGGTCAGAAGCAGCACCAGACGGCCGCCATCACCAGTCAGGTTGAATTTCTTCACTGTTATCTTCTTCTCCTCGCCAAAGCTCTTGTCCAGCAGAACCGGATTCAGCGCCGTTACCAGATCGTTAAAAAAGATATCGACTCCAAGCTGGATATGGAAGTTTTTATCAAAGGTTGTCAGATGCTGCACCGGCGGCAGTGGGCGTGCCGAAGCAGCCGCCGGTTTCGGTCCTACAACAATCTCGGCCCCGGTGAGGACACCGATGGATATCCTGATCCGGTTATCTGCCGCCAAAAGCGGACTCATCACCACCCGTTCCGGAGTCAGTTTCAACCAGGTGCTGAACTCTTTGTTGATCAGGGTGGGGGTGAAGGCGTTCTGCCACAGCGGGGTTACCTTGCTCCGCAACTGCACCGCGTCGTTGACCTTGTTGTCAATGATCGGCGCCAGCAGCCGCTGCACCGGCTGGGTGATCCCTTCCATAAGTTTCTTTGGATTTAAGGACAGCGGCCCGATTTTTATGCTGTCGGCCATAGCATCCGAAAGGCCGGTATAGTAAAGCTCGGTCTTCAACAGCCAGTCCGGCGCAACCTGCACCCTGGTCTTGAAGCGCAGCCCGGCCCGCAGCGGATAGCTCTCATAGAAGCCGTACCTGAAGGTTACCTGCACCGGCAGGGTAACATGAATGAAGTTGTCGGCAGCAGTTACCGCCACCGGCCCGCTGCGCAGCACGGTTACCGAGCTGCCCGGCCTCACTTGCCCCTTGTATAGCTCAGCAGGCAGGGACTGGTTCACAATGGCCGCAAGATCGGCGGCAGTGGTCTCCACGCTCAGGTTGATGGATGACGGCGGCATGGCGGCAGAGGTAGAGGCTGTACTTAACAGCAACAGAATAAAAAATATGGGTAGACGGTACACAGCAGTGCTTCCTTCCGACAAAGCTCGCTTTTAAGACCTTGAGCTGACAATGCAGATTGTGGAAAATCCCTTCAGGCCGAATCCCCTCCCCTTTTCCGATACCACTGCACCAGCAGGATCACCACGGTCAACACCAGGCAGCAGCGGGCAAACAGATCGCCGATGCGCAGGTAGGGTGAGTCGGCTCTGCCCGGCTGCACCTCCCCCACCATGATCGCTTCTTTGAAAAGCGCGGTCATGCCCCGGATATGGCCGTTACGGTCCACCAGCGAGGTAATGCCGGTGTTGGCGGCCCGAATCAGGGGGGTGCGAGTCTCCACGGCCCGGAAAACAGCCATGGCCAGATGCTGATAAGGCGCCGAGGATCGGCCGAACCAGGCATCATTGGTGATGTTGACCAGTATCCGGCTGCCGCTGTTGACATGGCGCCGCCCCAGATCGGCAAAGATCGCCTCATAGCAGACCAGCACCCCCAAAGTTGTACCTGCAGCCTTCAGCGGCCTGATCTCACTGCCCGGCACAAAATCACCAATCCCGTGCACCATTTTTTTTACAAAGGGGAGCAGACGGGAGAGCGGCACATACTCGCCAAAGGGAACCAGATGCGTCTTGTCGCTGCGTCCCAGCAGATTTCCCTCCCGGTCCAACAGGAAAGCACTGTTCAGGTAGACCGTTTTGCCGTCCCGCAGTTCCATCGCCGGGCTGCCGAACAACAGATTGGTCTGTAATTCCCGCGCCAGCTCCCGGATACGGCGGGATGGCGGACCGTCATCCTGAAAGAAAAACGGCGCGGCGCTCTCGGGCCAGACCACCAGATCGGCTTTGGCCTGTTCCACTGCCTGACGGGAAAGGTTGCTGTAGATGTCAATGGTGGTATCCCGAAAAGCGGGCGACCACTTTACTCCCTGATCAATATTGCCCTGGATCAGGGCTACCTTGACAACAGGCATGGCGGAGGGCGGCCCGTTCAGGCGATGAAAGCCGTACCAGAAGGTTCCGGCCAGGGCCAGCACTAAAATGGCGGCGCTTTTTGCCGGATAGGGCACCTGTGCCCCGGACAGTGCCCGCAGAATCCGGTACAGCACCACATTGGCCAGCACAATCAACGCGGTAATGCCATAGACGCCGGTCAGGTCGGCAATCTGGATCAGGGGCAACAGACGGAACTGGGAGTGGCCCGGCATGGTCCAGGGAAAACCGGTCAGCAGCAGACCGCGCAGATAGTCGGCGCCGACCCAGGCCATGGGAAACAGCAGCGCCGCCTTGACCCCCCGGCGCTCCCCCAGTACGGCAGCCCAGGATGCAACACCGGTAAAGAGAGCCAGCCAGCAGGAAAGTAACAACCAGAGGGGAATGCTCACAAAGAGCGGCAGGTGGCCGTAGTCGGTCATCACGATGGTAACCCAGTAGATAAGCCCGCCATATGAGGCCAGCCCGGAGAGAAAGCCCAGCCGGAAAGCAGTGCGCGGCGACTTTCCTTCCAGGGCGATCAGAAGCGGTATCAGGGCGATCCAGGCCAGAAAGGGAAGATCGGCCTTGGGAAAGGAAAGGGCCAGCAGCAGGCCGGAAAACAGGGCCAGCAGCACAGGGGCACCCGGCAGGGCGGCCGGAAAAAAACGGGAAAGACTGCTCATGGTTCCTGCTTTTCTGTAGCGTCCGGAGCACAGCAGATTCTGACCTGCTTGACCCGGCGCGGGTCGGCGTCCAGCACCTCAATAACCAGGCCGGCTCCACTGATTACAGAGCCGGTTGCCGGAATGCCGCCAAAAAGGTGGATGGCAAGGCCGCCCACAGTATCGAACTGATCACGCTCGATCTCCATGTCAAAGCGCTCCTCAAGGTCTTCCACCGGCAGACGGGCGTCAGCCACCAGCGACCCGTCCGGCAAAACGGAAAACAGTTCCTGTTCCATGTCGTATTCATCCTGAATGTCGCCCACAATCTGCTCCAGAAGATCCTCAATGGTAACCAGCCCGGAGGTTCCGCCATATTCATCGATCACGATCGCCAGAT
>DIUB01000135.1 GCA_002422265.1 Geobacter sp. UBA6169
CCAAATCTGCCCCGCAGCCGATCCGCGAATCAGATCTGCTTACCTCGTCCCTTGAACCGACCAACGATGCCTATGCCGTTGCCAAGATTGCCGGCATCTTCCAGTGTCGCTCCTACAATCAGCAATACGGCACCCGCTTTCTGGCTGCCATGCCCAATAACCTCTATGGTCCGGGTGACAATTTTGATCTGACCGGTTCCCACGTTCTGCCGGCCCTGCTGCGCAAGTTTCATGAAGCAAAACAGACCGGTGCTCCATCGGTTACCGTCTGGGGTACCGGTACGCCGCTACGGGAATTCATGCATGTGGATGACCTGGCCGATGCCTCTGTTTTTCTGATGAACCTGCCTGATGATCAGTATGGTGATCTTCTGACCTATCCTGACGCACCTGCCTTGATCAATATCGGTTCCGGCCAGGAAATCAGTATTGCCGGGTTGGCCCGTCTGGTGCAGCAGGTGGTCGATTACCAGGGGGAGATTGTCTTTGATACCGACAAGCCGGACGGTACACCACGGAAACTGGCCGATTCATCCCGGCTGCATGCCCTGGGCTGGCAGCACCGGATTGCGCTGGAGGATGGCGTGCGGGATGCGTATCGGTGGTTTGTCACTAGCGCTGCTGTCAGTTAGCGTCGTTTTCCTGCGATGTCTTTTTTTTCACTCTCCAGATTACTGCCCGCCACCTATCGCCTTCATCTCCAAAAAACAGTTGCCGCTCCCAGCTTTGGCAACAGCGTCTGGCTGATCAGCGACCGGCTGATCAGGATGGGGCTGGGACTGCTGGTGGGGGTCTGGGTGGCCCGCTACCTTGGCCCGGAAGGTTACGGCAGCTTAAGTTTTGCCGGTTCGTATGTGATGCTGTTCTCCGCTCTGGCCCTGTTCGGGCTTGAGTCGATCGTGGTGCGTGATCTGGTCAGGCATCCCGAGGCAGAGCAGGCCATCCTGGGCACCACCTGTCTGATCAGGGCTGCTGCCGGGCTGCTGGCCTATCTGCTGGCTCTTGCGGTAATGCTGGTGCTGCGTCCGGATGACCAGGTTGCTTTACTTCTGGTGGCCCTGCTGGGCAGTTCGCTACTGGTGCAGGCTGTTGAGGTCACTGATCTGTGGTTTCAGTCCCGGGTGCTTTCACGCTATTCCGTAATCTGCCGTTCAGCCGCCTTTATGATCTCATCGGGATTCAAGGTGCTGTTGGTGATGACTGGAGCATCACTGGCAGCCATTGCTGCGGTCACTGCGGTTGAAGCGCTGGTGGCGGCGGTACTGCTGGTGCTGGTCCATGCCCGCTACAGCAAGGCAGGCATAGTCACCTGGCGCTGGGAGAACAGCTGGTTCCGTCGTCT
Source organism: Geobacter sp. UBA6169 (assembly GCA_002422265.1). Lineage (GTDB taxonomy): Bacteria > Desulfobacterota > Desulfuromonadia > Geobacterales > Pseudopelobacteraceae > Trichlorobacter. Next base: position 1,343 of record DIUB01000135.1, read on the forward strand.
GTTGACCGGTTCGGTGCCTATGGTGCTGTCCGGAGTGGTGCTGATGGTCTATCTGCGCGTTGATCAGGTGATGCTGGGGGCTCTGGCCACGCAGACCGAAGTGGGACTTTACGCGGCTGCGGTCAGAATATCCGAGGTCTGGTATTTTGTACCAACTGCCATTGTCTCATCGGTTTTTCCCGGTCTGGTATCACTGCGCAGTTCCGATCCTGAACTGTTTGATCAAAGGTTGCAGCAGCTCTATAACCTGCTGGCTTTTTTAGGGTATGCTGTGGCCCTGCCGGTTACCTTTCTTGCACCCTGGCTGGTGCAGTTGCTGTTCGGCAGCGCTTATCAGGCCGCAGCCCCTTTGTTGTCAGTACTGATCTGGGCCGGCCTGTTTGCCAACCTGAGTGTGGTGCGCAACAGCCATTTTATTGCACTGGACTGGGGCAGATCACTGCTCTGGGCCACCAGCCTGGGGGCAGCGGCCAATGTGCTGCTTAATCTGCTGCTGATTCCCCGTTACGGGGCGTTGGGGGCGGCGATTGCCACCTGTCTGTCCTACTGGGTGGCTGCCCATGGCTCCTGTTATACCCACCGGCGGCTCTGGCCTGCCGGGCAGATGATTTTGAAGTCGCTGGTCATGCCCCGCTTCTGGTAACCGAGCGGTGAAAGGATAGGTAAGTCGGTGAACGCATTACTCAGGTTCATACGGGGCTATCGAGCCTGCCGGCGTATGCTCAGAACCGTTGATCCGCAACTGGTGCAGCCGTTTCAGGCAGAGGCCGGTCGGCTGGTGGAACGTGAACAGCGTCTGCTGGAACTGGCAATCGGCAAGCGGCTGCTTCATTTTGGTTTTCTGGACTCGATCTTTCTGGAGCGGAAGCTGGCAGACGACAGCCTGCTGCACAGCCGTCTGGGTAAGGTGGCCAGTGAGCTGTACGGAGTGGATATCAATGCGGAACTGCTGGATCAGTACCGGATCAGTACCGGAGATACCCGAAACCTGATCTGGGATATTGCTGATGGTCAGGTTCCCCGGCAGCTGCAGCAACCATTTGACCTGATCCTGTTCCCGGAGGTGCTTGAGCATGTGCCCAACCCCGGGCTGGTACTGACCAATCTGGCAGCACTCTGTCGCAGCACTGGCGCAGACCTCTGTCTGACGGTGCCCAATGCATTTGATATGTACAACTTCATGGCGGCCATGCATGGGGTTGAGCTGATTCACCCCGAGCATTGCTACACCTTCACCCCCTACACGCTGGGCAAGCTATTGCAGCTTGCCGGATTTCAGGCCCCTGAACTGGAGTTTTACAACTTTGGTTCAGCCCTGGCGCCCGGGATTACCAAGGCCGGTATGCTGGCGGTCTGCCATCTGCAGGGCACGCCAGCCCGCTGATATGGAGACCCTGGCAGGAAAAAAGGTGCTGTTTCTGTTCGGCGACCTGCAGATGGGCGGGGCAGAGTGTCAGGGGCTGTTGCTGGCCAGACACCTGCATGAGCAGCAGGGGGCGCTGGTGCAGGTATGGGGGCTGGGGCGTGGTACCGGCCCGGTGGCAGAGCAGTGCGATCAGTGGGGCATCCCCTGGCAGGCGGTTCCGCTGCACTGGGGGCTGCGCCGTCGTCTGCCGCATCTGATCAGGCTGGCATTCAAACTGCGACAGCTGCAGCCTGATCTGCTGCTCTCCTACACTAAAGTACCGAATCTGGCTGCTGCACTGCTCTGGCGTCAGTGCAGGGTACGGTGCATGGTCTGGAACCAGGCCGATGCCGGTCTGCTGTTGGAACCGGGGGTGTTGCATCGCTATGCCATCGGTCGGGTCAGACATTTTATTGCCAATACCGCATCCGGGCAGGAATTTCTGGTGCAGAGGTATGGCCGCTCCAGAGACCAGATTAGGCTGATCCGTAACGGTATAGCCCTGGTACCGCCGCAGCAGAACCGTGCTGCCTGGAGGCAGCAGTTGAAGGTCGGGTCATCAACACCGCTGGCGGTCATGGTGGCAAACCTGAGCAGGTACAAGGATCACAAAACCCTGCTCCAGGCCTGGCGCCTGCTGCTTGACGGCTGGGACAGCCGGGATTTGCCAGTGCTGGCGCTGGCCGGGCGTTTTGATGATCAGACAGCGGCCTTGCAGCAGCAGGCAGAGCAGTTGGGGATGAGCGGGCAGGTGCGGTTCATCGGCAGTGTTGCGGATATCAGTGGCCTGTTGCAAGCCTCTGATCTGCTGGTGCACAGCTCAATCAGTGAGGGGATTCCTAATGCGGTGCTGGAAGGGATGGCCAGTGGTCTGGCAGTGGTGGGCAGTGACATCCCCGGCCTGCATGAGGCGGTTGGGCCTGACGGTGTACCGTTTCTGGCGCCGGTCCGGGATAGCAGGGCACTGGCAGAGCTTCTGCGCAGGCTCTTGACCGACGAAGCAGTCTGCCGACAGCAGGGTGCCCTGATGCAAAAGCGTGCTGAACAGCAGTTTGGTCGTGAGCGGATGTGCCAGGAGAGTGTTGCTTTCTTGCAGGACTGTCTCGGGAACTGCCGATGAGCAGGTATGCGTCCCACCATCATCCGCTACTGGTGCCGGTCGTGCTGATGCTGGTGGCCATTGGCCGCCTGATCGGCTGTCTGTTGCCGCTTCGCAACCGCTCCGGGCTGTTCTTCTTCTTTCCGTTCTACCACACCGGCGGTGCAGAACGGGTACACAGCCAGATCGTCAGCTGTTTCAAAGACCAGCAGCCTTGGATCTTTTTTGCCAAGCGTTCTGGTGATGCCCGGTTCTACAGGCAGTTCAGCCAGGCCGGTCGCTGCTTTGATATCGGTTGGCTGCTGAAATACAGCTATCCGCTCAGTGTAGGAATCCTGGCCGGACTGATCGGAAAAAATCCCGATGCCCGGGTTTTTGGCTGCAACAGCCTGTTCTACTACCTGCTGCTACCCCATCTGCCGGAGCATGTCCATGCTACAGACCTGCTGCATGCCCTGGGGGGCGGTGCTGAACAGTATGCCCTGCCGGTGCTGGAGCGGTTGCAGCAGCGAGTAGTGATCAGCCAGGCGGTGCGGGATGAGCTGATAGCCTGGTATCGTACGCAAGGTGTTGACCCAAGACTTGATCAGCGGATTATGGTCATACCCAATCAGGTTGAGATGCCGCAGACAGTGAATAAACCGGCTGCAGACGGCGTGCTGCGCCTGCTGTTTGTGGGTAGGGGCGGGGTAGAAAAACGGGTGCAGCTGATTGGCCGTGCTGCAAGGATCTGTACTGAGCAGGGGCTGGCAGTGGAGGTTACCCTGGCGGGTGATCTGGATGATGCGATCGCTGCTGAAGATCGTGCCTGCTGTCGCCTGACCGGCCTGATCAGTGTCGGTGATCAGCTATCCAGGCTGTATCAACAGGCAGACCTGTTGCTGATTACCTCCAGCCGTGAGGGGTTTCCGCTGACCGTTATGGAGGGGATGGCCCACGGGTGTGTGCCGGTCTGTACCGCTGTGGGCGGCATACCGGAGCATATTACCCACCGGGAAAACGGCTGGCTGCTGCCTGCCGGTGATGATGAAGCTGTTGTGCATGCGCTGGTGCAGGCGGTGCAGACCCTGTCTGATAATCGTCACCTGCTGCAGCAGTTGTCAGCTGCGGCGCGGCACTATGCAGATACCCGGTTCAGCGGTGAACGGTTCTGTGAACAGTATCACGACGTGATACGAGGAGTGTAATGCCTCTCGTCTCCATTATCATACCCTGCTACAATCAAGGACAGTACCTGGCTGAGTCGATCG
>DIUB01000222.1 GCA_002422265.1 Geobacter sp. UBA6169
CCGTCACCAAAACGGACGATCCGGTTGGTCAGTCCAGCCTCGCGCAGGTTGTCGATGATCAACTCGGCATGACCGTCATCGTCTTCCGCAATCAGGAGGGTGACCTCGTTTGTGGCCAGCTTTTCCATGATTTTCTGAAACATCCTTTCAGTTCCTGTCTGCGGGGAGTACTACCAGAAACCGGCTCCCCACCCCTTCTTCAGACTCTACCCGAATACTGCCGTTCAAGCGATCCAGAATCCTGCGCGAAACCGTCAGTCCCAACCCCTCTCCCGGAATATCACGGGGATTGATCCGGTGAAATATCTCCCAGATCTGCGACTGATAGTCAGGATGAATGCCGATGCCGTTGTCCTGCACGCAATACTCAACACCGCCATCGCACTGACGGCTACTGACCGTAACCTGTAAGCGACGATCAGCAGCACGGTATTTAATCGCATTATCAAGCAGATTGGTGAAGATCTGGCTGATCTGCACCGCATCCCCCTGACACGGCAAAAGCTCCTCTACGGTCACCACAGCATTAGTCGCCTCAATCTGAAAGGCAAGTGAATTTGTTATTTTGCCCATTACCTGATTCATGTCAAGATTTTCTATGGTTATGGCAGCCCGCCCCAGACGTGAAAGCTTCAGCAAACCTGACAGCAGGCTGTCCATTTTTTCAACACTACTGGTGATGAACGTTACCGAGCGGGGCATCTGCTCGGTCAGGAGCTTACGTGCCTCCTGATGCTGCTCTTCAGACAGCCGCCCTTCTTCCAGCATCTCTGCCACGGTTGCGCAGCTCTTTGCCAGCTTGCGGCTGAACCCCTGAATATTGACCAGGGGTGAGCGGAGGTCATGGGACGAGACATAGATAATGCTCTCCAGCTCCTTATTCTTGGTCTCAAGCTCCCGCAGCAGCTGGTCCCGCTGGCGCTCGGCACTGATCCGTTCGTCAATCTCCTGACGTAACGATTCATTACTCTCGCTCAGCTCACGGGTACGCTCTGACACCCGCTGCTCAAGCTCGGCATTGATCTGGCCAATCTCGCGGAACTGACCGCTTAGGGTATGGGACATCTCCCGGGCGTTCTCCACCAGCTGCTGCACCTCAACAATCCTGCTCTCCGGCCAGTACAGATCCTCGCTCATCAGACGCCCCGGCAGATCGGTGGTGGTTCTGGAGAGCTGCACCAGCGGAACCGCAATCCGTCGTGCAACAACAGTTGCCAACAGCGTACCGGCAGCAAGATACAACAGTAGACCGGTCAGAGCATTGCGGTGTCCCCGCAGTATCTGAGCCTGGTAGGGAGCAAACGAGGCCTCGGCGATGGAGTAAACCGTTGTGCCGGGGAAACGGTTAATGCGGACGTATCTGCTCTTACCAACACGCTGCCAGAGCGGAATCGGTTGAGCGTTTGCCGGCAGCAAACGGTACAGGTGCTCACGCTCGGTCCTGGAGGCCACACCATGAGCCAATGGTTCGTACTGTTTAAGCTTAGCTACCTCAGGATCGGTCGAGGCAAGCACCTCACCCTGATTGGCCATCAAATGCAACTGCACACCACTTTGCGGCACGATTGACCGCAAAACCGCCGTAACTGCAGCGACATCCAGTTGTTCGTGTTGTGTTTGATCAAAGGTGGGTGGATAGACTCCGTAGTAAATTTTCTGACGGACTTCCTGCCCGACTTGACGAGCCTTGATCTCAAGCGTATCAAACATTGTCTGCTTCACCGTTCGTTCCCGTTCACGACCGGTAAAAACCAGCACCAGCAAGGCAGGCAGCACAATTGCCAGCATCAGCACCTGAAAGATCAGCTGATCCAGAGTTATTTGCTGCAGCTGACGTCCCGGCCAGACCCATTTCGTGATCGGCAGCTGGGTGAGCAGCAAGGTTGCCAGCAAGGCGTTGGTGATCCCGATGGTGGCGTACATCAGAGCCGCTGCCCCGGTACCCAACAGGGGCATCCCTAACACCGCCAGAAAAACAACCAGTACCAGCGGACCACCCAGGGCCACCCAGAAAACGGTATCAGCCATGATCATACTGTCCTGGGGCCGCCTTCTGCACCAGTACCAGACAAACAGCGGCTCCAGTCCCAGCCAGAGCAGGGGGTAGAAATGACCAAACAGCTGCTTGCACCAGGCCGCGGCCAGCAAGGCGGCCACCAGTGCCGGCGCCAGACCGAAGAGCCGCAAGATCAGCAGTACGCCGACACTACCCAGCAGGTAGTTGAATCCGGTAAACAACCCCGGCGCCCAGACATTGCCGGCAAAAGACAGTGATACCAGCAGCAGCAGCCAGACCATCTGGCGTACTCCCCAGCCCGTCGAACATTGCTTTTCCATAATGCCACCTCGCTTGTTCGTTACTTGCAAGATGTACCATACCTGACGTCAGACACAAGCAGCCACCTATTAAAGACCAAAGCAGTCCATTATTGCTTGAACCGTTGGGCTGTGTTGGTCTATCATGCGAAAAGATCACAGGAGGCTACGCGCAGCATGAACATAGAACAGATGAAGCTGGTACTGAAGGAGATCCTGACCAAGACCGATCTGACCCCCTGCGTAGTGGGACACCGCGGCGTGGGCAAGACCGCCGGCATCGTGCAGGTCTGCCGCGAGATTGGTTGGCAGTACGCCCCGCTGCGGTTGGGGCAGATGGAGGTGGGTGATCTGGTGGGGATACCGTTCCGTGAGGGAGCGGTCATGCACTGGTCCCGTCCCTCCTGGTGGCCGGAAGACGACGCCCCGCAAACCTTGATCCACTGTGATGAGCTGAACCGGGCACAGCAGGAGGACACCCTGCAGGCCATCTTCCAGTTTGTGGAACCTCCGGCCGAGGGTCTGCAGCGGGCCCTGCACACCCACCGACTCTCCACCCGTCACAAGGTGGTGGTCACCATCAACCCGCCGGACGGTACCTATCAGGTGGCAACCCTGGACCGGGCCCTGATCGACCGGATGGTGATGCTGTACGTGGAGAGCGACTACCAGTGCTGGGCACGCTACGCCGCAAGCCGGGAGCTTGATAACGAGGTACGCGGCTTTCTGGCGGGCCACAGCGGCTTGCTGGCCAAACAGGGAGCACCGATGGACATGCAGGTGGAACCAACAGAACGGGGCTGGGAAATGGTCAGTACGTTACGGAAACAATGCCGTTTTCCGGGCGATCTGGCCATGGAGGTCTACGCCGGGATCATCGGCAAGGAAGCTGCCATAACCTTTATGCGCTGGCTGGCTGATCGTGAAGGGCGCCCGCTCATAGCAGCGGAGGTGCTGGACAACTGGGATGAACTGGTTGCGGAAAAGGCAGCGGCACAGCGGGATGATCTGCAGGCTGCCACCATCAACAGCCTGACCACTGCCCTGCAGGTGGCCCCACAATTAAGTGACAGTCAGGAGGCCAATCTGGTGGCCTACATCAGCCTGCTGCCGCGTGACCTGCGTTTTGGCTTTGTCAAATCACTGCTGAGGATACCAGCGGTGGCCTTGGCCATTACTCAGGACAAATACGACCATGTCATCTATGAAGCGATCCGGGCCATTGGTGCCGAGGTGTCAGCGGGGTAAACCGTCAGACCTGAAAACGGCAGTTACTCACGCAAAGCCG
>DIUB01000075.1 GCA_002422265.1 Geobacter sp. UBA6169
CAAGGGTCAAGGGTCAAGGGGCAACCTGTGCCCCTTGTCCTTCCCGGCTGCCGGATCCACAAAAACGGTACACGAAAACCGGGCAAGGGGACATCCCCTGCCCGGTTTTCGTTTGTAAAAAACCGCTTTATTCTGGACATTTCAGCTGGTTTGCGGTATCCAGATGCGTTAATTCATGCAGGTTTCAACGACCCACGGAGAACGAATGGGGCAACGAATCACAGCGGTCAGCTTTGAAGCGGATGGTGTCCAGGTCGCCACCGTACTGTTCAGGCGCAACGGCCTGGCGGTTGAGCGCGTCCTGACCCTGCAGCCCGATGAGTTTGAAGCCTTCCTGGCCCACGATGCCACTGATGATTATCTGTTGGCGGTCAATCCGGCCGATGCTATCTTTGAAACCATTCAGATCCCCCCGGTTGATAAAAAGCTGGAACCGACCCTGGTGCGCAGCGAGGCAGCCCGTCTGCACCCTGAGCTGGGGCAGTTTTCCTGTTCCTATCTGGTGCTGGACGATCTTCCGGCCGACGGCAGAGTGCTGCGAAAGATCGCCTGCTGTCTGATCCCCCATGAGACGCTGCTGCCGATTCTCGAACCGTTCATCCGTTACAACCGCACCGTTCGCCAGATGGTTGCAACACCGCATATCCTGGCCGCGCTGGTTGACGAACAGTTGGTCGACCATTCTGAACCGGTACTGTGCGCCCATGACGACGGGCACTCCAAGACTCTCTTTCTGCTGGACGACGGGGCAGTCAAGTTTTCGCGAACCATCGGCTCAAACGGCTACGGCTGGGATCCGCTTGACCGTCAGAACATCACCATGACCCTGGACTATTGCTTCCAGTCGCTCAGGGTCAGGGCCACCCGCGTACTGGTGCTGAATACCTTGCACGAGGACGATCCTGACCAGCCGCCTCCCCGGTTGGAGCGGTTCATAACTCCGGCCCTGTTTGACGTCATTCAGCCTGAAACCGTTCAGACTGCCATGGTGCCGCTGGCTCTGGCCCTGTACCGCTTTCAGGGCCGGAATGATCTGCTGCCTGACTCCTACTGCAATGAGCGGCTCAAGCAGCGCCTGTTCCGCACCGGTAGTATCCTGTTCGGCATAGTGGCACTTTGCATGCTGGTGCTGACCGTGATCCAGCTGTTCTCCATCTCATCCACCAATGAGGCCATTGCCCGGCTGCGCAGTCAGGAAGGTGGCCTTGCGGAAACCGTGCGTTCCTATCGTCAGGCATTGGCAGAACGGGATCGTTTGCAGCCGTTGGCCGCATCATGGAACAGCCAGTTTGCCGCTCCGGACATCCCGCGTACCCTGGCTGCGCTGAACCAGGTTACCCCGACCGGTATCAGCCTGACTACACTGACACTCAGGCGGGAAAACGATGCCATGCAACTGCAGCTTGCCGGTACTGTGCAGGCCGAAGGGTATGCCCGCACCCAGGAACGTTTTGAGGCCTACCGTACCGCCCTGAGTGCTCTTGCCGGCTTGCAGGCCACCAGGGCCCAGCTTGATCCCAAGGGGCAGCAGTTTACCCTTGAGGCGGTGTACAAGCCATGACACCGCTGATGCAACAACGGTCTGCCGTCATGGGACGTCGTTTCGCCGTGGTGCTGATACTGGTACTGGCCGTTGGTTGCGCCCTTGCGCTTTCGGCTCGCAAGCTGCAATCCCTGCAGCAGTTGTTGGGCTACCACACCACCATCAAGACCAATCTGCAGGCCATGCAGGCGAACACCAGTGAGCTTGCCCGTCAGACAGCAGCCTTCAGCGCCCTGCTCAGCGCAGAAGGGGAGCGCACCTCTGCCGAACTCAGACTCTACCGCACCGTAGACCGTATACGAGAGAGCCTGAAGCCGATCGATCTGCAGGTAACCCCGGTTGAAACCAAAGAGGGAGTCAGCAGCGTTGCCATTACCCTCAAGCTGCCGCTTGCTGCCTATAGCGAGGTCATCAACGCCATGGGCAGGCTGCAGGCAGAAACACTGCCGCTGGTGGTCTTCCGTAGCGCTGCTTTCAATGCAGCGCCTGGTACCGACTTTACGGTGGAGGGGACCGTGCTGCTGCCGGTACTCACGGAGGCCCAGCCATGAACAGCACCCTGCGTCGCGATCTGGCTCTGGCTCTGACAGGTTGTCTGCTGGCTCTGGGGCTGCCTGTGGGGCTCTACGTCAAGCTTGTCTGGAAACCGGCACTGACCGAAGCAGAACGCTTCGTGGTGGACTACACTCCAGCCAGCTTTTCCATCAGCCGCAGCACCTGGCAGGAGGTCAGGCTGACACCGCCGCTGACCCCCGGTGCAGCAACGCCGGTTGCCAGCCTCGCACCGCAGCCGGAGGCTCCGGCAGCCTTGTCGCCGCCACCCCCTGCGCCGCCTCCGACCCTCTCCTTTATCCTGCAGGATGGCGGTTCAAGTACGGCTATTGTTAACGGCAGCATGGTGAAAGCCGGCAGCGAAGTGCAGGGCTGGACCGTGGAACGGATTGAACGAAATCGGGTACTCCTCCGCAACAGAAAGGGGCCGCTATGGCTCACACTGGATTGATCACCAGCAGGCGGGTCCTGCAGACGATGGCTGTTATCCTCTGTCTTTTGGCCAGCGCCTGTGCCAACAAGCCGCCGGTGGCGCCGCGTCAGGCTGCCGAGCTGCCGCTGACAGCCCCCACCCGCAGCCAGGAACCGTTTGTCAGAGCAAATGTTGACGAGCTGAAAAAGAGCTCGCCGCTGCCGCCGCTCACGCTGCCGGATGATCAGCCGGTCAGTGATGATATCTCACCGGCCAAGACCCGGCTGGTCAACATCCAGGCCCGCAACAGCGCCCTGGGGGATATCCTGCATGTGATCGCCGATGCTGCGGGCCTGAACCTGGTCATCAACGACGGGGTGCAGCAGAACCGTGTCATCACCATCACCCTCAAGCGGGTAACCGCAGACGATGCCCTGAGTACTATCCTTAACTCGGCTGACTATTTTTACACCATTCGCGATAATATCCTGACGGTGGAGGCAACCGGCACCAAGGTCTTTGAACTGGGGCACCCGGCCCTGGTGCAGAGCTTCTCCATTGATGTTGGCGGCGATATCCTTGGCAGTGCAGCCGGGCTGACCGCCACCGGTTCCGGCTCCGGTAGCGGCTCGTCGTCAGGCAGTACCGGAGGCAGCAGCAGCGGCTCGTCCAACATCAAGGGGACGGTGAACCAGAGCATGAAGTCCGATACCAAGGCCTTCGACTTCTGGGAATCGCTGGAAAAATCGTTGCTGGTTCTGCTGCAGAAACAGGAGGGCGGGGCCCCTTCAGCGGCAGCGACAGCTTCGCAAACAGCACAGAACGCTGCAGCGTCTCAGCCGCACCAGAATGTGGTTGTCAACCGTCTGACCGGTACGATTGTGGTAACTGCCACCCGCAAGAACCTGCTGGCAGTCGAACAGTATCTGGAAACCATCAAAACCGCCCTTAACCGGCAGGTGCTGGTGGAGGCACGCATCATCGAAGTGCAGCTGGATGACAGCCTCACGTTCGGCATCGACTGGTCGTTCCTGTCCAATATCAATAATTTCGGATTGATTGGCGGCGGTTTTGGCCAGGTCGGTTCGGCCACGCTCAGCGGTACACTTAACAGCGCTGCCCCTAACTTCAGGATCGGAGCCGTAACCAGCGGTTCCAAAGGCACCATCAGCGGGCTGTTAACCGCCCTTGAGACCCAGGGTGAGGTCAAGACCCTCTCCAATCCCCGCATCAATGTCATGAACGGCCAGACCGCCATTCTCTCGGTGGGGCGTAATACCAACTACATTGCCAAGGTCACCAGTACCACCACCACCGGCACCACACCGGTCACCACCTATACCGTTGATACCGCCAATGTCCTGTCCGGTCTGATGATCGGCCTGGCCCCTCATATCAACAGCAGGGGAGAGATCAGCATGACGGTCACCCCGATCATCTCCGATCTGGTGGATCTGCCTGAGGTGCCGGTCGGCAGCGGCGACAACGTCACCAAGATCAAGGTCCCCACGGTGGACCTGCGGGAACTCTCCACCACCATCAAGGTCCGCGATGGTGAGATGATCGTGATCGGCGGCCTGATCTCAAACAAAAACAGTATGAAAGACGAGAAGATTCCGTTTCTGGGGGATATCCCCTGGCTGGGCACCCTCTTTTCCCGTAAAAATTATTCAGACAAACGGACCGAGCTGGTGGTGGTGCTGCAGCCGTATCTGATCAACGGAAACCGCTAGGAGACCAGGCCATGGCAGCACCGATCAGGATAGGTGAACTGCTGGTCAGCAACAAGCTGATCACAGACCGTCAGCTGCAGATCGCCCTGGAGCACCAGAAGGTGACCGGTGCCATTCTGGGTGACCTGCTGATCAAGCTGGGGTTTGTCACTGCCACCGAGTTCGCCCGTACCATTGCCCTGCAGTCGCACATCGACTTTATCGATCTGTCCGAGGTCCAGCCCCATGAGGAGGCGCTGCGTCTGATCCCCAAGGAGACTGCCGAAAAGGCCGGACTGATCCCCCTGGCCCTGGTGGAGGATGAGCGTCTGGCCATTGGTATCACCAACCCCAGTAATATCGTGGCGGTGGACCTGGTGACCAAGCTGACCGGCAAACAGCCGCGCGTCTTTCTGGTGGATAACGACAATTTTCAGGAAACACTCGAAAAATCATATTTTTTCTTTTCGCATCCGATCCAGCAGCGTATGGAACAGATCATTGCCGGTCTGCGCCAGATTACCGGCACCATCCCCGGCACCACCATTGCCGAACTGGTTGATCTGGTCATGATGGACGGTATCCGCAAGCAGGCCACCGATATCCATATCACCCCCGGCGATGACGTCACCAACGTCTTCTACCGGATTGACGGTGTGCTGCAGCACGGCCACTGTGTCCAGCGGCAGGCTCACTCCGGCCTGGTGTCTCGCCTCAAGGTGCTTTCCCAGCTGGATATCGCCGAGCAGCGTCTGCCTCAGGATGGTTCCTTTACCTATGAGTTTCTCTCCAAACGGTTTGACGTGCGGGTATCCACCGTGCCGACCATCTTCGGCGAAAATCTGGTGCTGCGCCTGCTGGCCGGTACCGGTCCGCTGTTGCGGCTTGAATCACTGGGGATGACTGAAGCGGCAAACCGCCAGATCCGTCAGCTGTTCCAGAAATCCTACGGCATCATTCTGATTGCCGGTCCCACCGGCAGCGGCAAGACCACCACCCTGTATGCTGCCCTTCGAGAGCTGAACCGCCTGGAGCGGAACATCCTGACCGTTGAAGACCCGGTGGAATACCGTTTAAGTTTTGTCAAACAGACCCAGGTCAACGAAAAGGCCGGTTTTGACTTTGCTCTGGCTGCCCGCAACTTCATGCGTCAGGACCCGGATGTGATGCTGCTGGGCGAGATCCGGGATGAGGCCACTGCCCAGATAGCGGTGCGGGCCGCCATTACCGGCCACCTGGTACTTTCCACCATCCACACCAACGATGCGGTCACCGC
>DIUB01000171.1 GCA_002422265.1 Geobacter sp. UBA6169
GAGATGATCGGTAATATCGCCCACCAGTGGCGTCAGCCGCTTAACGCCCTTTCGATCCTGATCTCCAACATCCAGCTGGCCCGGATGAACGACGAGCTGACCGACCAGTACATGGCCGAAGCCGCAGCCAACGCTGACCGGCTGATTCAGAAGATGTCCTCCACCATCAACGACTTCCGAAACTTCTTTCACCCTGACAAGGCCAAGGTGCCGTTTTCCGCCCGGCAGCAGATCAATGCGGCGGTACAGCTGGTGGAAGCGGCCTTCAGGAACAACGGCATCAGTATCCAGGTTGAAGAGGGCCCGGACTGTCAATTGATCGGATTTCCGAATGAATTTTCACAGGTGTTGCTGAACCTGCTGGGCAATGCCCGTGATGCCATCGTTGAAACCGGTAACCGGCAGGGGCTGATCAGCATCAGCCTTGCTGCACAGGCCGGCATGGGAATCGTAACGGTGCAGGACAACGGTGGCGGGGTTCCTGACGAGATCAGTGACAAGATCTTCGAGCCGTATTTCTCCACCAAAAAGATGGGGACCGGGATCGGCCTGTATATGTCCAAGATGATCATTGAGCGGAACATGCAGGGACGGATTGCGGTCAGACCGGTGGAGGGAGGCAGTGCTTTTGACGTCTCGATTCCGCGTGCCGGAGATGGTGCGCAGCCTGAAGAGGTACTGCAGAGGAAGGTGCAGCCATGAGTGTGAATAGTCCGGAACAGGCCTTTCTCAAGACCCTGACGGTGCTGTATGTGGAGGATGAGGAGTTTACCCGTGCCTTGTTTACCGAATTTCTGCAGCGGCTGGCGGGGCGGCTGGTGACTGCCGAGAACGGTGAGCAGGGGCTGGCTGCCTTTCAGCTGCACCGGCCCCAGATTGTGCTGACCGACATCCTGATGCCGGTGATGGACGGGCTGGCCATGGCGGAAGAGATCCGCAAGGTTGATGCAAACGTGCCGATCATCGTCATGACCGCCTTTGATGAATCCAGCTACCTGATGAAGTCGATCAACATCGGGATTGAGCGGTATGTTACCAAACCGGTCAACGGCCTTGAGCTGCAGGAGGTGCTGCTTAAGTGCGCCCGTCGTCTGCTTGCGGATCAGGCCCTGGCCCGGCAGCAGCAGCGGGAAAAAGAGGCCCTGATCCTGGCCCGTGAGCTGGCCGAGCAGAAGCAGCTGGCTGCCGATGCCGCCAGTCAGGCCAAAAGCGATTTTCTGGCCACCATGAGTCATGAGATCCGGACCCCGATGAACGGTGTGATCGGTATGGCCGGGGTGCTGCTGGACAGCGGGCTGACCACGGAGCAGCGTAAATATGCCGAGATGATTCGCACCAGTGGCGAGGCGCTGCTGGCGATCATCAACGATATCCTTGATTTTTCGAAGATCGAGGCGGGCAAGCTTGAGCTTGAGCAGGTCACTTTCCGGCTGGATGATCTGCTGGAAACGACCTTTGAGATGATGCGGCTGCAGGCAGAGCAGAAAGGGCTGCAGCTGCTGCTGCAGAAGTCACCGGGCCTGCCGGAGCTGCTGCTGGGCGATCCGGGGCGATTGCGTCAGGTGTTGGTGAACCTGCTGGGGAACGGGATCAAGTTTACGCCACAGGGGCAGGTCTCCTGTCGCGTAGCCCTGGTGGAACAGCAGGAGCAGCGCTACACCCTGGGCTTTGAGGTGTGCGATACCGGTATCGGTATCCCGCCCCGGGTGCAGGAACAGCTGTTCAAGCCGTTCACCCAGGCCGACAACAGCACCACCCGACGGTTTGGCGGCACCGGGCTGGGGCTGGCCATCTGCCGCCGTCTGGTGGAGCTGATGGGGGGTGCAATTACGGTTGCCAGCCAGGAGGGGGCAGGTTCCTGTTTCCGTTTTACCGCACAGCTGGCGCGAGGGAACCCTGCGCAGCTGCCACTGCCGACCGAAGAGGCCGTGCTGCCGGGCAGCGAACCTGTTGTTGGCGGACGTTTCAGGATCCTGGTGGCAGAGGACAATCCGGTTAATCAGCAGGTGGCCCTGCATCTGCTCAACAAGCTGGGCTGCAGCGCTGATGCGGTCGGCAACGGGCTTGAGGCGCTGGAGGCGCTGCGTCGTATCCGTTATGACCTGGTGCTGATGGATCTGCAGATGCCGGAAATGGACGGTTTTGAGGCAACCCGGCAGATCAGGTTGCCGGAGAGTGGCGTATTGCATCCGGAGGTGCCGGTGGTGGCCATGACCGCCAGTATCCTGCCCCAGTTTCGGGACGTCTCCCGGTCGGTCGGTATGCAGGCGTTTCTGACCAAGCCGGTCAAACCGCAAGAGCTGGCAACGGTGCTTGCCCACTGGTTGCCTGCCGGGGAGACGCCTGAGGCTGAGCCGTTGCCTGATGAGCAGCAGCAGGCCGAACAGCTGCCGGTCTTTGATCGGAGCGGGGTGCTGGAGCGGATGGGGGATGACCGGGCATTTTTACAGCAGCTGCTGAGCCTCTTTTTCAGCACGGTCGCCGAGCTGATCGATGAGCTGGAGCAGGAGCTGGAGCAGCCAGACAACCGCGAGCAGGTACATCGTTGTGCCCACTCTATCAAGGGTGCGGCTGCCAACGTGGGGGCCGAGCGTTTGAACCGGCTGGCTTTGCTGGTTGAGCAGGCTGCTGATGCCGAAGATTTTGAGACAGTGCAGGCCCAGCTGCCGCAGCTGCGGGCCGAGTATGCGCAGTTCAGAGCGGCTGTGGCCGATCTGACGGATAAGGAGTGACGCTATGCAGGAATGGAAGGCCATTGGTAATCTGCTGATTGAAAACGGGATACTGACCCCCAAGACCGTGGCGCGGGTGCTGGCAGTTTCACGCAAGCACAACAAACGCTTTGGCTGGACTCTGGAAAAACTGGGGCTGGTGACCGGACCTGAGCTGGCCGAGGTGTTGGCCCGGCAGTATGGTTTGAAGCTGTTGAAAGGGATCACCCGTTTCAATTTTCCGCCGGAGCTGCTTGAGCTGATCCCGGTAGATACGGCAATGCAGCATCAGATCTTTCCGCTTAAAAAGGAGGAGACCAGTCTGCTGATAGCGGTTGCCGATCCGACCGAACAGCATATTGTGGAGAATCTGGCAGCCAACACCGGCCTGGAGATCAAGCGTTGTGTGGCTACCCGCAGCGACATCCATGCGGCGATCTGCAAGTACTACCTGAACCGTTCTATGGAGGTGCCGCGCCACGAGACCGTGCTGGTGGTTGACGATGAAGCCACTGCCCTGGCGCTGACCTGCGAGTTTATCCAGCGGGCAGGCTACCAGGTGCTGACCGCCCAGAACGGGCTTGAGGCCTACAAGACCATGATTGCCCAGCGACCCCAGGTGGTGGTGACCGACAAGGTCATGCCGCTGTGGGACGGCTTTGCCCTGCTGAAATCATTGCAGGCCCTGCCTGAGTTCCAGACCACGCCGGTGCTGCTGATGAGTGACAAACTGACCCCGGAGCAGGAGATGCGGTTGTTTGAAATGGGGTTTTTCGACTACATCCCCAAACCGATCAATCGGGTCACACTGGTTTCACGGGTAAAGCGGGCCTTCCGTTTCAACAGCCAGCAGTATGTGTACTATTGAGTACCCGACCGGCTCGCTGGTACTCCTCCACCCAGCGGGGGGAGGCCGGGAAGGGGGAGACTGCACAAAATCAGACGCTCCGTGCAGCT
>DIUB01000209.1:0-23328 GCA_002422265.1 Geobacter sp. UBA6169
CTGCTATAAAGTGTCAAACTTCGGTTGACTATCAGCCTGCTTTCGCAAGCAACCAGGCTACACCATCGGCATACACATCGCGCCCCAAGCTGCGCAAGGTATCACAACGCGCCTGCAGGTACCCGGCAACCCCATATCCCTGCTGCCTGAGCTGCGCTACCAGCTGTCTCCCTAGATAGGACTGCCCACAGACCCCGTACAAGGCAGCCTGCAATGCCTTCAGCAGCGGATAGTCTGAATAGCGTGCCGCAATCGACTCCACAACCTGCAGCGCTCGCCTCGGATCGCCCACATATAGCTCACAGGTACCGTAGTTAAGCGCCGCCTCCTTATGGGCCGGCTCCTGCTCAAGAACACGGCGCGAAAGTTCCAATGCCTCGGCATAGCGCTGTAACCCCATCAGACAGAAGCCATTGTTAAACAACGCCTCAACATAATAAGGATGACGTTGCAGCACCCGGTCCCACAGCCAAGTTCCTTCTTCAAAGCGGCCCAGCTCTCCGGCCTGCACTGCCAGTTCGCAGATCGCTGCCAAATCATCCGGATCTTGTGCCAACTTTCGCATCCCGGTCTCAAAGTAGCGCAGTTTTTTATCCAACTGCCTGATCGGATCCTGTTCCAGCTTGCCATAGTGGTGGATAACGAACGGTGCCTGTTCTATCGGTACACCAGCCTCCCGCAACGTAGCCTCAACCATCTCATGCACCTCACCATTAAAACGGAAGAGGTGATCGTTGGGAAAGAGACGCACCTTCCAGCTGGGTTGCCAGCCTTCAGCCCGTTCTTCTTCCGGGTAGCTGGCGTCATTGGCGGTCCAGCCCTGGGCGTGGATCATGGTGGTGTAATTACGGGTCTGTACGCTAAAGGCCCTGATTCCCTTTACCGCCGAACAAACTGTTGCAGCAATGGTGCCACGATCCTGAGCCGAAATCACTTCATCAGCATCCAGTATCAATATCCAGTTACCCTGGGCCTGCTCTAGTCCATAGTTACGAGCATCCGCAAAGCTGTCGTTCCAAGTAAAATGTGACACTCGTGCACCAAATGCCGTGGCAATCGTTACTGTACGGTCGGTTGAACCGGTATCTACCACCACCAGCTCATGCACCACCGGCTTGGCACTGGCCAGACACCGTGCCAGACAGGCTTCTTCATCCTTGACAATCATGCAGAGCGATATGGATTGTTGATTTCCCTCTGCCAAACAATTGTACACCCCTATCCGCTTTCGCAGTGCACACGCCAGCTCAAGCACCTGATCATCAGCACCGAACCAGGCCAGAAAATCCTCACAAGCAGCAAGAGCATCGTCATGCAAGCCTTTCCTGGCAGTAAGCGCCGCCTTCTGCAGGGCCAGGTGACGACAGTCTGGGTAGCGACCCAGAGCAGACTCAAGTATTTCCAAGGCATCGAGCTCTTGATTGAGCCGATCAGCCATATCACAGAGAATCTGCACCGCCTTCTGACTCATCGGATCAACCATTACCGTTCGCTTCACCGCTTGCCAGGCCTCAGTCTGTTGTCCTTGTCCCCACAGCAGCATCCCCAACGAAAGCCAGCCGTTACCACAGGAAGGATCGGCAGCAATCGCCTGACGAAACAGGTGTTCCGCCTCGGCCAAGTCCCCCTGCCGAGCAGCCAAGGTGCCCAGCACCACCAGCACCCGTGGCCGCCCTGCTCCCTGCAATGCTGCCTGTCGTGCTGCACTCTCGTCCCCCAGGGCACAACGGCAGATGGCCTCCAACTCAAGCTTTACTACCGGATCAGTATCCAGCGGCATTTCCGGCAGAACCTCTAATGCATCCTGGTAACGTTCTTCTGAGATTAATATCTCAGCTAATGCGATATAGAGAACCGCACTATCTGATGCAATCCGGATCCCCTGGTCAAGCAGCAGATGAATTGCTCTTGTTACTTCACCTCGTCGAGCGTAATGATGAGCCTGATGAACTACTTGCAGTATATTTAATGGCCACTGTTTTCCAGGCAACATCCCAAGTATCTGTCCTCTATCTGCTGCATCACGATAGAGCTTGCGTATAGCGCTATTTTCGCGATGCTTTAATGCCTCATTCGAATGCTCAATACTGTCTGGTCTGGCCAGATACAAACCCAAAGGTTGATCAATATGCTGAAAATGTGATGTTTGGGAAATTCGTAGCCAAAACTCATAATCGCCTGATGTAACGTATGAAGGGTTAAAGAAGCCATACAGCTCATGCAATGAGCGTCGCCACATAGGTTGTGGCCCTATAAAACAACCATCTTCCAGCAATGCATTCCTGTCCCAACTGCGCCAGTTATAGCTTTTTGTTGTTTTGGTCGTTTCAAAGGTTTCATTGGGATTCAGTGTTACCAGCACATCGGCATAAACCAGATCAATATCTGGCAGGACATCCAGGGTTTTTGCCATCAGCTCAAAGGCATCATAGCGATGTCGGTCATCGGTATTAGCATTGGTAATATACTTGCCTTGCGCCATCGCTATGCCAAGGTTCCACGACGCATATACTGTTTCCCTGGTTGTAGTACGAAAATATCGGATATGCGGAGATGATTTTTGAAATTCCCTGACAATTACAGCTTCATTTTCTGGAGATGCACTGTCAATTACAACAATCTCAAGCTCACCACGCTGGTAGAGTGTCTGGCGTAACAGGTCTTCAAGACAGCCTCGTATAAACCGCTCTGATTTGTAAGTAGAGACAATTGCTGAAACCAGATACTCCCGCCTGACGCGAGACGTCGTTTGTGAATTATTACATTCCTGGCCGGAAACAGGCTCTACAATTTGCTTTTCAAACTCCGTTGTCTTTTGTGTGTTCAAACGCTCATCCCACTTAATATCCCAAATATCGAGGTTTGAAAAATACTCATAACCATACTCGTAAAACCAGTCTAAAATCTGCTTCTCACGCCACTCGTCGGGGTAATTATAAACAGTACGTTCAAAAAAAGGATAACCCTCCAGCCATGCCTTTGGAACAGGTTTTAGTCCGAGGCGACTTTCATCTTTACTGGCTGCATACCGCTCGTTGATAGCCGCAACAGGCTTATCAGGTTCTCGAATCCGTTCAAGACAGCGATACCACGCTTGCTTAACCAGCAAATTACGCCAATTTACAAACTGAAAATGAAGCAGGCCAAACTCATATCCTTGTACAGTATAGCTTGATCCAGGAAGGTTGCTGGGGACCCTTGGCGTATGAATGAATTCTGAAGAATACGAGCATCGCCCGTCATCACAAAAAATTATATCCTTATAGTTCCAGGTCCATACTGTTTGATCAAAGCGGTACTTATCAAGACTTCGCCAGAGCTGAATCCAGTTAAGGGCTATTCGATCACCTATTTTAAGCTGAAGGATCGCATTTCTTAACCTGGAAGAGACAAGGAGGTTTGAGCTCAACATTTCATCAGCATCTATAACAATGAAGTGGGTTCCTCCAATTTCTCGGCCAGCCTGGAGCATAGTATTGCGGTCTCCTGGTTCGTCGCGATGCCACTCCTGCTTGCGTATGATCCGTTCAATGCAGCACTGGCTGGCCAGCGACGCGACAATGTCGGGGGTTTCATCGGTGGATGCGTCGTCCAGGTATACGATGGCGTCGGTGAACAGAGAAAGTGCCCTGAGGCACTGGGCGATGATGTGCTTTTCGTTCCGTGCAGGTACGAGGCCGACGATCTTCGGCTGCCGGCCTGCCCCGGCGGCCTGTCCAGCGCCGTGAACCAGGACGGCTGACCTGTGGACGTGGGGTGGGGTCGGCTGCGTGGTGATGAACCGGTCGATCAGGGCGACGTCATCAAAGTCCTTCGGTTCTCCCCGCTTCTGCTTGAGAGCGCGGATGACGTTGAGAGAGGCGAACTTGACGCCGTCATAGTAAAAGTGGTTCCTGGGGTTGAAGATGATATCATCCCGGGTGGTGACGTGGTGGGCGATCTCAGAATTATGGCTGCCGATTAATTCGTGGGGGTAGTCGAAGGTCAGGTTATCGTAGCCGAAATGAAGATAGTCGAGATCTCTGGCCTCTCTGATGCCATAGGCTGCCATGACGGCGCTGCCGTCGATGCAGAGGCACTCACTGTCCACCCCCTTTTCACGCAGCACTTTTTTATAATTGTCGAGGCAGGCCTGAAATCGGGGGAAAGTGATCAACTGCGCATTATTAAGAAAGTGGACGCTGTTGTCATTAAGCAGGAGTCGCCCAAGCCGGACGGTCTCTTCATGGGTGTCGTTGACGTGGACCGAATGGTTGCTGATACCGAACAGGTCCCGGATCTGCTGTTTCGCTGCCTTGACCTTCTCGAAGTCGTCTGAGGTGTAGACATATACCCGGACCGGGCCGTCGGTGCGGAAGCATTCCGCAGCCTTGTTCTGTGCCCCTTCGAACCGGTTGGCGAAGCTTCCCACCCAGTGCTCGCCGTCGTACATCTGGCGGACCAGATTGACCGAACCCAGGCGGGAGAGCAGGACCTGACGGGCATAGAATATCTCGCCGTGGCGCTCCAGGATGTTTCTGATCTCCCGCTCCTTGCCGACCGCCGACGGGAAGACCGAGACGATGTGGGCGCGCGGGTTAAGTCTGCAATATTCAAGAGCAATAGCGTCACAATATTCAGAAGCAAGCCCCTTGTACGAAAAAAAAACATAATCATAGCTATTTGCAATCATGCCGAATTCAGCAACGTTTACTGATTTCTGGTGGATAAGGCATGCCGCTATACGGTGTGAGCCATCAATGGCAACACCATTAGTGCCTATAGGTACCAGAGACTGCTTTGAGTCAAATCCACCGTTTTTTACAGAATCGATTGTATTATTAAATGATCTGACAAAGGCTTCAATTCCCGACTTACCAGACCCATCGGCTTCATAGCAACCGTTAAAGGCTTGTAAATGAGCTGTATAGAGTTCAAGTCCCCATTGAGAATCGATACCAAGCTCCCGGTATCTTGCGTATACATATTTTGGGAGGATATCAAAACGAGAACAGGTGAGTAGTAAATGAGGATCCAACGTTTTTAGAGTTATTTTCTTGTGGCTGGGTAGACAGTTAAGCCTAATAAGGTTTGGATTCAGTAAATTACGTATAGAATCCAGCGTGACAGACGCTTCAGAGTTCTGGTCTTGGCGTGTTCGATCTTCATTGGTTTTTGTTATTGTTGCCTGGCTTGATCGTTTCAAAATTTAATTCCTGACAATTAAAAAGTAAAATTTCATTGCTCATGTCAACAGATGTCATCACAACTGCTCCCCCCTAAAGCCCCTGCAACGCCTCTCGCACTTCGTTGTTCCATGGTTCGATCTCAAGCGCACGGAGATAGAACGTTTTAGCCTCGTCAGGCCGACCTACGGCCTGACAGATTCGTCCCAAGGCAGTAAGCACCTCAATATTACGGGGATATTTCCGAAAAAGCTCAAGGTAAATATGAATAGCATCATCAGGTCGGCCTACCGCTACAAAGTACAGATCGGCCAGATTCATGGCGAAAGATAGATTTTCCGGTGCCAACCTGACGGCTTGTTCATAAGCAACCTGGGCCGCACCCAAATCACCCAGCTGGCAGGCGACAACACCAAGGTCATTATGTGCAATGGCAAAGCGGGGATTGTCGGCAACTGCCTGTTCCAGCAACCGCCGAGCTTCTTCAGCCTGTCCCTGCTCCAAAAGGTTACGGGCGTCGCCCAGTAACTGCTCCGGTGATCTGACCGGTTGCGGTGCTGTCGTAACCGTCTCTGGCGGAGGCTGAAACACTTTCTGCGGTTGACCGGCAAGAGCCTGGCGGGCCTCCTGATTCCAGGGTTCTATCTCCAAGGCCCGACGATAAAAAGACTTCGCTTCGTCGATGCGTTCGACAGCTGCTGCGATATGCCCCAGACTGATCAATGTCTCGACGTCGCGCGGATTCTTGCGATGCAGTTCAAGGTACAAACGGATAGCTTCATCGGCACGACGCAACTCAACAAAGTAAAGATCTGCCAGGTTACGAACATAGAGGCTGTTGCCTGGTTCAAGAGCCGCTGCCTGTTCGTAGCTGGCCTGGGCGCCGGCAATATCACCAGCCTGATAGCGGGCGACACCAAGATCGTTGTGATAGAGCGCGTTATCGGGATTGCGCTCAGACAGTTTTTGCAGCAGAGCAACTGCTTCTGACAGCCTTTCGGCCCGCAGTGATTCCTGTGCCTGCTGGTAAAGCTCCTGATCTGTTTTGATCGGAAGGACAGTCGTTTGCAGAGTTGATACCACTGGCGCTGTTTCAGCGTCAGGCGCTGTGTCAAGCTGCGGTCGCAAGGGTGGGGCTGTAAGGGTGCTGTTGCCTGCCAAGGCCGAGCCCAGCTGCCCCAGAGCAATCAGCGCCTCAGTATCCCGGGGATTGCGCCTGACCACCTCAAGATAGATATCCACCGCATCCTCAATCCAACCAAGCTCAACTGCATAAAAATCTGCCAGATTCTTTCGGAATAGGATGTTATCCGGTTGTAGCCGTGAGGCCTTTTCGTGATGGGCCAGGGCCAGGGTGGGGTTGCCTGACTGGTGGTACAGCACTGCCAGATCATTATGGGCCAGGGCAAAAGAGGGAAAGGTTGCCAGAAACTCCTTGACCCGCAGTATGGCCATATCGTTGCCAAGCGACTGCAGTGAGGCTGAAAGGCGGTCGTAGACCGCTCTTTCGTCGTGTGCTGCAGATTCCATCAGCAAGTTGGTTGTCACATCATGCTCCTTTTGAATCAAATTTTCTCACGGATACCGGTGGTCAGTTAAAAAGCTTTCAGTGCGTAACCGTTTATCTCGTCGGCGGCGCTGTCCATGCTGCGTCCTGATGCATCTTTCCCCTTGAATGAAAACACCAGATGGGCTGGGTCTATCGTCGCAGTCCCATCGGCATTCTGGTTCAGACGGAACTTGATGGTGGCCTCCTGAGTCAAGTCGTTGTAGGTAACCGACAGGGGGAATTTAGGAATTGAGACCTCTTGCGAGCCGACCGGCATAGTGTTGTTGTAGTAACCGGCCTCTCCCCCCTTGGCTCGGGTGATGGACCAATTGATCGGATTGGTGACCGAGGCAATATCCATTTTTTCAGAGAATGTAAAAGCTATGGAAAACTCTTTGGAGCTGTCCGGTGCCATCAAGGCCGGATCCAGGGACCAGAGCGGCGTACCAGCCCTCAGCAACTCGGTAAATCCGCCACTTTTTGAAGTATCCATTGAGACAATCTTGGGCTTGCTGATCGCAAATTTGAGATCTTTGGCAAGATTGTAGTCTGAGCTGTTCAGGATGCTCAACTGGGACTGCGCCTTGTCTTTTTCGCCAATGGCATTGTAGGCTATACCCAGCTCATAATTGGCGGCCGGGAACTTGGGTTTATAGCGTAATGCAGTTTCCAGATTTTTGACGGCCTCTTCGTGCCGTCCCTGCTTGTTGTAGAGCATGCCCAGACTGTAGTAGACGTTGCCGTCACGGGGAGAAATCTTTTGGACTTTCTTGAACTGAGCCTCTGCCTCGCTCATCCGGTCGGTTTTCAGATAGACATGACCGAGGGTGTAGTCAGGCACCGGGTTCAGCGGATCCATCCGGGCCGCGCTTTTGAAGTTTTTCTCTGCCTCACCATAGCTTTTATCCTGTACATATGCGTTACCCAAATCAACAAGGGCATTGACCGAGAGTGGCTGCAGCCGCACATTCTCCTTGAACTCCTTGATGGCCTCCTTGGTCTTGCCCTGAGAGAGGTAGATGTTGCCGATGTATTTGTGGGCTGTGTAGTTTTCGCTGTCAAAGGCCAATGCCTTCCTGAACTCCTTCAGGGCTGCGTCCTGGTTGTCATTCTGCAGGTGGCGGGCAGCCTGCTGAATTGCATAGTTTGCCAGATTTGTCCGCTGTGACTGGGCAGCTAGAGCCCCAGCAAAAATGGCATCTGAGCTTTGATCGAAGAATTGACTCATGTCCAGGCCTCCTTTCTTCAGGGTGCAGTATACTTTTCGGCAGTATCAGGATGAATGTTAAATACTACCAAAACGCATACTGATGCACTATCAACCCGACAAACACCTCAGCAGCACTATATGAACCTTCTTTGTGCAAGCTCGCTTCAAACCGAGCGCCCTAAAACAGCGTGGATTGCTTTCAAAAGTCTGAATTCCCTGGGCTCGCTTCTTTTTAAAGTGACACTCAGATCTGATCCTGGTGGCTTGAATCAGCCAAACCACCACTCAGGATCAAACATAGCCTGCCGTTGCCGCCTTAAACGCCTCTAACTGCTGTCTCAGTATTTCGTACCTCTCCGGGGCAGCGCTGATATCGCCGGCCTTGGCAGCGGCCTCTATTTCGGCGGCAGTTTCGCGCAACTGCATGGCGCCAATGTTGGCTGAGGAGCCTTTGATGGCATGGGCGGCCATCCGTATCTTGTCCGGCTCGCCTGAGGCAATGGCAGCCTCCAGCCCTTCAAGATGGGGAGAGACTCCCTTGAAAAAAAGCCCCAGGAAGCGGGGCAGCAATGCCTCTGCCCCTCCCAGCCGTTCCAGCAGTTCATCCCGGGCAAACAGGGCCGGGGTTTCAGCAGGCTGTATCACAACAGGGACCTGTTCGGCAATGGCAACCGGGACTCCGCTATGGCGTTGGAGCATCTCCAGTACTTGTGTTGGCTTGACCGGTTTGGTCAGGTAGTCATCCATGCCGGCCGCAAGGCATTTTTCACGATCACCGGCTCCGGCATAGGCGGTCATGGCGATGACCGGCGTGCGTCCACGCTGCTGTTCCTGCTCATGGCGGCGAATGGCAGCTACCGCCTGCAGACCGTCCATTTCCGGCATCTGCACATCCATCAGCACCAGGTCAAAATTGCCGCTGATGAATGCGTTTACGGCCTCACGTCCATTGTCAGCCTCGACAATGGTATGCTCATCGCGCTCCAGGATCGCCTTGACCAGTTCCCGGTTGACCTCGACATCATCTGCCAGCAGAATCCGCAGTCCCTTGGGATGTGCAACAGCTTGGCGGGTCGGCAGTTCAGGACCATCGATAACGGCATCGGCCGGAGCAGGTGCCAGCTGGAGCGTAAAAAAGAACCGGCTGCCCTGGCCCAGCTCACTCTCAATCCAGATCTCGCCCCCCATCAAGGCCACCAGCTTGCGGCAGATGGCCAGCCCAAGCCCGGTGCCGCCGTATTTTTTGGTGGTGGTCTGGTCGGCCTGTTCAAAGGTATCAAATACACGAGCCTGAGCTGCAGGCGAGATACCGATCCCCTGATCAGCCACACAGAAGCGCAGCAGCCATGAGTTTTCAAGCTGACGCTCCAACACAGCCGAGACGGTTATAACCCCTTTGTCACTGAACTTGATGGCATTGCCCACCAGATTGGTCAAAATCTGCCGCAGCTTGGTCAGGTCGCCCATCAGGCGCTCAGACAGGTCAGGCGCAACATCCAGCTGCAGCTGCAGCCCTTTCTGTGCTGCCCGCAACTGCAAAGGATAGAGGCCCTGTTCCAGGCTTTTGCGCAGCAGGAACGGCTCCGGCGTCAGCTGCAGCTTGCCGGCCTCAATCTTTGAAAAATCAAGGATATCATTGATGATCACCATCAGGTTATCGGCAGAATCACGGATTGCCAGCAGGTGGCGCCGCTGTTGTTCCGGTGAAAAGCCTCCTTCCAGTAACAGTTCGGTCATGCCGATCACCCCGTTCATCGGTGTGCGGATCTCGTGGCTCATGTTGGCCAGGAACTCGCTTTTGGCAGTGCTGGCCGCCTCTGCCCGCTCACGGGCTATGGCCAGCTCACGGGTACGTTCCTCTACCCGCTGCTCCAGGGTGGCCATATGTTCCTTCAAGAGACCACGCAGGGTGGTGCTCTCAATGGCATAGGCAGCGGCGTTGAGCAGGATCGAGAGCGCGTTGAGCGTCGGGGCATCAACGGTGGCAGAGTTGTCAGGTACCAGTCCGGCAAACATGCCCAGAATACGTGCCCGGGTGGTAATGGTCTGCAGCAGCAGGGTACCACCACTCCTGGCCGGGACCATCACGGCCTGGTTACGGTTCAAGGCCCAGGCAAAGGTGCCGTCCATAATGGCGTCATCGGTCAGCAGCTGCAGCTCTGCACAGCCCCCGCCGCTGTCGCAGGAGCGCAGCTCAAAGCTGGCATCGTCGAGCGCTTCCAGTATACCGGTCAGCGAAAACGGAATCAGGCGGCGGACCTGGGTCAGGGTGGCAGAAAAGATTTCCTGCAACCCCTCGGCCCGGACCAGGTCTGCCTGAAAATCTCCGCTTGAGGCCAGCATCTCCAGGATGGCGATATAGCGGCGGTTGGCCTCTTCAAGGTAGCTGATCCGTTCCTGCAGAAAGACGGGATCCGGTATGGCGGTGTGGTGAGCGGTCATGGCGTATCCGAAAGTATGGCAAAGGTTTCTTCAAGCTGCGGCTCTACCTGTTTCAGAACCATGCCCAGCTGATGGGGCGACATCCCCAGCCGGTCCCACGATTGGGGATCAAGAGGAGGAACATGGCATTCACATCCCTGACCCAGCTGCATGGCCTGACAGATCAGGTCGGCCAGATGGATCAGTGAACTCTCCAGCGGAAACTGCTCTGCACGGCCTGGCCGATGGTGGTAAGCCACCGGTTCGGCAATGTTGGCCGGAATCTTCCACTCCTTCAGCAGGGCCCCGCCGGCCTCGGCATGGTCAAAACCAAGTTGCTTCAGTTCAACATCAAAATAGAGCAATCCTTCAGATCTGGTCTCTTCAAGCATCTTCCGCACCAGATCACCCAGGATGGTGGCGATGATCAGCTGACCGATATCATGCAGCATACCGGCCACAAAGAACCGTTCAACATTGACCTCCCGGCGCCAGGTGGCCAGGGCCCGGGCAATGATACCGCAGGCAATGGAATGCCGCCAGAAGCCGGCCATGCTGAGCAGTTCCTCCGGGATCCCCTTGAAGATCCCCATGACCGAGGCAGCCAGGGCCAGATCACGCAGCTGCTGCGTGCCGATGATGGTGACTGCCCGGCTGATGGAATCAACCCGGCCAAAATAGCCGAACATCGGGCTGTTGGCCAGCCGCAGCAGACGGGCGGTCAGGCCCTGGTCTTCGGTGATGATCCGGGCAATATCATCAATGGAGGTGCGGGGATGGTTGATCGCCTCGTTGAGCCGCTCGTAAAAGAGCGGCAGCGAGTAGACCGTGGTGGTGCGGTCGATCAGCCAGGAAACCGTATAGGTAGGGGCGTCAGCAAAGGCCATGCTGCACCTTCCTGATGGCTGCCAGCCGCAACAGTTCTTTGAGGGCCGGGTGGTCCGTACCGGCATGTTTGAAGAGCGGCAGCAGCGATTGCTCGGCTGCCATAACGGCATCAGGATCAACCTCATCCGGCAGGGGGCTTACGGCCTCAGCCTGATCAATACCGGCAATATCCACCTCAGTGATGCCCCAGGTACGCAGCACCACCAGATGCTTCTGGGTCAGCTCGGCCCCGTCCCCCAGCAACATCCGGCCGTTGCGATCCTGTACCGGCGAGGCCAGTACCATACCGACCTCAAGATTGTCCACTGCCACCATACCCATAGATACCCCTGTGAAGCTGCTTGACTGATGCCTACTCTAGCATGTTACTCAGAGAACTCAAACGTTGGATTGCAACCACTGTTTTGATCTTTTTTGACCCCGGTCATGTGAACAGATGCACCATCTGCGGCAGGATAGGATCATGGGACTTTCTCTTACCACACAACAGGCCAAGGATATCAAACTGCTTGCCCGCTTTACCCAGGTCTGGTGCAGCGGGCACCGGCATCAGGGGCGTACGGCATTTCCGCTGCCCGGAAGTATCCGGCCCGTGCAGCTCTGTGCAACCTGTGCCGCCTTTATGAACTATGCCGTGACCAAACGGATCAACTGCCCGCTTGAGACAGAAAAGCCCAGCTGCAAGCATTGCCGGATTCACTGTTATGCCGTTGAGCAGCGGGCGCTGGTCAAACAGATCATGGCCTGGTCCGGCAGACGGATGATCATGCGCGGCCGGCTGGATTACCTCTGGCACTATTTCTTTTAGCGGCGGATGTATGCTACAAAACGTTTCATGTCAAAACCATTGCTTGCCATAACCATGGGGGATCCGTCCGGTATTGGCCCTGAGATCATTGTTGCGGCCCTGGCTGATCCGCTGATCCGCAGCTGCTGCAATCCGCTGGTGCTGGGGGACCGACGGGCTCTGCAGAGGGCCCTGGCCATCTGCAACAGCAGACAGGAGCTTGTTGCTGTTAGCGCCCCTGCCGAGGCTGCCGGATTACCGGACCACATTATTCCCGTGCTGGCATGCTCCGCGCTGGATGATGACGATATCATCTACGGCAAGCCGACCGACCTGGCCGGTGATGCGATGTATTGTTCCATCCGCCGTGCTGCGGAGTTGTGTCTGGCCGGTGAAACAGCGGCCATGGCCACAGCGCCGATCAGCAAGGAGGCGATGTATCGGGCCGGGCACCACTACCCCGGTCATACCGAGTTGCTGGCGGAACTATGCCGCTGTGACGATTTTGTGATGATGCTGGCCGGTGATCTCCTGCGGGTGGCACTGGTGACCATCCATGAGGCCATCACCGAGGTGCCTCGCCTGATCACTGCTGCTCAGGTACTGAAAACAATCCGGGTGACCGCTGCCGGGGTGACGCCGCTCTGCAACAGCCGCTCACCCCGCATTGCGGTGCTGGCTCTTAATCCCCATTGCGGTGAAGGCGGCATGTTCGGCACAGAAGAGGCAACTGCCATTATCCCGGCCATTACAGCAGCCAGGGCAGAAGGGCTTGATGTTGCCGGGCCGTTCTCTGCCGACACCTTCTTCCACTTTGCCGTGCAGAACCCGCCCCCCTATGATGCAGTGGTGGCCATGTACCACGATCAGGGGTTGATACCGCTCAAGCTGGTACACTTTGACGACGCTATCAACATCACGCTGGGGCTGCCGATCATCCGCACCTCGGTGGACCACGGCACCGCCTACGANNGCATGAAGCTTCCCCCGCTGATCCACGGCAAGCTGATCAAGCGCTATAAGCGCTTTCTGGCTGATATTGAGCTGGAAGACGGCTCTGTGGTCACGGCCCACTGCCCCAATTCCGGCAGTATGCTGGGCTGTAACCGGCCCGGCAGCCCGGTCATGCTCTCCCGAAGCGACAACCCGGCCCGCAAGCTGGCCCACACCTGGGAGCTGGTACAGGTAGACGATCACTGGATCGGACTCAATACCATGCTGCCCAACCGCCTGGCTGAAGAGGCGATCCTGAACGGCACCATCACGGAGCTGCAGGGGTATGCGCGTCTGCGTCGGGAAGTAGCCTACGGCAGTGAACGCAGCCGGATCGATATCCTGCTGGAGGGGGAGCAGGGACGCTGCTATCTGGAGGTTAAGAACGTGACCCTGGTGGAACAGGGATTGGCCCTGTTCCCTGATGCAGTGACCGAACGGGGGCAGAAGCACCTGCGGGAGCTGCGGGAGGTGGTACAAAACGGCCACCGGGGGGTGATCCTGTTTACCGTGCAGCGGGGTGACGGCAGGGCGGTAGCTCCGGCCGATGCGATTGATCCGGCCTACGGCAGGCTGCTGCGGGAGGCGATGGCAAACGGCGTGGAGGCGCTGGCCTATCGTGCTTCGGTGCAGCCGGAGGAGATCCGGCTGACCGAACGGCTGCCGGTGCTGCTCGACTACTGCTCGTAATCTACCGCTACAATGGATGAACAGTTGGCCTTCATAAACGGCACCACCTCACCGGCATGGTACGGATGCACCTGGTAGGCCTGCAAATCAGCAAGCGTATCAAATGTCGTGAGCAGGGCCACATCGTAGGAACGCTCGGAGCGGATCACGTCGATACCGGCCTCCAGGTGGCGCAGCTCCGCAATCTTCCCCTCCATAGACAGCAGTTTGTCCCGCACGGCAGCGATCTTTTCCGGGGTCTGCTCAGCCAGCTTGAAAAATACGATATGGGTTACCATAGGCGGTTTCTCCTTGTTCTTGGTCTGCACTCAGATACCCCGCCTGACCGGTTACTGTCAACTCCCCTTGCAGTTCCGTCAATTCGTGGTACGCTTACCAACAGACGACCGTTACAGCTGCTGACGGTCAGCCATCTTGTTCGGAGGTGACGACCATGCCAGAATCCCGATTGATCCCTGCCATTGAAAGCCGTTTAAGCGCCCTGCTGGAAGTGACACGCCGACAGAGCAACTTCAAACCCCAGGAAAAGCCGGCCAAACCCACCATCACCCTCTCGCGCGAATTCGGCTGCGAGGCCTACCCGGTAGCAGAGATGCTCAGGCATGAGCTGGAAAAGCAGACCAAGGAAAGCTGGTCCCTGATGGACAAGGCGCTGCTGGAGGAAGTGACCAGAAACCACAACCTCTCGGAACAGGTGCTGCATAATCTGGGCGACAAGAACCGCTTTCTGGATGAGTTCCTCTCCACCTTCTCCAGCCGCTGGAAGAGCGACCGCGATTATTATCGGCTGCTCTGCCGTCATATCATTGCCCTGGCCGAACAGGGTAACGTGATTCTGGTGGGACGCGGGGCGCCGATCATCACCAACCGGATGAAGAACTGCTACCACTTCAGGATGTACGCCTCGCCAGCCTTCAAAGAGGCCTCTATTGCAAAACGTATGGGGATCGGCATCGCAGAGGCGCGTGACCTGGTTGAGCGGCGGCAGAAGGAGCGGGATGCCTTTATCCGTGATTTTCTTGATCGTGACCCCTACGATCTGAATTTCTATCATCTGGTCTTCAACAATGACCGCAACAGCACAGAAGTGACCGCCCGGACGATCTGCAGCTATCTGCTGGGTAATCACTGAGAACCACGCTTGACACCGCAGGTGCCGTCAGGAAAGGCCGGTTCTGCCGGCCTTTCCTTTCGCAGGTTTGCGGTCAGGCCGGATTCTGCTCTATCAGGGCTGCAACATGCTGCATACGGAGGGAACGGTGAAAAAACTGGTGCTGGGCGGTTTGCTGCTGGTGCTGCTGTATTTTACGTATATCGGTATTTCACTGGTTCTGCTGCCGCCGGTTGCAAGCCTGGCCGACAAAAAACTGAACCTGTCCATCCAGGTGCGTGACTGGCAGGGTAAGGAACACTCCTATCTGCTGGGACCCAAGAACCGCTACTGGACCCCGTCAGGCCGGATTCCGCCCGAAATGAAGTGGGCGGTGATTCTGGCCGAGGACGACAATTTCTACAAACATGACGGAATCGATGTCAAGGCGATCAAACAGGCAATCAAACACGATCTTGAAAAAAAGAGCCTTGCCCGAGGGGCCTCCACCATTACCCAGCAGGTGGCCAAGAATATCTTTCTCTCGCGGGAGAAGACCATTACCCGCAAACTTAAGGAGGTTTACCTGGCCTGGCGGATGGAGCAGGAGCTGACCAAGGGACGTATCCTGGAGCTGTATCTGAATGTGGTGGAGCTGGGACCGATGGTCTATGGCATCGGCCACGGTTCCCGCTATTACTTCGGCAAATCTGCCGCAGCGCTTACCCCCCGCGAATCAGCTTTTCTGGCTGCCATGCTCCCTGGTCCCCGGGTGGCCTACAACCCCTACCGCAATCTGGGTAAGGTACTGAAACGGTCTGACATGATCCTGCGCCGAATGCGTGCCAGGGGGGTGATCAGTGCTGATGAGCTGCAGGCAGCCCTGGCAACAGCCCCCAACATCGCCGGACTGCAGCGCAAGATCGACACGGCCGTTGAGAAAGAAGCGATCATGCAACCGTTGTCATCAGCCGTGCAGGAGGAAGCCGTTGACACGCGAACAACCGATCCTGTTGCGCCTGCAGCTGGTGTACCAGGTCAACAACCGGCCCCGGAGCCTGCTACCGGGGATACGGTAAAACCGTAACAGATGCGACCACAGCGTCCACGTGATCGGCGCTCCCGCCTGTTACGCTACCTGCAGCTCTATGGAGCTGATGCCCCGCCTGTCAGCGTTGATGCGGGGCAGGTGACGCTCCTGCCGGACGGTCCCCGTTTTTTTGAAGCGTTGTTCCACGAGCTGGCCACGGCACAATGCCTACTCTGTCTGGAGTATTATCGTATCAGGCCGGACTTGACCGGAACCCGCTTTGCCGACCTGCTGGTTGCGGCTGCCGGACGCGGCGTGACGGTCTACCTGCTCTATGATGCCATCGGCTGCCATCAGACCCCGGACAGTTACTTCCAGCGCCTGCGGGATGCGGGCATAACCTGTCTGCCATTTAACCCGCTCTCTTTCAGACGCGGCATCCACTGGTTCGACCGGCGCGATCATCGCAAAATGGCACTGATCGATGGTCGGATCGCCTTTCTGGGAGGCATGAACATCGGTGATGCATACGCCGGGTTGACTGACGAGCCTTCCCGCTTCCGTGATGTCGGCTTCAGCCTGGGGGGGGCCGCCGTGCCGGCACTGCTGGCTCTGTTCTGCGATATCTGGGCCTTTGAGCAGGGAAAGCGTCCCCCGCTGCCTGAGTGCATGACCGCATCACCGGATACAGACGCGGGAGATGTCACCCGTGTCACCCTGATCAGTGGCGGCCCGCACCAGCGCCGCTCTGCCATCCGCAACGCCTTCCGGGTTGCCATGGCCTCAGCCTCGCAGGAGCTGCTGATTGCCAACCCCTACTTTGTTCCCGGTCCGCGTATCCTGCGTTCTTTGCTGCGCGCTGCCCGTCGCGGTGTCAGGATCAAGCTGCTGCTGCCTGCCCGCAATGATGTGCCGCTGGTACAGGTGGTCAGCCGCAGCTACTATGAGCCGCTGCTCAAGGCCGGTATCGAGATCTATGAGCTAGAACGGCAGCTGCTGCATGCCAAATTGATGCTGATTGACCGTGAACGGACGATCATCGGCTCGGCCAACCTTGATCAGCGCAGCTTTCATCGGAATTTCGAGGTAAACGCGGTGATCCTCAGCCACAGCTTTGCCACGCAGATCAGCCAACTGTTTGAGCATGATTTTGCCACGTCACGACGGATCTCCCTTGCCGATCACGACCGACGAGGGCTTGGCCTCAAGCTGCTTGAGCTGCTGCTGCAACCGATCCGCTGGTTTTTGTAGGTGAACGGGCATGCTGGTTGACACCCATTGTCATCTGAACCTGCCGCCTCTGAACAGCTGCCTTGACGAGCTTCTGGCTGAAGCCCGTGCCGAGGGGATAGAACGCTGGATCGTTCCGTCCCTGCACCCTGATGATTGGGACCAGCTATCACTGTTGACCCGGACCACGCCCGGAGTGCGTCCTGCCTTCGGCATCCACCCGCTGCACGCGGCCACGGCCACAACTGACTGCCTTATCCGGCTTGAACGGATTGCTGCCGAAGGGGTTGCCATTGGCGAGATCGGCCTTGACGGCAGCTGCGACAACCACCCGTTGCAGGAGCAGCTTTTTCGTGCCCAGCTGCGGATTGCACGCAGCCTTGGTCTGCCGGTTCTGATCCACTGCCGTCGCGCCATTGGCCGGACCATTGCCATCATACGTGAAGAGGGATTGGCAGCAGCGGGCGGCATCATGCACGCCTTCTCCGGCTCCTGCGAGTCGGCCCGGGACTGCCTGCGGCTCAATCTTGTGCTGTCGGTTTCGGGTATCGTTACCCGTCCTTCTGCAATCCGCCTCCACCGGGTCTGCAGGGAGCTTCCGCTGGAACAGCTGGTGCTGGAGACCGACGCCCCTGATCTGACACCATTTGGCAGAGGCCGAACCGCAAACCGCCCGGCCTGGCTACTGGATAGCGCGACTGCTCTGGCTCAGCTGAAGGACTGCAGCATTGAGGAGCTTGCACAAGCCACTACCGCTACGGTTAAGCGGGTTGTCAGCCGACTTTGAAAGCAGCTTGTCCCGATTTCTGCCACGTGCTACAGTACCGACCAAAGGAGATTGTCATGAAACAGTTTCTGCCTGCAGCACTACTGCTTCTCATCGCCGTCCCCGGCTGCAGCATGTTCACCGCCTGGAAGACCATCCCGCCCCCCGGAGGCTGTGATCAGTGCCATACGGTTGAGATCGCTGCCAACTGGACCGTTGGCTACCGGACTGCCACGCTATCAAGCAGCACCGGACAGCTGGCCTTCCAGAGTCCGCAGCAGAATACACCGATTCGTCAGGACCAGCCCGGTTCTGCCCTTGAGCTGCGAAAAAATGACGATCCACGTTGCTTTAGCTGCCACAATGCGCCAACTCCGGCCCACAAGGAGCGGACCGGTAAATTTCATCATGGTCGTTAATTTTTTTATTGACATAGATTCTATAGCGAGTATAGTTCCCGGTTGTTGCTGATATTACCCTGCATTGCAGGGTCAACTAAACCCATGAGGTGAACACACATGAAAAAGCTGCTCTCCCTGTCCCTGGTACTTACACTGGCCCTTGGCGTTGCCGCTGGCTGCAAGAAGCAAGAGCCCGCTCCTGCTCCGGCTCCTGCTACCGAAGCCCCCAAGGCTCCTGAAGCACAAAAGCCGGTTTCTTCCGCTCAGGCTGCACCTGCTGCTGCTCCGGCTGCCGCACCTGCTGCTGCTCCGGCTGCTGACAAGAAGTAATCATTCAGCATCAGACGTCGAAAAAAGGCCTGCGGATTTTCCGCAGGCCTTTTTTTGTCTGCTTATTGCTGTGAAAGGGACACACCATGCACGAAATGGCCATTACCCAGGGAATTGTTGACATCTGCCTGCAGCATACCGCTGGGAGAGCAGTCAGACAGGTGGTGGTTGAGATCGGCGACCTTTCCGGCGTGGTGCCTGAGGCGGTTGCCTTCTGTTTCAGCGCCTGCACAGTTGACACCCTTGCGGCTGAAGCCCGGCTTGAAATCAGACAGGTGCAGGGACTGGGGCGCTGTCTCGACTGCAGTACAGAACAGCCGCTGGCCCGATTATACGACCCATGCAGACAGTGCGGCAGTTATGCGCTGACACTGCTCAAGGGAGATGAATTACGCGTGGTTGAACTTGAGGTTGACGACTGAATCACACAAAGGGCTGACCCGGTTTTCGGATCAGCCCTTTGCTGCTTACGCTTACAACCATATACCACTACTCTGCAAGGTTTACTCGTTCCAACCCTCGGGATGCACATCACCGATCTGCTCCCAGTGCTCAGGCGAACGCCAGAGCGAAGAGAGGATCAATTCGCGGATATGCAGGAACTCCTTGGGCAGCTTGTCATACATCTTGATAAACAGCTCTTCGTGGGACAACACCTCGTTCTGCCAGACACCCCGATCGACCGACATCAGATCGTGGAATTTCTCGCGGGTCATTTCAAGCCCTTCCCACTCCATATCCTGATAGCGGGGCATCCAGCCCAGCGGTGATTCAACCGCGCCTGCATGACCCTGCACCCGATCAATGATCCACTTCAGCACCCGCATGTTTTCTCCATAGCCGGGCCAGGCAAACTTGCCGTCCGCATCTTTCAGGAACCAGTTGACGCTGAAAATACGAGGCGGCTTGGGAATGTTACGGCCAAACTGCAGCCAGTGGGAGAAGTAATCTCCCATGTGATAGCCACAGAACGGCAACATGGCAAACGGGTCACGGCGTACATTGCCGGTGGCGCCCACTGCAGCGGCAGTGGTCTCTGATCCCAGTGTAGAGGCCATATAGACACCGAAGTTCCAGTTGAAGGCCTGGTAGACCAGCGGCACAGTATCCTTACGGCGACCGCCGAAGATAAAGGCGCTGATCGGCACCCCTTTGGGATTTTCCCATTCAGAATCAATGCAGGGGCACTGGGAGGCAGGTGCCGTAAAACGGGCATTGGGATGGGCTGCCGGCCGACCGCAATCAGGTGTCCAGGGGTTTCCCTGCCAGTCGGTCAACTTCGCTGGTAGTTCGCCGTCCATACCCTCCCACCAGACATCACCATCTTCGGTCAAGGCAACATTGGTGAAGATCGAGTTCTTTTCACAAGAGATCATGGCATTGGGATTGGTTTTGTAATTGGTGCCCGGCGCCACACCGAAATAGCCGAATTCAGGGTTGATCGCATAGACCTGACCATCGGCACCCGGCTTGATCCAGGCGATGTCGTCACCAATGGTCGTTACCTTCCAGCCCTTCTCCTGAAACGGCTTGGGCGGGATCAGCATGGCAAAATTGGTCTTGCCGCAGGCGCTGGGGAAGGCTGCGCCAACGTAAGATTTTTCACCGGCCGGTGATTCAACCCCCAGAATCAGCATGTGTTCAGCCAACCAACCTTCATCCTTGCCGATTTTTGAGGCAATCCGCAGTGCCAGACATTTCTTGCCCAAGAGGGCATTCCCGCCGTAGCCGGAACCAAATGACCAGATGGCCCGCTCTTCAGGGAAATGGACAATATATTTCTCTTTATTGCAGGGCCAGGCAACATCCTGCTGCCCTGGGGCCAACGGCATGCCAACCGTGTGCAGGCAGGGGATAAACTCGCCATTGCCCAACACATCAAGCACCTGCTTGCCCATGCGGGTCATGATCTTCATATTGACGACAACGTAAGGAGAGTCGGTGATTTCGATGCCGATCTTGGCGATATTGGAGCCCAGAGGCCCCATGCTGAAGGGGATCACGTACATGGTGCGCCCCTGCATGCACCCCTTGAACAGCCCTTTCAGCTTTTCCTTCATCTCCTTCGGGTTGACCCAGTTATTGGTTGGACCGGCATCCTGTTTGGAGAGGGAGCAGATAAAGGTACGATCTTCAACCCGCGCCACGTCGATAGGATCAGAAAACGCCAGATAACTGTTGGGACGTTTTTCTGGATTCAGCTTCCGGAAGGTGCCGCTTTCAACCATCTGGCCGCAGAGCCGGTCATATTCCTCTTGAGAGCCGTCACACCAGTGGATGTCTGCAGGCTCACACATCGCAGCCACCTCTGCCACCCACGCCTTTAGTTGCTCATTTTTCACATCGTAACCCATGTCTGCCGCCTCCCGTTTCGGAAATAGAAATAGAGTAGTGCCACAAGCAAAAAAATTTACTGTCACTTATCTAGCATAAGAACCGCTAAAACAAAAGGGGAGAACAAATTTTTGATGCGAAATATTACGGCTTGGGCAGTTCCAGGCTGTAGCCGACCTGCGCCGGCTGAAAGGCAGCCGGAAACTCCTGTTTCAGGCGTGCAGCTGCAGTAAATCCGGTGCAGTGGCTGACAGCCAGCCTGCTAATCTGCCAGTGGCGCAGCTCGGCCACGGTCTGGTCAAGCTGCTGTGATGAACAGAAACCAAGGTGGGTCCCCCCGACCACGGCATGGATGTCGCGACGACCGGTTCTTGCGGCAACATGCTCAAGGGTATTGATCAGGCCGGCATGACAGCAGCCCAGCAGCACCACCAGCCCCCGAGCCGTGCTGATCACCAGAGACTGATCGTCGTCAAACGGATCATGACTGCAGCCACAGCGGTCAAGATAGAGACCGCTGTCGCCGGTTTCAAAATCAGTGGTCCTTGTTACCTGGCCGGTCAGAAAGATGTGGGGGGCAATCTCGCGGAACTGATCAGAAAGGTCAAACCGGGCGCCCTGGCCCTCAAGGTATTCCCGGGGGTAGGGCATACCCAGTGAAAGCGATTCTCCGGTATCCTTGTGACGATAGCGCGGAGAAAAGATGGATGAATGACCAAAAACCTGCTTGGGACCACAGGTCCGCAAGAGCGGCAAAAGGCCGCCGGAATGATCATAATGGCCGTGAGACAGTGCCACCAGCTGCAGCTCATGCAGATTCTTGTTCATTCGCTGGGCGTTATGCAGCAAGGTGAATCCCTGCCCGGTATCCCAGAGCAACGCACCCCCCTGCCACTCGATCAGGACGCTGAAGCCATGCTCTCCCAGCGTACCGGAAATGGGACCCACGCTGTTTTCACAGAGAATGGTGATACGATAGCTCATCGGCCCCTCCTCAATACATTCAGAACAAACCCAAAAACAATAGCACGCGGATAAAATCTGATCCTGGCTGATTTATGCGGATTCAAAAACCAAATGGCTTAAGATCTGCGAACATCCGCCTAATCCGCGTCATCCGCGGCCCATTACAAGTTTCGGCACTATTTGCAGCAGGCATCCTTGGGGAATCTGGGTACGCCCATCTTCTCAAGTATCGTGAACAGCGGGCAGAACTGGGTAAAGCCCGACTGAAGCAGGTTCAACCCCACAAAGCCGGTGAACCAGAGCCAGTTCTGGTGGTGAAAATGGGCCAGAAGCAGTGAGATGATGATAAAGCTTCCGGCAACAATCCTGACGATCCGTTCAATGTACATAGCTTTCTCCTACACGTGTGCTGATTCTTCGGCAGCATCATGCTGCCCGATATGGTGACGTTCTTTCCAGCCCTGCACCAGGTAGTACAGGATCGGAATGGTAACCCGTGACAGCGTGGTTGAGGCAATCTCGCCGCACATCAGGGCAATGGCCAGCCCCTGAAAGATCGGATCAAACACAATCACAAAGCTGCCCACGACAACTGCGGCTCCGGTCAAGAGCATCGGTCGGAACCGGACCGCGCCGGCCTCGATGATCGCCTCATCAAGCGCCATACCTTCCCGGCGCTTCATCTCGGCAAAGTCAATCAGGATGATCGAATTACGCACGATAATACCGGCCAGGGCAATGAAGCCGATCATGGAGGTGGCAGTAAAAAAGGCACCGAACAGGGCGTGGCCCGGCAGGATACCGATCAGGGTCAAGGGGATCGGTGCCATGATCACCAGCGGGGTGGTAAAATCCCGGAACCAGGCCACCACCAGAATGTAGATCAGCACCATCACTGCGGCAAAGGCGATCCCCAGATCGCGGAACACCTCATAGGTGATATGCCACTCGCCATCCCACTTCATACCCATTTTTTCTTCCGACCAGGGCTGGCGGGAAGCCAGGATCTCAATCTTCGAACCATCCGGTGTCGGCAGGTCGGCAATCTGCTGCTGCATCTTCAGGATGGCATAGACCGGCGCTTCTATTACACCGGCTACATCACCGATCACATAGACCACGTTCTTGAGATTTTTGCGATAGAGGGTCTTGTCTTCACTGCCCTGGCTGGGTCTGACCAGCTGCGAGAGCGGTACACTTCCCCGGGGACCGGGCAGATGGATGGCTGAAAGGGCTGCCAACCCGCTGCGCTGCCCCTCCGGCAGACGCAGGTTAATACTGACCGGTTCTTTCTCCTTGGGCAGATGCAGCAGCCCCACATCCTGGCCTGCCAGGGCCAGTCGTAACGACTTGGCCACATCCTCTACTGCAATGCCGGCCAGAGCAGCCTTTTCCCGGTCAACGGTCAGGTTCAGCTTGGGCTGATCCGACTCACGGTACCAGTCAACATCCACCACGCCGTCGGTCTTGGAGAAAAT
>DIUB01000209.1:23339-27446 GCA_002422265.1 Geobacter sp. UBA6169
CCGTCAAGAGCGGCCTGATCTTCTTGGCAATATCGTGGGACTGCGTCTTGCGCTCGGTCTTGTGGGTCAGGTTAACTTGAATGTCGGCCAGATTTGAGCCTTTACGCAGAAAATAATGCCGAACCAGGCCATTGAAGTTGAACGGCGCACTGGTGCCGACATAGCTCTGAAAGTCGGTTACTTCGGGCACGGTCCGCAAGGCATCACCCATCTCGCGGGTCATGCGGGCTGTCTGCTCCAGCGGCGTCCCCTCCGGGGCATCAATGATCACCTGCAGTTCATTCTTGTTGTCAAACGGCAGCATCTTGACCGTGACCGCCTTGATGGCGATCAGGCCGCATGAGAGCAGCAGCAACACTACCACCAGGGCGAGAAAACCGGTGCGCAGCTTGACATCGTGCAGCAGTCGGCCCATCCAGTGCCGATAAAAAACGGTCAATCGCGACTCTTTCAGGTCATCTTGCGATTCGTGGTGAGCCCCCTTCATCAGACGGTAGGCAAAATAGGGGGTCACGATGAAGGCGATAAACATGGAAAGCAGCATGGCCATGCTGGCACCCACCGGTATTGGCCGCATGTAAGGTCCCATCAGGCCGCCCACAAATCCCATTGGCAGGATTGAAGCAATCACCGCAAAGGTGGCCAGCACGGTGGGGTTGCCGATCTCATCCACTGCCTTGACCGCTGCCTCCAACGGCTTCATTACGGTAGTCGTAAAATAGCGATGGATGTTCTCCACCACCACAATGGCATCATCCACCAGGATGCCGATAGAGAAGATCAGGGCAAACAGGGTGATCCGGTTGAGGGTATAGCCGATCATGTAGAAGATCAGCATGGTCAGGGCCAGGGTAACCGGAATGGCAATGGCTGCCACAGCACCGTCACGCCAGCCCATGAACAGGGCTATCAGGATCGTGACCGAAATGGCGGCCAGAAACATGTGGTAAAGCAGCTCATTATTTTTTTCTCGTGCTGTTTCACCATAGTTGCGGGTAACGGTTACCTGCACCTCGGACGGAATCAGCTTACCCTTCAGGAACTCCACTTTTTTGGTCAGGTCATCAGCCACCCAGGTGGCATTGGCCCCTTTACGCTTGGCAATGGAGACGGTGACCGCTGCATAGTCGCGGTTCGGTTCGCCCTGCAGCCCCCGTGATGCGGCAGCAGGCCCCAACCCCATAAATACGTAATCTTCAGGTTCCTGCACCGTATCGGCAACCTGAGCCACATCAGCAAGATAGACCGGTTTCCCGCCATGCACCCCCACCACCACCTGGCGGACTGCATCCTGGCTGGTCAGCAAGGCGCCAGTATCCACCAGCATTTCTCTGTTACCACCGCTGAAGGCACCGGACGGAAGCGCCCGGTTGCTTCCCTGCAGGGCACCGGCCACCTGGAGCGGTGACAGGCCATAGCCTGCCAGGCGTGCCGCGTCAAGGGTGACCCGCAGCTGACGGCTTACGCCGCCTTTGATATCACCTTCCGAGACGTTTTCGCTTTTTTTCAGCTCATCACACAGCTCGCGGGCCACCTTGCGCAGCATGGCATGGTCATAGCGGTCAGACCAGAGAGTCAAGGCAACAATCGGTACATCATCGATCGACTTGGCCACCACCAGCGTCTCGCCTGCTGCAGCCGGCAACAGGGCGCGGTTACTCATCACCTTGTTGTACAACTTGACCAGCGACTCCTCCATGTTTTCACCGACCTTGTAACGGACCGTGATCACTCCCATGCCGGGACGGCTCATGGAGTAGACGTATTCAACGCCGGATATTTCCCATAACTTCCCTTCAAACGGCTTGACCACCCGCTCCTGCACCTCCTGCGGGGAAGAACCGGCCAATGGCAGGTAAACATCCACCATCGGCACCGAGATCTGCGGTTCCTCTTCGCGGGGGGTCATTTTGATGGCAAACAGCCCCAACAGCAGTGAGGCCACCACAATCAGCGGAGTAAGTTTCGAGTCGATAAAGGCGCGGGCGACCTTTCCCGCAAAACCGAGCTGTTCCATATTCATGTCCTTACCTGCCAAAGCCTGCGGTTTGTACCGACATCAATACGCCGTTGCGAAAGGTGAGTATATGGACCAGACGGTTGGGACCCTCGTTGTAGGTCCACTCTTCCACATTGATCAGAATAGTGGCACCGCGGTGTCCTGCTTCGCTTTCCATACGGGTTGCCTTGTAGGTGGGCGGATCGCACTTCATGGCAACCATCGACTGACTGTCACCGGTTGAGACTATGGAACCGTTTGGGCAGCGGAAATTATCCGCAGCAGCTGTGCCTGCCCAGGCTGCTACCCCCAGCAGCGCATACACAAGTGGTTTTGTCATGGCTTGCCTCCTGCAGTCTGTTGCAGTCTGCCTCCGTCAACGGCTTTGTCCAGACCGGCGGTTACTATCCGGTCACCGTCTTGCAGTCCTGACAGTATCTCAATCTGATCACCCGTTACCCGACCGGTCTTAACCAGTCGCATCCGGACGATGTCGTCGCTACCCACAGCCCAGACAGCCGTCAGGGCACCACGCTCGAACACCGCAGCCCGCGGCACCCTGAAGCCCTTCACCCTGCTGTCAAGGGCAATGCTGCCCCGGCCGAACATACCGCTGCGTACCCCATGACCCGGCGTCGGCACTTTGGCCAGAAATGTCCGGCTGCCCGGATCACTGGCCGGCACCACCTCACTGACGCGGCTGCTGAAGCTGCTGCCAACGGCATCAATGGTTACCTGCACCACCGTACCGGTCTTGACCGCCCGCAGGTGCGACTCCGGTATGGCCAGTTCCAGCTGGTAACCGGCTTCATCCTCAATGGTAAAGAGCGGCTGGCCCGGGAACACGGTCGCCCCCAGATCGGCCTGTCTGGCTACGATGATGCCGGTTATCGGGGCAATGATCCTGGTAAAATCAGCTAATGTTCCGGCAGCCCGGGCTGCTTCCTGGGTCTGCCGCAGACGGGCCTCAGCCCGTGACACAGCCTGGTGGGCAAGATCACGCTCGGTCTGGCGGGTTTCAAACTCCTGGCGGGTCAGTGCCT
Organism: Geobacter sp. UBA6169; assembly: GCA_002422265.1. Classification (GTDB taxonomy): domain Bacteria; phylum Desulfobacterota; class Desulfuromonadia; order Geobacterales; family Pseudopelobacteraceae; genus Trichlorobacter. Next base: position 26,382 of record DIUB01000209.1, read on the forward strand.
GTTCGTCGTACAGCACCTTAAAACGGGCAAAGGTGGCATCAGCCAGCTTCTGGCGAGCCTGGGCTTCTTCAAGGCTACGCTTGGCCTCATCTATGGCAGCCACGGCACCGGTCGCATGGGCCACGTTTTCGTGAGATTCCAGCTGCCCCAGCAGCTGTCCCTTCCTGACCCGATCACCTTCACGGGCCTGCAGCAGACTGACCGTACCCGGTATCCGGGCTGAGACCAGCGCACTGGTACGGGCACGCACCGTGCCGACTGCTTCAAGGGTTTCCGGCAGATCCTGCATGGTAATGGCTGCCAGGGTCAGGCCACTGACAGCAGCTGGAGCCGAGACTGCATGTTCCTTGGTGTCGCTGCAGCCACTTAAGGTAAGCGCCGCTGCCAGCAGCACCACTACATAGTGGGTGTATCGCATTACAGAACCTCCTTCAAAAAGGTACCGGCACTGTGGTACAGCCGTCCAGTGGCCAGCGACAGATTGGCCTCGCTCTCCACCAGATTGGCTCTGGCCTGGTTCAGGGCGCTCTGGGCATCCAGCAGCTCAACCATGCTTGCCAGTGCATTATCAAAACGTTTTGACAGCAGGCGAACGGTCTCTTCAGCTGACTGCAGGGCCGCTGTGGCTACCTGAAGACGTTTTTCAGCCTCCTGGCGTCGTAACCAGGCCTCATGCACCTGATAGCCTACCTCTTTACGGGTCTGCTGCAGCTGCTCGCCGGCCGCGGACCGGTTGGCCCTGGCCTGTCCATCGCCGTGCCAGGTGCGAAACCCGTCAAAGACGTTCCAGCGCAGTGTTATCCCTACAGCCCAGGCATCGTGTTCATGGCCAAAAGGACTACTGCTGTCGTTCATCTGCCAGGAACCAAAGGCGCCGACTGTGGGCAGAAACCCTGACCGGGCCTGCAGCACCGCTGCATCGGCCTGCTCTTTTCCCAGCTCGGAAACTCGCAGATCGCGCCGGTCCAGCTGAGCACTGCTCACCAGACTCTCACGATCCTTTGGCATCTTCAGCTGCAACGGCTCACCGGCATCAAGCTCATCGCCCGGTTTTCCACCAGTTGC
>DIUB01000035.1:0-15707 GCA_002422265.1 Geobacter sp. UBA6169
TCCTGCAAGAATATGGTTTTGGTCAGAACAGACATAGCTTACAAACCGAAAAGGCAAAATCCGGGGAACCGGATGACGCAAAGCCACCTGCCCAGAACGGGAAGAGGGGTTACCGAAGTAAAAGCAAGTACTGCACGGTGCAGTTCATTTGCCCGCCTTTTCGCATGAGAAGGCGGGCTTTCGTTTTTCAGGTGCCGGTTACCGTTGGTTGCTGACAGGAGGATCAGACCATGACACATGAACAGATTCTGGCAGTACGGCTGCGCTTGATCGAATTCTCGTTCCGGCACTCACTGAGAGAACTCCTGCGCGAGACACTGGATGAAGCAGAAACCCTTACCGGAAGCTGTATCGGTTTCTATCACTTCCTTGACCGTGACCAGCAGATGCTTACCCTGCAGGCCTGGTCAACCCGCACCTCTGCCGAGTTCTGCAAGGCTGAAGGTGCCGGCAGCCATTATCCGGTTTCGCACGCCGGGGTATGGGTAGACTGTATCGCGCAACGTTGCCCGGTTATCCACAATGACTACGCATCGCTTCCCCACCGCAAAGGCATGCCGGAGGGGCATGCGGAGGTCATACGCGAACTGGTTGTGCCGGTGCTGCGCAACGGAAGGATTGTTGCAATTCTTGGCGTTGGTAACAAGCAGACCGACTACACACTGCATGATGTCGGGACGGTGAACCTCCTGGCAGACCTGGCCTGGGATATTGCCGAACAGAAACGTGCTGAAGAGGCACTCCATGAGACCAATATCAGACTTGAGCAGGAGATTGCCGATCGCCAGAAGGCCGAGGAGGAACTGACTGTAAAAAACCTGCAGCTGGCCCAATTTAACGAAACCCTGGCACATCGCATCAAGGAAGCTGTCTCCCAGATCCAGGCCAAAGACCAGCTCATGTTCCAGCAGCAGCGGCAGGCTGTCATGGGGGAACTGATCCAGAACATCACCCACCAGCTGAAGCAGCCGCTCAATGGGCTGGGCCTGCTCTTGCAGAACATGGCGTTTGATATCCGTCAGGAAAGCGCTGATACCGCGCTCATGCTGAAAGATATTGACAGATCGCTGGATCTCATCTCGTTCCTCTCGCAGACCATCACCGACTTCAGCTCATTTTTCAGAATGGGACATCAAAAATCCGCTTTTGACGTATACGCCGCTGCAGACCGGACCATACAGCTGATTGCCGCGCATCTGGAAAGCCGTAACGTTCAGGTCAGCTTTGATCCCGTTTCAGAACAGTACGTTGAGGGCTATCAGAATGAACTTTCCCAGGTGCTGCTTAATCTGGTGGGAAACGCAGTCGATGTGTTTGCAGAACGCGCGATTCCTGATCCAGCGATCCGCATAGGAATCACCCGGCAAGATGACGAGGTTGTTATTACCGTGGCTGATAACGGGGGCGGTATTTCACCGCTGCTGATTGATCAGATCTTTGACCCTCATTTCACCACCAAACCGGAAGACAAGGGTTCCGGCATCGGCCTGACCATGTCAAAGACCATCATCGAGCAGCATTTTGGAGGACAGATCCGGGTAGAGAACCGTAACGGCGGCGCTCTCTTTCTCATCGCAATCCCGGCGGCACGGGATCAACAGACAGAAGAGCGGTAACGGGGCTTTCCATGGAAAAGAATGCGCGATATTTCATCGGCCGGCAGCCGATTCTGAACCGGGAAAGCGAACTCGTTGGCTTTGAGCTGCTGTTCAGGGCGGCAGCCGATCACGAGAGCGCTCTCTTTGACAACCAGGGGCACGCCGCCGCTTCAGTTATCAGCACCATGCTTTCAACCTTTGGCTTTAAAGAACTGCTTGGCGGCAAAAATGGTTTCATCAACATCACAACGTCGATACTTGAGTCAGAAGTGCTTGAACTTTTACCTGTTGAGCTGTCAGTCCTTGAACTGCTTGAGACAATAGAACTCGACAACACCACTCTGATGCATTGCTGCGCTTTAAAAGCGTTAGGCTTCAAGATCGCGCTTGATGATCATCGGTATGACCCCAGGCTGTTCGAGTTTTACAACCTTGTGGACATCATAAAGATTGACCTCCTCACCACAGACTCAACAGAGCTTCCACAGATTGTCGCTGCCCTCAAACAGTACCCGGCCAAGCTGCTGGCGGAACGCGTTGAGACCATGGAAGTTTTCAAGTCCTGCAGGGATCTTGGATTCGACTTGTTTCAAGGATATTTCTTTGAGCGACCGGCCGTTATCAGCCACAAACGCTTAGGCACTTCTGCCATTGCCCTGATGAAACTCCTGCAACAGCTCCATGAAGAAAACGACCTCGACACCATTGAATCAATCTTTCAAGAAAATCCGGCATTAACCTACCAGCTGCTTCGGCTGGTTAATTCCGTCATGGTTGGACCACGCGATAAAATCAAGAGCATCCGCCACGCCATCATGCTTCTCGGCATCATGCAGCTGCGTCGCTGGATTCAGCTATCACTCTATGTCGGCAATGGCGACCATGATGCAGATAATCCCTTGCTGGAAATGGCAGCTGTTCGCGGACGTCTGATGGAAGAACTGGCCGGATTGAACACAATGCAGCAGAGAAACGCAGCATCCGCTGAAGTTGCGTTCCTGACCGGCATTCTTTCGCTGCTTGACGTACTCCATGAAACCACCATGGAACGTATCGTTGAAGAACTGAATCTCTCTGAAGAGCTTGGTAATGCACTCCTGAAGCATGAAGGCACACTTGGCCGGTTACTCTTGCTCGTCAAGAAGGTTGAGCACTCAGAATTCGGTGAGGTCCAGTGGCTCATTGACAGCCTCGCAATCAGCCGCGCCCAGCTGTTGCAGGCGCAATGCCATGCGTTTGACTGGCGCAGGTCTGTAACGGGAAAAAATAACCACAGCAGCTCGTGATCTACTGTGACCCTCCTTAACCGGGGGATAGGAGCCGTTATGTCAACACCGCAATCGCTACCGCCGCCGACACAAGATGAACGCATAGAATTTAAGCGTCTTGGCTACAGCCTTGTGCTGACGATTGCAGGAGATGGTCTTTCCTGCTCTGCAGCCTACACGCCGTCAGGCAACGGCGCCCCCCTTACCCTTACGGAATTCCAGACCTTTATGACCCAGGCAAAGATCAGGGAGGGAATCATTCAAGACGGCGTTGAAGCATTGCTCGCATCAGCAGCGCAAGGCACGCCAGTTACCTGCGTTATTGCTGCCGGTCTTGCCATGGTGCCTGGAACAGACGGCACCATCCGGTTTGCTGTCAGAGATGCACTGGACAATGAAAACAATCAAGAAGACACCACAGAGCCTGCCGGTGATGGCCGGATGGATCTGCGCCGTGTGCAGCGTTTTCTGAATGTCGAGTCGGGTCAACTTGTAGGAACAATCCTTCAGCCGGGCGAAGGCACTGCCGGTAAAAACGTACGGGGTCAGCCCATTCCGGCACAACCCGGCACAGCTCTTGATGTTGAACTGGTTCGCAATATCAGGCTGGGTGATGATGGCGTTTCGCTCTATGCAGAAGCTGATGGCAGGCTCTGCTGGCAGGGCAAGGAACTATCTGTTGAAGATATCTACCTGATTAAGGGGGACATTGATTTCAAGGTGGGCAATGTGCTCTACAACGGATATCTCGATGTGAAGGGTGATATCCTTGACGGATTCAAGGTCCAGGCCTCAAAAGGAATCAAGGTGCAGGGAAATATCGGTGCATGCGAGATTTCTTCCGGAGGTACCATCTCGTTCTGCGGCCTGAATGGGCAAGGCAAGGCAACCATTACCTGTGGCGGTACCGTTATTGCCAACTTTATCCATGACGCCCAGGTTGAGGCTGAAGGAGATGTGCTGGTTGAAACGGAGGCCCGCAACTGCTTCATACGCTCCAACGGGATGATCAAGGTGAACAAAGGGGTTCTTGCAGGCGGCGAATCAGTGGCCCTGGGCGGCATAGAGTCCAGCATTATCGGAACCATCTCATCCCTGCGGACACGACTTATTGCAGGAGTCAGCCATCAGGATCTCACCGAGCTGAACCGGCTTTTCAATGAGCTCAAAGAGCTTGTTGCCCGATTCAACGCCCCTGGCAAACCGATGGATGCAAAGGAGTTCGGACGTATCAGGGCAGAGATAACTGCAAAGATTCAGGCTGTGCGAGAACGGAACCATCCTGCACAAAACACCAAGGTAAACTGCAAGAAACGTCTGCATGAAGGGGTCAGTCTGACCATCGGGCAGACCAGTGAAGATGTGCGTGAAGGACGTGACGGACCGTTCAGCATAATCGAGAACAGCCTTGAGGGAGGCTTGCGCTACCTTGGCCTGACAGACCTGACCGTCAAGGCCGAAGAGATCGAAGAGGCCTTCAGACAACAGCAACTCCTCTTGCAAAAATCCGGTTCTGAGGTACAAAAGTCATAGCCAACGCCAGCGAGGACACCATGGAGCAGACCACCCCCTTATTCAGATGGATTGAGGCCTACCAGCTTGGTATTCAAGAGTTTGATGCCCACCATCAAAAACTCGTGCAGCTCTTGAACAGCTCGTATGATGCCTTTCTGAACAACATGCATCCACACGGTCTGGCAACAATCCTGGATGAATTGTCAGACTACACACAGTATCATTTTTCAGCAGAAGAGGCCTGGATGGCTGACCAGAATTATCCAAATCGTGCAGAACACCAGGTGCAACATGATTCGTTCAAGGCTAAACTTGCTGAGCTTCAACAGGCGCGACAAAAGGTGGACACGGCATTAAATGCTGAACTCTTTTCGTTTCTGGCAGATTGGCTGGCTGCCCACATCCTGGAGTCAGACGCTGCCTATGGAGCCTACACACGAGAAAATGCCAGCAGATGTAGCAATAATTCCAGTAGCACTGATCCATCAACCCAAAAAACGACTTGAGGATACCATGAGAGCACTTGTAGTTGATGATTGCATGCTTACGCGTGAAATGCTGGCAATGGCACTAGAGAAATATGCCTCTGTAGACCGTGCTGAAAATGGCGCCGATGCCGTCAGAATGGCCACTGAGGCCATGGATAGTGAAACCCCCTACAACTTGATCTGCATGGACCTGAATATGCCTGAAATGACCGGCCACGAGGCGTTGAGACTGATCCGCTATCAAGAGGAACACAAGGGGACAGCATTTCGATCCAAAGCTTTTATGATTACCTCCAGCAGCTCACCGGATGACATGATGGAAGCGCTGCTGTCCGGCGATTGTGACGATTACCTTACCAAGCCTGTCTTGCTCAAGACGTTCGCAGAATTGTTGAACAAACATGGATTTTGTGGCGCATCTTGAAATGACTCGGTTTCTACAGACCGAGTGGCTGGTCTGACACATCAAACATGAAGGCACCAATTTCATAGACTGACAGCTCCCCCCTCCAACCTCCCCCCGCTGGGGGGAGGCTTTATTCTTTCCCGCAGGGGGGAGGCTTTATTCCTTCCCAGCGGAGGCAGGTTTTATTCCCTCCCCCAGCGGGGGATGGCCAGGGAGTGGGGTGTGGGGGTACTCTCTGGCAAAGCAAAAAATATGGGACCGATAAGAAAGGATTTGCAATGAGTAAGGATCGATTCTGGAGGGCGATTAGCGTTGATTGCATCAATCCGGAACTGTTTCCCAAGGTATCGCTGTTTCTCAAAAGCGGCGGCAACTATGTGCTTTACAAAAGTCACGAACACAGCTTTACCGAGGCTGACCGTCGCCGCCTGGAACGGAGTTTTACCGAGTTTATCTATGTCAGAACCGGTGATATGCAGACCGTTAATGAGTATCTGGATGCCAGCCTGACTGATGTGCTTGCACGGGAGGATCTGAGCAGCGAGGCAAAAGGCAATATCCTCTATCAGTCATCGGTCAACTGTGTGGTTGATATGTTTGAAGCGCCGGAAGTGGCGGCCAACCTGGGCCGTTCCCGCACCCTGATCAAGCATCTGCTGGCCTTTGTCGCATCAGACCCGAACGCACTGAAATCCCTTGGCGTCATAGCGGCAAACAATCTGTACATCTTCTCTCATAGTGTGCAGGTAACGGCACTTTGCCTGCTGTTCCATGAAAAGCATTTCAATCTGCCTCCGGATGAGCTGCTTGATGTGGGTATCGGATCACTGCTCCATGACTACGGCATGACCTTCATCTCTTCTGAAGTGATGGACAAGCCGGATGCCCTTTCGAAGATTGAATACTACAAGGTGAAGCAGCATGCCCAGCTGGGTTATGAATTCATGGAGCGAACCGGCCAGTTCAGCACGATTGCCCTCAATGTCATCCGGCATCACCATGAACGCTATGACGGCAACGGGTATCCCGGCGGGCTGAAAGGGGATGCCATCAGCCGCAGTGCCCAGGTTGCCGCCATCTGTGATGTCTTTTGCGCCTTGACCATGGATCGGGTTTACCGCAAGGCCTGTTCCCAAGCCGAGGCGCTGACGGCCATGGCGGAGGAGACCAGGCAAGGGGCTTTTAATCCCGAGTTTTTCACCATCTTTGCCGAGATCATCAAAGAGAGGATTGAGGCATGAGCTGGTCTGTTGGTTATGACTCCCCCTGGCTGGTCAGCCGTTCCGGCGTAGCCGGTGCTGCCTCATACGCAAACAGCCTGATCGCTGTTTCAAGGATGGCAAAAGCCCCCTCCAGCAAGCGAGGGGGCTTTTGAGTTGCCAATTGAATGCTGCCTGAATATGCGTTACCTGAGAGCGCTCCAGAAGCCGGTGCGCAGGAACACCGGAGTCTGCTTCGGCAGTACCGTTGCCTTGGTAGGCACTGCGCCGACTGTAAAGGCCACTGCCTTGGATGACTCTACATTGCCGGCCAGGTCGCGCACCTGGAAGCCAAGTTGATAATTACCGGCCGGGATGGCTGTCCGGCTGAAGGTCAGGGCTTCATCCTTCAGTTCAAACTCCTGTTCCTTCATGTAGGAAATGGTTTCCGGCACCGTTGCCGTGTTCACCACCTGGAACACCGGCGTGATGAAATCTCCCTTATTGATATCCACGGTTACCCGGCTCGCGGTCCCGTCTGCCTGAATCCCTTCCCAGGCCGATTTGATCTCTCCCGTGTTGTTTTTGGGATCGTACAGCACGGCAAGGTTCACCGGCCTGTCTGTACCGGGTGTGCTCCCTTTTGCACGATAATAGACCGGAATACTTATGACGTAGCGCCCGTCTTTCAATATCGATTCAAAGAAAACCGATACCGGTTCACCCTCCAGAGTAAACCAGGTGTTGGTGCGGGTGTAGCTGAGCGTGTAGGTATCGACTCCGGTCAGGCTGCTCGCGGCGATATCCATTCCCAACAGCATATAGACATCAGGTGACCCCGGTTCAGGTGCCGTTACCACGGCATACTTCTCTGCAACGGCAAAGGGGCTGCCAAGCACTGCCTGCACGACTGTGCCGGCCTGTGTGGGCGGTTCAAAGGCAAATCCTGTGCCGGGCGGGTTTTCAAGCGGGAACTGTACAAACCAGCTCATAGCCTCATAATATTGCAGGTTGAAAGGGGTTTTGGCGTAGATCAGCATCTCCTGCTTTGCATCTTCAAAGTTATGAAACGGGAAAAAGATCGACAGCCCGGTTGACGCCTCGTGGGCAGCGCTGACCCTGTTGTAACGAACGGCCTTTCCGATGATGGACTGCAGCGCTGCTGCCGGAGCATGCCACGACGTGTCGGCCACACCGCCCAGAAGCTGCGCAAAGTGGCCGATATCAACCTGATTCGTAAAACTTCTGTTGATGTAGTCCGCCCCGTATTCATCGGCCTGGCTCCGCACTCCTGCTACCAGGTTCCAGGCAGTACGTCCTGCCTTTTCAACGCTTGTGCTGATGGCTTCGGACAGCTGTACGATAGCGGTCAGCAGACCCCCTATTTGAGAGAGGTCAGTAACCGAAATGGTATACCGGTAGGATTCTTTTTCCGCCTTTGCTGCATAGGCATCGGCAATGGCTTTACCGATGGCAAGACCGTCTACTGCGGGGTTCTGGGCAATGGCAGTAAGAAAGGGGGTGTAATTCCAGCCAGAACTCGGCTCCAGTTCTTCCGATGCGACCAGATACCTGGCATACGGTTCCAGGTAATAGGCAATTTCAGCCGTGGCCATCAGACAGGCGTCAAAACCGATCAACTCGAATTTCTTGCCGGTAACAGCCACAGCATCCCTGATCGCCTGCTGCAGTTCAGAAACCGAAAGGTTGCCTGCCTTGGTTGTTTCATCACCGGCACCACTGTACCCGCCATAGCCGCCGTTTGTGCCGCCGCCGTGATCCCAGAAGACCAGCACATACTTGTCTGCCGGGAAGCTGGTCTGCCCCCACTTGATAAAGTCAGTCAGAACGTCGGTGGTACCCATATCCTTGACACCCAGGTCGGCCAGCTCAACGATCTTGCCGTCTTTGATCTGGTGACGTTTAACGGTTTTCCAGCTCTTTACCGGATCGGTGGCCACCGCCTTGTTCGCTGCGCCGGTGGTCAGCACCACGTTCAGGTGTGCTGCTGATGAGGCTGCCAGCATCTCGTTGATGTTGGCAGTGGCCTGGGCATCTTCAGCCTCCAGATCGGTGCCTTCAATATACACCAGCACCGTTGTCTTGGCCGTTGGTGCAGACGATGTGCTGTTGCCCCCGCCGCAGGCGGCAAGCATAAACAGCACCGCAGAAATCAACAAAAAATAGACCGATTTTTTCATCATACGCTCTCCTTGTGGGGTTCCATCTTCAAGCCATTGGATACATTACAAAACAAAACCTGATGAGTACCGAGATTCAGCATTTCCCTTCTCCATGAGGGAGAAGGTGGCCGAAGGCCGGTTGAGGGGGCAGCAGCGTCTTGAAAATGAGCCTCTTCCCCCTCACCCTGGCCCNNAGGGAGAGGGAATGTTTCTGAAGATGAGTTCTCATCAGAAAACAAAATGAACAAACTCCGTTCTCCCTTGTCGAAGGATTACCGAACCGTAACCGTCACTATGGTTTCCCCTGGGCTGTTACTTGAAGTCTGACTGACCTGCAGGGTTGAGCCCGACTTGCTGAGCAGTTTCCAGTAAGCCTTAACTTCTACCGGGGCTCCGGTGTGGCTGTCGGTGAATGTACGAAGCAGCTGCCCGTTAGAGGTAATCTCCCAGCTTTTGCATTGGACAGCTGCGGGATAGTTGTTGCAGCTCAAGGAGCCGTCTGCACCAAAGAACATGGACCCGTTGGGATAGCCGGAGCTGACCATTGTTGCCCCGTACACCATGCCGATATCAAAGGCCAGTTTTTTACCGAGCCCATCAGGCAGTGTTACTGATTGCGCGGGTATGACTGAAAGCATGATCATGGCGAAAAGAGTGACAAGACGGATTACGGCACCTGTTTTCATTATTTTCTCCTTGTTTCTTCAGTAAATGCCAAGCCCCGTACCATCTGTTTCAGGGGCGTCTGCTTTATCATCACTGCAGCTGTATTGATTCATCCTGCGCAATAACCAGGGTGTAGGTAAAGCCGGCCAGATTGAAGCAGCCCAGTCCGAGGCCGGTTTTATCCTTTGGTGACATCTTGAGCTTGCCGTTCACATACACCTCATAGATGCAGGGGTCTTTCAGGCTGTACATTATTCTGGTGTTTGCCGACACATGCACCACTTCCGGGCTGTTCAAAATGGTGCCGTTGGGGTTGATGGTAATGAAACGGACGGAGACGTTGTTTCTCCCCTGGTTATCAATGTTGATTTTGTGTCCTGCCCAGGCGCTCAGGCTGGACATGATGATGAACAGTGCGCTGATCAATACAACCCTGATGGATGATTTCTGTAACATGTGCGTTTTCTCCTCTCGTTTAATGTTGGTGGACAAAATCATCTGGCAATAACGTGATGCACAGCTACGGGTTTTCCTCCCGGCGTCGTGACAGCACAAGATAGAGTAACGGGAGGATAATCGAGAGCGTCAGCAACAGGTCGCCGGAGCTGGCGGCTCCAACGGCGCAGCCTCCTCCTCCTCCACCGCCCGTGGGGGCTGTAAAGGAGGCAACAGCAAAGGACTGTTCATCCGTACGCTGAAACGTCCCTGTGGGCTCGTCAGGGGTAGATGCCTTCCCGGGATTGAAGAAGAGACCACGGTCTGAAGCGACTGCCTTGCCACTGTTGTCGTTTGCAACAACCCTGAAGGAATATTCGCCCGGTTTCAGGTCTCTGAGCGAGGCGGTATAGATGCCGTCATCGGCCCTCCGGTCACCGTTGGTCCCGTCATCGACCGCTGTGAGCCTCAAGACCTCCTTACCGTCCTCATCAGAAACAATGGCCTGAACATCTGCCTGCACAACTGGGCGGTCAAGCTTGAGAGAGACCTCAAGAAGGTTCCCTGAAACAGGGCGCTGCAGCACATTCATCTGCATCAGCAGCGGAGTCTCGTCTGCAGAGCTGAAGGAATATGCCACCATGTAAATAGCGCCGTTCATCGCCTCTTTTGCCGTAAGGGTTGCAGTATAGGCACCGGTTCCTGTTGTTTCGGTATTAATGGCGTATATCCAGCCTTTTCCATCCGGGTCGGCAAGAGGTGTAAGGGTTTCTCCCTTCGGTCCGGTGATATTCAGGGTAAAGTTGTCAGCGGACGGTACCTCGACCATGATCATCGGGACTGTGTCGTATGCGCCTACAGGGATCTGCATGGTGAGCGATTTTTTTGCTGCCAGCGATGAAGCCTGAAGATCGCTGATGCTGCTCATAACAATCTCTTCGTCTTCAAGGGCTGCTGACTGCACGGCATGCTCAAGCTCGGATTCTGTCGTTACTGTTGAAAAACTGCCGCCGGTCTGCTGTGCAAGCTGGCTCAGATAAACCTGCCGACCGGCGAAGCCCTGCCCTTCAGATGCCTTTACAGCAGCAGGTGCAGGACGTGCCGAGGCCTTTGCGGCCGACAACCGGGATTTCAGCAAGAATACATCGACAGATGCTCCGCACTGCTGCAGGGCCAGCAGCAGCTCATCGGATACGACAGGGTTTGTGGCGGCTATGAGGACGAGCTTTGTGGTCTGACTTGGCTTGTCGCTGTTGTAATACTTTTTTATCTGGTCAACAGCAGTCCATAGTGCGACCTCTACCGTAACCTGCGCTGCAGGTGCAATTTTTTTAAGATTGCTTACCAGGGTGTTCCGGTTATCAACGGTAACAGTGGTGCTGCCAAGTGCGTTGCTGCTGCCGCTGATCACCTGCAGTGCAGAGCCGACCGGAATCTTCTTGGGCAGTTCAGCAGCTCCGTTCAGTGCTTCCTCCCAGCTGTCGGCCGGGATGTTGGTGTCCAGCACCACCATGTTGAGAACGGGGGTGTCATCGGCCCAGACGATATTCAGGGCCCCGTTGTAGCCACTGACTGACCCTTTCTGCGGCACCGCATTGTTGTTGATCTTCAGGTCGGCCTTCGCTTTTACCCGCTTGTTTTTGAATGCCTCGAACCACATACGGTTTTCATCCCGTGCTATTTCCGGATCATTTTGAGGATCAGATGTCAGAGTGTCCCAGATGGATTTCTTATAGATACGGTAGTGTGCGGTGTTCAGCCTGTCTGCGGAGCCACTGTAGGTCTCATTGGTTGAAAACCAGTTATGATACACGGCGTGCTCATTCATGATGGAGGGATGCGTCTGAAAGTCCTCTGATGACGGTTTCCAGGTTTGCCCTGCATCAGTCAGCTCTTCGATGGTCTTGCCGCCTGAACTTGCATCCTCCCGGTACTCGTCCCACAATCCGTAGATGTAATGTCCTGATTCATGTGCCATCACCTGGCCGGGATTCGTGTCGACCTTTCCTGGCTCCTCATAGACGTACATGATGATTTCTTTGTTTCTGGTGCGCCATCCGGCAACGTTTGCAGCAGATCTGTCTGCCTTGGTGCTGACATAACGGATGTCTGCGCTGGACCAGAACTTCTTGTTCTTGTAGATGTAGACATTACGCAGGCGATGCAGGCCGTTGGTCATGGCATAGAGGGAAGCTGCGTAGTCAGTTACCGCATTTTCCAGCCATTGCTTGCTCATAATGGCCGGATTGACATATCTGGCCGGGTCCCAGTCAAGTGAGATGGTAACGTCTATGTCGCTTACGCCGCTCGTGCTGTTATGATCAAGTCGGCTTAAAGGGTGTACAGCCGCAAGGGCTGGCGACGCACTGCTGAGCAGCATCATAATAACAGTGATGATGGCGATGAACTGTTTACCTGCTGAATAGCGCATGACTGTCTCCTTTCAGATACTGAATGTGGTAAGTACACACAAGGCTCTCTTCTTCATACTACCTCCTGGGTTGCAACGGTTCTGGCAAGTAACGTTGAATTCACGAACCGCTTGATTTTCTATGCGAGTTGAGCGGCTGCGTGAGTAGCTGCCTTTTTAGGGACCTGGAATCTGCTGATGTACCAGGTTTTATGCTCAGATTGAGGCTGGATTTGTCGTCCCTGATTGAGCAAAACTGCAGGCGTAGCCAAGGCTACGCTGAGGTTTTGTGATTGAAGGGGCGGCAAAGACGGCCTGAAGATGAGAGGTAAAACGGTAGAGTAGCAAATTCCGAGTCCCTTAGGGTTCATCTGTACAGTGCTGTATCAGCAGGGGCTGCAGGGTAGCATGCATGGTGGTAGCCTGCAGGGCAGCAAGCAATTTTCCTGACTGGATCGGCAGGCTGAAGAAGTTTTCAGCACGCCGGCGACCATTGAGCCCCATGGTGGCTGCTCTATCCCTTTGTTGCAGTGCCAGTTCAATGGCAGCTGCCAGTGCAAGCGGTTCTTCAGCCGGCACCAGCAGGCCCGTCTCACCCTCTGACACCACCTCCGGCAGTCCGCCGACCCGTGTCGCAATGACCGGTCTGGCCATAGCCATCGCTTCCACGGCTGCAAGGCCAAAACCTTCTTTCCGTGACGGCACCAGCACCAGATCACAGGCAGCCATTATGTGCCGCACGTCTTGCTGAAATCCGAACAGGTCAACCCGATCGGTAATACCCAGATCAGCAGCCAACTGCACAAGGGCATTCCGGCTCGGTCCCTCACCCACCAGCAGCAGACGGGTACCAGGAGAGCTGCGGAGCAGTTGCGCCATTGCAATCAGGGCTGCCTGTTGTCCCTTTTCTGGAGAAAGCCGTCCGAACAGCCCCACCAGCGTCTGCTTCGTACCATAGCCCAGCAACCGTTTGGCCTCCTCCAGCGGACGCGGAAAAAAACGTGTCAGGTCTATGCCGTTATGAACCACCTGCACCTTGGCAGGGTTCAATCCCTGCTTGCAAAGGTGCTGCCTGACCGCCTCGGATACGGCTATTACCAGCTTTGACAGTCTGAAGCAGGTAGCGCTGTTGAGGCCATGGACATGTGCCACCGAGGGAACCCCGGCCAGACGGGCGGCGCAGGCCCCCAGCAGACTGGCGGTGGAGAGATGCGTGTGGATCAGGCCATAGCCGCCTTGCCTGATCAGCCAGGCCAGCCTGATAACAGTCAGAGGATCAAACTTGCCGCAGGTCTGCCAGGTAGTCGGATTCAGGCCCAGACTGCGGGAGTAATGAACAAAGGGGCGCTCTGAGGGGCAAAACAGGCCCGTCTGCACGCCTCGTCCGGCAAATTCTTTGCAGGTATTCACCACACAGACCTCAGCACCGCCGATGCGTGAAGGAGTGATTGCCTCGAGTATTTTTAGCATGGCAGCTGCTTTCCAGCCTGTACGGCACGGGCTATTTTACGTTTCAGAAGTGGGCCGACAGCGCTCCAGCGCACGTTGATCCGGGGGATTTCAAAGGGTCCACCAACAGTCGGCTGAGCAGTTCCGAGGACCGTTGTTACTGCGTTAGTGTAGCCCGCAGAGCGGGCAGCGCTGATGACCCGCTGGTCATGGTTGCCGTAGGGGTATGCCAGTGAAGTGATCTCTCGGCCCAACAGATCTTCAAGACGCTGTTTTGAGCCGATCAGCTCCTGACGTAACTGCTCATCGTCAAGTCTTGTCAGGTGAGGATGAGAACGGGTGTGGGAGCCTATCTCAAAGCCGTGTTCGGCCATTTCCCGGATCTGCCCGGCTGTCATAAGTGATTCACGACGATCACCGGCACCATAGTCCCATTGATTACAGCCGCCTATCTGGTCAGCCACGACATAAATCGTGGCAGTCAAACCTGATCCGGCCAGAGCCGGGTACGCATGTTCGTAGACACTGCAGTAGGCATCGTCAAAAGTAAGAGCAAAGCGTTTGCGGTCGTGGTCTGCTTCAAAGGCGGCCTGCTGCAGCGATACCCCTTGCCAGCCGTCAGCAGACAGCGATACGAGCTGCGAACGGAACAGGGCAGGTGCCACATACTGGCCGGCCACCCGCGAAGTGAGTCGGGGCAGACCGATCCGGTGATACAGCAGCACTACCGAGATCGACGGTCCGGATGATGGTGTTACGTCCATTTACAGCCTTTCTCGGCACAAAAGCCCAATCATCTACTGTCCGCCACGAACGGGCCAAGCATGGCTCGTGATTGCAAGCGGGCACAGGCAGTCCTTTTGCCTCCAGAGTACCGACACACGGTTGTCAACCGCCTGCTGTATCTGCCAACCTTCGCCTGCGTCTGCCAACGCTGTTGGCGGTTTACCGGCTCACCCGTATCCATCCCCCATGCCCGTATTGGGGGGTGTATGCGGACATTGCCTTGACAATCATCTCCGCCGGAGACCAGTACGGCTCGTAATACTCCCGATCCACATCAAGCACCAAGGCCCGGTCGGTAGCGGCATCATAGGCGGCTATGGGCGAGATGTGTGCGTAGGGTCCGCCCTCGGAGCCGGTCAGGGTATCCTGGGTGAAGTGGATCAGCAGCATATCTTCGGCGCTGACCTCATTGGTGGCAAGGGCTGTGCGCCAGCGCTTACGGGTGTCCGGGTCGTCGGCAGTCACCCGCACCGTTTCGATCAGCGGATCGGTGATCCCCTGCTGGCGGAGCGCCTCTCGCAGCACCTCGGCCAGCTGCTCCAGGGTCAGCCCCACCTGACCGTCAACGCCACCTTTCTGCATCCGCTCTGCCCATTGTACTGTCTTTACCGTTTCCAGCAGCGACGCCGCAGTCACATTGCGGACATCTCCGGCCAGCTGCCGATTGGCACGGGTCAACCCGTTGATTACCGCCGCCACACTGGCTACTGAACATTCATACTCATTGCGTTGCGGCACATAAAACGGCACAAGTGCCCAGAAATCAGGGGCCGGATGGTCTGTCTGCTGAAAATAGGCCCGGTCGCTTGAAAGCGGTACGGCAGCCGGGCCGTACTTGGGCGGTACCTGCTGCGGTAACGTTGCTGCCGTGACACCGCTGGAACTGCAACCGGTCAGCAGGCATACACCCACAGCGGCCCACCACAGGGCAAACGTCTGTCCTCTCCTGTAGTTTGCTCCAAAGTCCATGGTACCCTTTCGCTTCTTACAAATAGGCAACGCCGGCAGTCTGCAAACCCACCAGGTTGAAATGTTGTTGATTTACCTCAAACACTGCAACAAAGCTGATAAATTCTGCCTGCGAAAAGCTGGCGGCCCTGCTATCCAGGTAACTGAGCATCATATCCACGGCTGCACTGTCAGCATCGGTACCGATGACGTTGCGGTACAGTAGCTTTGTCAGGTCAACAATGCAGTACATAATGTGCACCATGCCCAATAGCCTACTGTCCGGCACGGACCGGCCAGACGTAGTAGCCGCTGCTACCCCCCTTGGCACCGACGTACAGATCGCCGTTGTCCAT
>DIUB01000035.1:15771-17051 GCA_002422265.1 Geobacter sp. UBA6169
GTCTTTCACCAGTGCCATGGCATCATACCAATTCAGACGTCCCAGACACCCTGCATCCTCCAGCCAGACCAGGCCGTTGACGGTTACGGTGCCGTTGCCGTTATTTACACACCAGGCTGCGCCGGATGTCGCTATCAGACTGCAAAACACCATCATGCCAATCACCAGTTTTTTCATAGTCAGCACCATTTCTCTGTGTTTGTCCCTTATTCTCGCTCTGGCGCAATCAACCTAAAATCTAGATGTGTAACCTTTTATGCTGGGGTATATAAAACCGTAACCCAACCTACTTGCTACTTACTCCTGTCAATGCAGAAAGAATAGATGTATGGAGGATGGCCCTCTGGCATCTTGCATATTTCGATGTTGAAGTTGGCGCACGATACTACTGCAAAATTTACATCTTGATTATACCAAGTGCCGTGCATATCGGTGCTCATTAATGATCTGGAGCCTGACTTACTGTTTTCAGGAGTGTGCCCCATAAGCCCTC
Source organism: Geobacter sp. UBA6169 (assembly GCA_002422265.1). Taxonomy (GTDB): domain Bacteria; phylum Desulfobacterota; class Desulfuromonadia; order Geobacterales; family Pseudopelobacteraceae; genus Trichlorobacter. The sequence continues at coordinate 16,265 of DIUB01000035.1, forward strand.
TCGGACAGTCTGCCCCAAGGTCAAAGGTATATGTCGAGCCTGGTTCTATCCAGGCAGATTTGAACCCCCCAAAATACATCAGTCCGTAATGGAGCTTAACATAGACTTTTGTGTCCGTCGGGTTGCGCACCTTTACCCACCAGGCATTGGCGGTGAAGGGGGCGCAGAGCAGTGCAACTAATAGTGCGGTAATGGTCAGGTGTCTCATCTTCCATCTCCTTTAACAGTGTGGTGTCCTTATTGGCTGCGTAACCATTTATGTTGGGTTAGATGAGACGTCCGTCAATTTATCAGATCAAAGCGTGTTGTATTACTCTTGCATGAGGCCTCTTCAGCACGACAAAGCAGTATCTTCCTGTCATTGCTTCCCGCAGTTTTCAGGCAGGCATCAAGATCGGTTTCGCACTTCCGCAAGGCTACCTTCTTCAATTCGACGGCCAAAGTTACACGATTCACGTTGGGGCAGGTCGGATTGCAGTCGCCAGCCTTCGTATCCCAGGGACGGGACAGGCAGAGCTTTAACGCTTTGCCCGTAGTGTTTTGATCCCCCATCACGCATTTCATCACGCACTCCTTGCAGTCCTGGGTAGGCGTCTCGTAGGCAGCGGCGGCAAGCGGTATTGCCAATGCAAGCACCAGGGCTGCGATTACAGGGAAGCTGAAGCGGCATCTGTTTGTGATTGTGTGTGGCATGAAAACCTCCTTTTTAATGGTATTGTACTTTTGCCTTACCTTATCGCGTAGTACTCCAGCCTGAACTGTTGCAGCAGCGGGAGCCCACCACCGG
>DIUB01000105.1 GCA_002422265.1 Geobacter sp. UBA6169
ATCTTCAGAAACATTCCCTCTCCCTGAGGGAGAGGGCCAGGGTGAGGGGGAAGAGGCTCATTTCAAGACGCTGCTGCCCCCTCAACCGGCCTTCGGCCACCTTCTCCCTCATGGAGAAGGGAAATTCTGAATCTCGGTACTAGTCAGGTTGAGTTTTGGGTCTTTGAAATAATCAAGGCACTGGCCTCCACCAGAAGCGGCATATTTGCAGCTGGTGCTGCTGTTGCAGCGGCAGCCACAACAGGATGTAATAAATGCCGGCAGTTGACGTGCAGTATGTCTCACGGTAATGTCAGGCAGTAAAACGGTCTGGCGAGGCTCGCTGACATGGAGGGTTTGTGGACACAATAGCACTTGAACTTGTTGTTATCTTTCTCCTGATTCTTGCAAACGGTTTTTTTGCCGGGTCAGAGCTTGCCATTATTTCAGCAAAAAAGAGCACCATTGCCAAGTTGGTTGAGCAAGGTAATTCAAGTGCCATGATGGTAGCCAGGCTTCAAGGCGATCCCCATCGTTTTCTTGCCACCGTACAGATCGGGGTAACGGTGGTTGGTTCACTGGCATCGGCTGTGGGTGGTGCAACAGCGGTTGAATATCTGAAACCGGTCCTTGCCGCTGCTCCCTATGAATTCATACAACAGGCAGCAGAACCGATCTCGATCGGCCTGGTGGTTATGCTGGTTTCATACTTTTCACTGATCCTGGGTGAGCTTGCTCCCAAAACAATCGGACTTCAATACGCAGACCGTATGTCGCTCGTTGTGGCAAAGCCGGTCAATGCGCTTGCAACGATAGCCGGTATTGCGGTTAAAATCCTTACGCTATCCAACAGAGCTGTTCTTGCTCTGTTTGGTGTTAAACCCGCTTCAGGGCAGGATTTTGTTACCAGAGAAGAGGTACTGCACACCCTTGCCGAGGGCGGTGAAACCGGTGCCTTAAGTGAGCTTGAGCACAAGGTAATCGAAAACATGCTGGACTTCAGCCAAACGCTGGTTAGTGAAGTCATGGTGCCGCGCACCAGAATGGTTACTCTTGATGCCGCATTATCCCGAGATGCAATGATGCAGGTTGTGCGCGACAACATGTACACCCGCTATCCTGTCTACCGTAATGATCGGGATAATATCATTGGCTTCATTCACAGCAAGGATTTGTACCTGCATCCCCGCAGCTTGGAACCGGAGTTTTCTCTTGATGCCCTGATCCGTCCGCCGGTCTATGTGCCGGAAAGCAAGCGGGCCAGTGAATTGCTGCGAGAAATGCAACGCAAGCGGGTGCATATGGCATTTATTGTTGATGAGTATGGCGGTATCAGCGGTTTGATAACAACAGAAGACCTGCTGGAGGAACTGGTGGGGGAGATTGAGGATGAACACGATGCCGGGGAACCGCACCAGTCGGAACGGCGTCAAGACGGGAGTCTGGTGGTTGATGGTATTATTTCGCTGAATGATCTGGAGGGTATTCTTGATGTTGAATTGCCTGACGATCTGCATTACGACACACTTGCCGGTTTGATTTTGTCGAAATTGGGGAGGTTTCCCGAGCAAGGAGAAAAAATCAGCTGGGGAGATTACCAGTTTGTGTGTGAAGAAGTTTCACCTACATCAATTGTCAAGGTTCAGATTCTCAAATCCTGAGATAAATTTGACAGTTTCAAGTTAATCCGCCAGCGGCCTGTTCAGTTGTTTAGACCTGCTTGCTGACATCGTTGGCAAGCTTCAGCAGTGTATTGGCAGGTAAAACAGACAGCACTTTAATCATGGCTGCTTCCGTTCCTTAGAAAAGTCCTCTGCGGTTTAAAAACGGCCCGTACATGGTGTCAGCGTTCTTGGTGTGGTTCACCAGCCAGTCCAGCAAAAATTGCATTATGATACTGCCGTGGGCCTGCTCCGGGTCATGGCGCAGCTGTTCCAGTCTGGTCATGATCTGCTGATGAGCCAGGCGATGCTGTTCAAGATCAGGATAATCATGGTGTGCCAGCAGCTCTTCTTCAGCTTTAAAATGGTGTTCAGCAAAAACTGCAAGCTCCTGCAGTATCCTCTGGACCGTCTGGAGGTCAAAGCCTGCTTTGATGGCATCATGCAGCTGATTGGTAATGGTGACCAGTTGCAGATGATCATCATCAAACCGCTGTACGCCGGTCTTTAATAAACTATTGTGGTGTATCAGTCCCATACATGCTCCAGCTCTTGTGCAGCATATCCGTCATGACACTGCTGTCAACCGGTTTACCGGTCAAATAACCCTGAATGATTGTGCATCCGCATTTTATTAATGAGGCCAGCTGTTCTTCTGTCTCAACCCCCTCAGCTACTACTTGAAGTTTAAGACTGTTACCCATTGCAATAATTGCAACTACAATGGCCATGTCATTGTCACTGCGGTGCATATTCCAGACAAAGGAACGATCAATCTTCAGGGCGCTGATCGGAAAGCGGTGCAGATAGGAAAGTGACGAGTAGCCGGTGCCGAAATCATCAATTGATATCTTGACCCCCAGCTTTTTCAACTCCCGGAGGGTTTCTTCCGCCTGCTTGTCATATTCAATCAGCATGGACTCGGTCAGTTCAAGCTCCAGCAGCCCGGGCGGCAACCCGGTTAGTTCGAGCGTTTCCCTGATCTGGGACTGGAGGTTGTTACGTTTGAGACTGCAGGCGGAGAGATTGACCGCAACACTGATCATGCCGTAACCGGCATCATGCCATTGTTTTGCCTGGATGCACGCGGTCTTCAGAACCCAGTCGGTAATAGCAACAATAGAGCCGGACTCTTCAGCCATCGGAATAAACTTGACTGGCGGGATCAGTCCCCGTTCCGGGTGGTGCCAGCGCAGCAGTGCCTCAACCCCGACCAGACAGCCGGTGACGGCATCAAACTTCGGCTGGTACTGCAGATACAGCTGCTGCAGCTCAAGGGCCTTGTGCAGATCGGCCAGCAACACAACCCGGTCACTGGATTGCTGTTTCATCTCACGGTTGTAGAGCCGGTAGGTGTTTTTGCCGTCAGCCTTGGCATGGTACATGGCGATATCGGCATGCATCAGCAGATCGTCCATGGTCCCGGCATCAGCGGGAAAGAGCGCAATGCCGATACTGCAGGTAACATAGACCTGCTGCCCCTCAAGATCATAAGGTATTTCAAACAGATCAAGCAGTTTTTCAGCAACAAGGCAAGCATTATCGGCATGCATGATATTCTGGGTAAAAATGGTGAATTCATCACCCCCCAGCCGGGCAATGGTATCACAATCACGCAGTACCAGGCTCATCCGGTCGGCAACCTGCTGCAGCAGCAGGTCGCCGATGCGGTGTCCCAGGGTGTCATTAATATCCTTGAACCGGTCCAGATCAAGAAACATCACGGCAATGACCTGATCAGTCCGCAACGCAAGGTTCATGGCCTGCAGCAACCGGTCATGAAACAGCACCCGGTTCGGTAGACGGGTCAAGGTATCAAAATGGGCCAGCTGCTGCAGATGCTCCTGACGCTGGCACAACACCAGATCGCGTTCTTCAATTTCCTGCAGCATTTCATTGAAACCGTCATACAGTGTGCCGATCTCGTCGTTGCCGGTTTTTGTCACCCGCAACGAAAAGTCCTTGTTTTCCGACACCATGCGCATGGTGTCGGACAAGTGCATGATCGGTTCCGAGATGATCCCCTGCAGCCGGATTGAAAGCAGGTAGGCTCCCAGAGCGGCAAACAGCAGAATCAGTGCTGAAGCAAGCAGGGTGCCGAGCAGGCGTGCGCGCAGTTCCCGCATGTCTGCAAACAGCACCACGGTGCCGATCTCCTGACCATCAAGACGGATCGGCGTTACCAGGCTCACCTGGTCGTTTAATTGCAGAAAACGGTTGCTGTTAAGTTTCAGCTGTTCCAGCACGGATCTGCAGCTGTCTGCAGAAGGGGCTGCTCCCAGTTGTTCAAAGGGGAGTTTGTCGGTCTGTACCTTGGAAGCAATATAGCGGGTAAAGATGGTTGCATCAGGTCTCAGGATGTAGGCTGCCAGGATGTCTGATTTGACCGACAGGGAGTTCATCGTCTCCAGAGCAGACTGGGGGTCATTGAAGGTGAGGGAGGCTGTTATGTTTTTACTGAGGATATCAGCCAGTGAAGTCAGGTTTCTGCGCTGCTCCCGGATCAGTGACGCGGATTCCTTGACAACAAAGACCGCAGTGGTGGCCACAAGGATCAAACCGCAGGTGGCCATCAACAGCAGCATCAGCTTGCGGCGGATAGAGACATGCTTCAGGTATGTCGGCAGCAGCAGTCGGTTCAAGGGGGTTCCTGGACGATATGGGCAAGTTTCAGCAGCTGGGCGCTGATCCTGATCCGGTGCCTTTGGGCCGCAGTCTGATTGATCTCAAATCTGACCTTGCCACCCTGCAGCACAAACCCGACAACTCCACCGGAGCGGGCAAATCCGGCACTCTCTGCAACGGTCACCACGGCGCTGGTACGGACTTTTTCCAGCAGGTCTGCTGTGGCTGATCGATCCGGTTCAGACAGAACCAGTACCTGGCAGCCGGCAGCAGACGTTGTAACATACTGCACGGTAACGATCCTGCCCTTGAGCTGCTTTCCTCGCAACTCCTCCACCGCCAGAGCCAGTCCGCCCTTGCCTGCTGTGCAGATCCTGAACTGGGTTGCCGCAACCGACAAGGCCTCTTCCGGCCATTCCATAAAGCGTACCATGTTGTAGATCATGGCAGCCTTGATCTGATGCTCTTCGGAAACGGCCCAGGCAGGGCAGCTGCCGGCCATCAGAACGGCAAGCACCAGGATGCTCAGAACGGTATATGACAGACGAGGTAAGAGCACTACGTTTCCTAAAATTTCAGGGTCAACTTGCCGTAAACGCCACGCGGCACCTCTGAAGCGGTGGTGTTGATAAACTCGGGTATATATTCCGGGTGACGCTGCTGGAACAGGTTCCGGCCCACCAGTGACAATTCCAGGGTCTTGACCGGTTTCCAGGCGAGCCGGGCATCCATGGTGACATAACCGGGAATACTGACGGTATCAATATTCGCCACCCGGTCAACCGCCCGCAGCCAGAAATCGAGCTCAAGCTGTTTGCCAAGATCAAAACCGGAACGAAGCGAGCCTTGGTGTCGCGGTGATCCTGCAGCAGCATTACGGCGGTTAATCTCATCACTGCTGCCGTTATCAAGGTGCATGATGGCGCAGAGGTAGCTGTAGGCAGCCTGCAGCCGCCACCAGTCGGTGGGGCGCCAGGTGGCTGAGAGTTCAGCGCCATAGGTGTGTCCGTGCATATCGTTGGAGAGCGGGTAGCGCAGCACGGCATTGGTTGTCTCATTGCCCTGTACACCTTCCTGCCGCACGCGCAGATGTTCGTACTGGTTGAAAAACAGAGTCAGATCAATGGTCAGATCCTGCCTCAGCTGCGAACGATAGCCCAGTTCATATGCTATGACGGTTTCTGATCTGAACGCTGAGGTGCCGTCGATCTCAAGTCGTAACGGCACCGGAAGTCCGGTCTCGGCAGGTGACAGGGTCTTGAAGCGGTAGCGGATATCCTGATCACCACGGGACGGCGTCCGCACGGCACGGGAAATTGATCCCCAGAAGGAGTGCCGGGGGGAGGGGGTCCAGATCAGCCTGCCGTTGGGTTGCACCTCAAAACCGGTAAAATCGTTATGTTCAAGCCGTGCCCCGAGGATCAGGGACAGTGTGTCAGGTATCAGGCTGATCTCATCCTGGAGAAAGGCGCTGAACAGGTTGATTCCCTGATCAGTGGTGTTCAAGGAGATAAAACGGGTCTGCCCGGTATGATCATGGCTGTAACGGTAACCAAGTCCCCAGATCAGTGCCTGTCGATTCCCCAGGGAAAAGCGGTGCTGAAAATCCAGATCAACCGTATTACGGGTTTCATCCAGTATGGTCTTGCTGCTCCGATAATGATCGTAGTAGATCTGCAGCGACAGGCTGTCGGTTCCTGAAAGGTTGCGCTGCCAGCGGGTTAGCAGATTACCCCCCTCTGTGCGTGCTGTGCTGTCTTGTGACCAGGAGTAGCGGGGGTCAGTCAGGGTCGGCAGTTGATACAGGGTATAGTTTTCATCAAACGAACCGGAGAAAACGTCGCCCTGCACAGTCAGGCTGTCGCGGGCGCTGAGACGGCTGTCCATCCTGAACCCGAACGACCCGGATTGCCAGGCATCATGGTTGTTGGAACCGTTGGGCAGCTCCCCTGCAGCACGGTTGGCATACTGGGCATACAATCGCAGATCACTCGTGCTGCCCAGCTTAAAACCATATCTCAGGCTGCCGAAGCCCTGTTCCTGGCTGCCGCCGCCTGCGGTGAGCAGGCCCCCTTGGGTCTCGGCAGCCGAACGGGTGATGATGTTGATCACCCCGTTGACCGCATTGGCGCCCCACATGGCTGCGCCAGGTCCGCGAATCACCTCAATCCGTTCAATATCGTCCAGTGGTGTGTCGTGTTGTTCCCAATAAACACCTGAAAAAAGAGGGGTGTAAATACTTCTCCCATCCTTCAGAACCAGCAGCTTGTTGGCAAATCGGCCGTTAAATCCTCTGATCGAAACCGCCCATTTATTAGCGTCAATCCGGGCTACCTGCACACCGGGCACCATCCGCAGCAGATCAGGTATGGTGGTTGCACCACTGCGCCGGATATCCTCCTGGCTTATCACAAAGGCGGCGGCAGCAGCGTTGGCCATTTTTTGAGGCCTGCGGGAGACCGAGGTAACCTCGATATCCATCAGGACCTCCAGGGAGAGTTCAGTCAGGTCTTGAGGTGCCACGGAGGCGTGCAGCGGCAGGGCAGGGGAAACAACAGCGTACAGGGGTGCCAGTAAAGCAGCTACTACTGAAGAACCTGCTCTGCAGAATCGCTGTAGTGCCATCTCCATACCCCTTTTCGGTAGGATATTTTCTTAAAAAATAATATGTAGAGCGCGTAGAAGTAGTGTGTACATCAAAAACAGTGCAATGACAAGACTATGCTTATATCTGCGGCAGAAGTATAAACCCGGATATTCCATTAGGCGGCGCAGAGCGCCTGCACGAGCCCTGCCGGATGCTTTCCGGCATCTTTTTGCCCGTTTTCCTCACCAATAGCTACGGCTATTGCTTCGTCAAACGGACAAAAATCTGCTCGTAAACCATCTCGGCAGCATCTCGTGCCCCAATGGAAAATCCGGGATAAATTTGTACCTCAATAGTAGCCATTACGCCATAATCGTATATACTGCATGGCCAGTTTTACCAGCTTCTGCAACCAAAGGAAGGTTTTTTGAACAATACCAGCACGATAAGCAGTACCGAACGGCTCATTACGCTGCTCAGCCGACCTTTTGCAGGGTTACTGTTGCCGCTTTGTATCGCCCTTGCCTTCGGCTTTGCCACTGAATTGCTTACCTATGAGCAGCAGCTGCGCAAAGACAGTGAACAACGCCAGGAAGTCATGCGTGCAGCCGGGGTGATTCGCAGCGTACTGGAATCAGAGCTGAACGCCTCAGCCTATCTGGCCACCGGGTTTGAATCCTATATTGTTGCCCGAAAAGGGGAGCTTCCGGCTGCAGAAGTTGAGGCCATGCTCAAGCTGCTCTTTGAGCGGGGGCGTCACTTCCGTAATATCGGTCTGGCCCCGGATAACAGAATTGCCTACATGTATCCGCTGTCCGGCAATGAAAAGGCAATCGGCCTCTATTACCCGGCACTTGCAGCACAATGGCCGGTTATTAAAAAAGTCATTCAAGACGGAATCCCGCGCCTGGCCGGACCAGTGGATCTGGTGCAGGGGGGCAAAGGACTGGTGTATCGCATACCGGTTTTTATTGATGGCCGTTACTGGGGTTTGATCAGCACGGTTATAGAGATGGAAAGCCTGTTGGGTGCTGTCCAGAAACTGGTACCTGACTATGCCGACCTGATCGCCTTGCGCGGACGTGACGGCAAAGGTGCTGAAGGCGAGCTGTTTTACGGTGATCCGCAGCTGTTTGACGGCAGCCGTCCGGTGCTGGATATCCGTGTGCCCGGGGGCAGTTGGCAACTGGCGTTCAGACAGCCTGAACCGATCAGAGAACTGTCGCTTGTCCGGCTGTTCGGCTGGGTTGCCACGCTGCTGCTTGCCGGTTTAAGTTTTGTCCTGCTCTCCACCCTGCGGCGACAGTCAGCGATCAATGCAGAATTACTGATTGCGCGGGATGCTGCCGAGGATGCCAATCGCGCCAAATCCGAATTTCTTGCCAATATGAGCCATGAGATCCGCACACCACTGAACGCCATCATCGGCTTTTCCAATCTAAGCCTGCAAAGCGGCAATCTGCCGCCACAGCAGCGGGATTATATCGGCAAGGCCCATGCCGCCGGTGAGCTGCTGCTGAACATCATCAATGACATCCTTGATTTTTCCAAGATTGAGGCCCGTCAGCTGCAGATGGATGAGACCCCTTTCAGGCTGCAGGTGATGATTGATAATGCCATTGCCATTGTGCAGCCAAAGGCAGAGGAAAAAGGGTTGCAGCTGCTGACCGGCCCGGTACCCGAGCCTGCTGCCTTTCTGATTGGCGACCCGCATCGTCTGAGCCAGATACTGGTGAACCTGTTGAACAATGCGGTCAAGTTTACGGCACAGGGAACGGTTTCACTTGCCGTTGAGCTGCTGCAGGCAAAAGAAGATCGTGTGGAACTCAAGTGTACCATCCGCGATACCGGCATCGGCATTGTTCCTGAAAAGATCAGCAGACTTTTCAAGCCGTTCAGTCAGGCTGACGGCAGCACCACCCGCACCTATGGCGGCACCGGACTGGGCCTGACCATTTCAAAACGTCTGGTTGAGCTGATGGGCGGTACGATCTGGTGCGAGAGTACGCCGGGAAAAGGGAGCAGCTTCTTTTTTACGGCCTGGTTTACCGTTGGTACGCCTGATGAGATTGAGCCGCTGCAGGAAGAGCAACGGCCTGTTCCGGTAAAAATACTGCAAACCTTTGATTTTTCGGGTGCCTGCGTGCTGCTGGTGGAAGATAACGAGATCAACCGGCAACTGGCGCTGGAGCTGCTTAAGAAGACCGGTATAACGGTAGAGTCGGCAACAAACGGCCAGCAGGCCGTGCGTAGGGTTTTCAGCGGCAAACAACGTTATGACCTGGTGCTGATGGATATTCAGATGCCGGTGATGGACGGGTACGAAGCGACCCGGATCATCAGGTCGGACAGCCGTTTTGCAGACCTGCCGATCATTGCCATGACTGCCCATGCCCTGCAGGCGGAACAGCAGAAAATCAGCCAGGCAGGTATGTCGGCATATATCAGCAAGCCAATTGTCAGCCAGGTTATGCTGCAGACCATGGCGACATTTCTCGGGAACAGGGTCAAGTCGGCACCGCAAGAGGTACACTCCCCTGAAGCAGCATTTCTGCAGGTAGACGGGCTTGATGCAAAGGCAGCACTGGAGAACCTGGCAGGTGACCAGGATCTGTACCTTGAGATACTCCGCACCTTTCTTGAAACCGAAGCAGATAGTGCCGTTATTATTGCGGATGCCTTGAAAAACAGCGACACGGTCCTGGCCCGGCGCCAGGCGCACACCATGAAAGGGGTGGCGGGCAATATCGGCGCAACCCGTTTGGGAGAGCTTGCGCTGGCACTGGAGTATGCCATCATGCAGGAGGCATCACCTGAAGCAGTTCAAGCGGCCCTTGACCAGTTTGGTGCAGAACTGGAGTGGCTGATCAGGGAGCTGAAGCAACAGCTCGGCTGACAACAGGGGCGGTTTAACCCGCTCCCCAACCCTTCCCTCACCTGGGGAGATTGGGCTGTATAAACCCAGAAAAAGCCAGCGTTGTCCGGTTTGGTTTTTGCATTTTGTCCCCCTCCTTCCTTTTAAGGAGGGGTTAGGGGTGGTTGCCTTTGATTTTCATCAATCTTAAGGATAAAAACGAAATTAAAAGCCAAAATCTGACCACCCCCAGCCCCTCCTTAACTACAGGAGGGGGGCTAAAAACATACTTCTCATTGCTTGTAATTTTCTAACCGGACAACGCTGAGAAAAAGCAGTTTCACGCGGAGCACGGAGACGCGAAGAGTATGATTTTCTCCACGAGCATCGCGGCTCCGCGTGAGTAACTGCCGTTTTAAGCTCTGTTCTTTACGTATGCTGAAATCAGGAGCTGGTATTTCAGGAGGTTTTTCAGTGGGGTTCAGTGAATATCTTTTTATCGCGTTGTTCTTTGGTCTGCCCGGTCTGGCCGGTGCCTGGCTGGCCCGCAGCAGGGGCAGGAATCCGCTCTTGTGGGGGCTTTTATCAGCGCCGTTTCCGTTTTTTGTCTTTATGCTCTGGCTTCAGAAGCCGGATCGAGAGATTAAGGGCCATTTCAGGCAGTGCCGGCAGTGCAGCGGCGTTTATCCGTGGAAGCTGACACACTGCCGCTACTGCGGGCAGCAGCATGCTGAGACATAGCCCACAGAGTGCTGCTGTGCCTGATCAGACTGCTTCGGTACGGCTTTCCTCCACCCGGTTGCGGCCGTTCTGCTTGGCCCGGTACAACAGGGCATCGGACGTAACCAGCATGGTCTCCAGCTCAGTGGGCGGCCCACAGAGGTGCCCCAGCGAAATGGTGATGGAGAAGCTGTTTTCCTGCCAGTCGACCGGGCTGGCCGCAACCCGACGCCGGAGGTTCTCGATCCGCTGCGAGGCATCACCGGCATCATCGATCAGGATGATGCAGAACTCCTCTCCGCCGAAACGGGCCACCAGGGTACGGGGGGCTTCAAACTCCCGCAGGATCAGGGCAATATGGCGCAGGGCCGCATCGCCGCCATCATGGCCATAGGTGTCGTTCACCTTTTTAAAGTGATCAATATCCAGCATAGTGATACTGACTGGTTTCCCTTCCCGCCTGGCTGCTGCCAGCAGCTTGGGGGCGGTATCAAAGAAGTGGCGCCGGTTGCCCAGGCCGGTCAGATAATCCCGCTGGCTCAAGAAATGAATCTCCTCAATATACTCCATCACTTCCAGGTTCTGCTCGATCCTGCAGAAAAACTCCTCATTCACAAACGGTTTCACCAGAAAGTCAGTGGCCCCTTTTTTCAGAAACTGGGCTGACATGGCACCGGAACCGTGGGCAGAGATACCGATGATTGCCAGTTGTTCCCGCGTGTATTTTGCGCGGATCCTTCTGGTCAGCTCAAAGCCGTCCATGCCGGGCATGTGGTAGTCGGTGATCACCAGTTTGATGTCCGGATGTTTCTCCAGCAGTTCCAGGGCACGTTCGCCGTTTTCAGCCTCAAAGGCCTTGAAATTACGCAGCCGCAGCAGGTTCATGATAAACAGACGGACGCTGGAGGAATCATCCACCACCAGTACCTTGGTGCTGCGGTTCTTCTGCAGTCGCTGAATCAGCTTCAGCAGATAGTTCAGATCTTCAGCACTCTCCTTGGTCACATAATCTAGCACGTTACGGGCCAGCACCGATTCCCGCACCTCATCGCTGTAGGTGCCAGTAAAGACGATGGCCGGTATGCCGTAAGCCAGCACCGGGGCGATCACCTCGCCATCCGGTGCATCAGGCAGATTCAGGTCCAGAAGCGCGACAATAAATTCATCAAAATGATCAGAGACCAGCTCTTTTGCTTCGGCCAGACTGGCAGCAACCAGGGTCTTCAGGCCAAGATCCCTGGCTATGCGGCGTTGCAGCAGGTTGGAAAAGGTGGTGCTGTCTTCAACAATCAAAACCGTGTCACGTTCAAAATCAGACGTCATAGCCGGCTCCATCAGATACTGTCTTTAAATCGTTCGTTGATATCAAGTATTTTCGGTAAGATAGCCATAAAAGCCTCAACCAGTGCCGGATCAAAATGGCTGCCGGCGTTTTCCTGCAGGTTGGCAACGGCCTCTTCAACGGGCCAGGCCTTTTTGTAGGGGCGTTCAGAGGTCAGGGCATCAAACACATCGGCAATGGCGCAGATACGGCCCTCAAGGGGGATGGCTTCACCCTGGAGCTTGTTGGGGTAGCCGCTGCCGTCCCACTTTTCATGGTGGGTCAGGGCAATGGTGCGGGCCACTTCCAGAAGCTCGGTTTCAGCGCCATCCAGGATGTCGGCACCGATCAGGACATGGGTCTCCATGATGGTGCGCTCTTCCGGTGTCAGCCGTCCCGGCTTCAGCAGGATGGTGTCTGAAATGCCGATCTTGCCGATATCGTGCATCGGGCTGGCATGCAGGATGATCTCGCACTGTTCGCGTGAAAACCCGATCTGACCGGCCAGCAGGGCACAACTGTGGCTCATCCGCAGGACATGCTGACCGGTTTCATTATCGCGGTATTCAGCTGCCCGGCCCAGGCGCCGTACCACCTCCAGACGAGAGGTGACCACCTCGTGGGTCCGCTGCCGTACCAGCTCTTCCAGCACCTCTTTCTGGTGATGGGTCATCCGCAGAGAAAGCTGGGCATCCAGCATGTTTCTGACCCGTGCCAGCAGCTCAAATCGATCGAACGGCTTGCCGATAAAGTCCCGCGCCCCGGCCTGCAAGGCCTTCATCAGAAAATCACGGCCCGATTGGGCGGTCAGCACCACGATCGGCGGCATCAGCGGATCGTGCAGGTCAAACAGCTGTTCCATCACCTCGTAGCCGTTCAGGTACGGCATGTTGATATCCAGCAGGATCAGGTCGGTCGGTTCCTGCTTGTAGGTCAATACCACCAGACGGGGGTCCTGAACCGATACCAGATTGGTATAGCCTTCATGGCGCAGAATCCGCTCCAGCAGTTTCAGATTGGCCGGCTCATCGTCAATCAGCAGGATACGGGCCTGCTGGTGCAGACTGGATGTCAAACTACCGGTGGTGCTCACGCTGTATTCTCCTTCAGGGGGGTAATGCACTGATTAATCTGTTCAAGCAGTTGACCCACATCCACCGGCTTGATCAGGTAGGCTGCAAAACCGGCGGCCAGTGCATCGTCAATCTCGCTCTGCTGGGCATTGGCAGAGATGGCTATGACCGGCAGGTCTGCCGTTTCCGGTACACAGCGCAGGGCTGCCAGGGCCTCGAATCCGTCCATGCCGGGCAGGTTGATATCCATCAGGATCAGATCCACCCGGCAGTTGCGCAACAACTCCAGTCCGTCTTCAGCTGAAACGGCCTCCAGCATGGTTACTGCCGGGCGGTTGGCAAGCAGTTTGCGGATCAGGCGCTGATTGGCCGGATCATCTTCAATGGAAAGTATGGTGGAACGTCCGGCGTCAGGGTCCCTGTCAAACGCGGTGAAGCGCTCATCTGGCTCTTCCGTGATCTCATTCGGCTGCATCAGGGAGTTTGAGGGAAGTTCAAACCAGAACAGGCTGCCGACTCCTGGTTGTGACTCTACCCCGATCTGTCCTCCCATGGCTTCAACCAGCCGTTTTGCCAGGGCCAGGCCGATGCCGGTGCCTTCAACACCAGTACCCACCGGAACAGCACGGGCAAAGGGGTCAAACAGGTGGGGCAGAAAATCCGGGTCTATGCCGTTGCCGGTGTCCTGCACCATAATCCGGCAGACCCCTTCAGACACCCGCCTGCACCCCAGGGTGACAAAGCCGTTGTCACGGTTATATTTTACCGCGTTGGAAAGCAGGTTGATCAAGATCTGCCGGGTGCGCAGATGATCACAAACCAGTTGGCAGCAACAGCTTTCTGACGGACAGCAGGGCAGGGTCACCAGGGTAATGCCCCGTTGCTCTGCCATTGGCGTGATCAGGGGACGGCATTCGTCAAACAGCCGGCTGACCGGCACGTGTGACAGGCTGATCTCCAGGTGACCGCTTTCAACCCGGGCCAGATCAAGGATCTCGTTGATCAGCTCCAGCAGATGGCGGCCTGCCTGCAGGATCTCGTCCACGTTGTCCTGCTGTTCTG
>DIUB01000012.1:0-6113 GCA_002422265.1 Geobacter sp. UBA6169
CTCTACGGCTTGCGTGTTGACCGGGTTACTGATGTGGTCAGGATTGTGGCAGGACAGCGTGAGGCTGCTCCAGCTGTGCTGGAGGGGGCTGCCCGTGAGTTTGTTGCCGGTATCGGCAGGGCCGGCGAGCGGATGATCATCATCATGGATATCCCCAAAGTGGTGGATACCTGTCTTGGCGAAGGAGACTGAGATGGAAACCGGGATTCAGGAGCTGCAACTGGCCGGATTTCGTCTGGGGGATAACCTTTTTGCTATTGATATCATGCGAATCAAGGAGATCCTTACCCCGCAGAAACTGTCAGGTTTTCCGGTCCAGCATGATGCGCTTGACGGGATGATCAACCTGCGTGGCCAGGTGATTCCGGTGTTGAATCTGCGGGCACGTTTTGGTATGCCTCCCCGCCCGACAGGACCAGGCAAGCTGATCATTATCTCGGTTGCCGGTCGCCTGGTGGCCCTGGCCGTTGATGACCTTGATGAAGTGTTCAGTATCACAGCAGGGGATCTGAGGCCGCCTCCTGATATGGTAAGCGACGTTGGTGCCGAACTGCTGATTGCGGTCTGCCTGTGGAATGACCAGATGTATCTGGTGCTGCATATTGACGAGTTGTTCAGAGACGGTGGACAACAGACCCTGCAAAGAAGGGAAGGGGCAGCATGGTAAATCAGACCTGTCCGGCAACCGGGTCGATACCTGACGATGACCGCTATCAGGCGGTTCAGGCACAGCTGGGCAAGCCTTTGTCGGAAAGCAGTGCCGTTCTGTTCGAAGCCTTGGGTGACCCCAGCTGGCGGGTGCGCAAGCAGGCAGTCGAGCTGGTGATTATCGCTCGTCCGACACTTGAGCAGCTGCAGCTGTTGCTTGAGTTGTTGCGAGATGATGAAAATGCTGGTCTGCGTAGTGCCGTTGCCGAATTGATGATCCGGACCGGCAGTGCCGCCGTACCGCTTTTGTTGACACGTTTGCATGATGATGATCATGATCTGCGCAAACAGGTGGTTGATATTCTGGGGCAGATCGGCGGCAAGGCAGTGCTGCCTGGTCTGATCGAGGCACTTTCAGATCAGGATATCAATGTAGCCGCTTCGGCTGCTGAGGCCCTGGGAACAGTTGGGTATGTCTCGTCGGCCCCGGTGTTACTGCAGCATCTGGAACAAAACAGAGATCTTTTCTTCCGCTACAATGTCCTGGCTGCCCTGGCCAAGATCGGGGAGTGCGGTCCACTGCCACCTGTTATTACCGAGCTGGTACACCATGATCTGCTGAAACGACCGGTCTATGCCTGCCTGGCCAGAATTGGTAATGATCGTGAGGCAGTTGAACTGCTGCTGCAGGGGGTACTTTCGTCGCAGACCGGCATTGTCCAGACGGCCCTCATTGCCCTGGCGCAAGTGCTGAAGCAGCTGGAGCCGTCCGAGCAGACAGCTGTTGACATCCAACTGCAATCATTGCTGGATCAGGGAGTGATCGAGCAGTTAAGCAACGCCTTCAGCCCCGGTAACCTGTTGCTGAATGAGGCGATTATTACCATTCTGGGGAAACTGGCCGATCCCCGCTGTGCCGACCTGTTACTCTGTGCACTGCTGGATGAGCGGCTGGTTACACAGGCCAGGGCAGCGCTGAAGGCATTGGGTCATCAGGCGGTTGCGGCAGCGGTGACCCGTTTTGCCGGCAGCAGTGATCCTGCTGAACGGGCCGTGCTCTGTTCATTTCTGGGCTGGCAGGGTGATGCCGGCGGTACGGCCACTCTGGGTACAGCATTGCATGACGAAGACTCTCAGGTGCGTGCTGCTGCAGCGGCAGCTGTGCTCAGGATGCCTGATCCTGAGCTGCATGCAGGGCTGGTGGCGTTATTGCACGATCCAGACCATGTCGTACGTGATACGGCACTCAATTCGTTACGTTCCAGTGATCTGGTCTCTCCTGCATTGATAAGGGAGGCTGCAGCGCAACTGATGCAGGAGTACTCACCGGCGCAACGGTGCGGTGCAGCGTATCTGTTTGCCAATCTTAAGGATGCTGCCGGTCTTTCAGTACTGCTGAATGATGAATATCCGGAGGTGCGTGAGGCAGCAGCCCGGGCAGCCGGTCGGCTGGGGATGACCGAAGGCTGCAGTCATCTGATAACAGCCCTGGTGGATGAAGAGCCTGATGTGAGGATTGCTGCCGCTGAATCATTGGGAGAATGCGGTGATAGCAGTGCTGTTCAGCCGTTGAAGCTGGCGTTGTCAGACCAGGACCCCTGGGTGCAGGCAGCGGTGCTGCGCAGTCTGGTGACATTGGCCGGTCGCGAGGTAATCCCCCAACTGCTTGCCTGCTGGGAACAGGGTGACGAGGTGGTGCAGCTTGCCTGTCTTGAGATGGCAGAACAGTTTGACCTGCCGGAGCTGCTGCAGGCCGTTTCCCAGGGACTTGGAAAGCGGGAGGGTGAGGTACTGAAAGGCGCCATTTACCTTTTAAGTCGCCAGAACGGCAGATTGCTGGTGCCCTGGATGCAGCATGTTATCTGCAATCCCGATTGGGATGTGCGGGTGGCGGCGGTGCGTGCCAGTGTCGTGCTTGCTGAAGAAGATCGGCGTATCCTGCTGCAGCAGGCCCTGGAACGTGAAGACAATGACCTGGTCAAAGAGGGCATCAGGACGATGCTGCGGCGGGAGTAGGGATGTGTCCCCCTGAATCTTTACTGACCATGACGGAAGAGGAGTTCCGCCTGCTGCGGGATTTGATCTACGCCCACTGCGGGCTCTGGTTTGACGATCAGAACTCCTATCTGCTGGAAAAACGTCTGGCGCGACGTATGGCCGCCAATCAATTCAAGACGTTCAGAGAGTACTACCAGTTTCTGCGCTTCAACCGCAAGCGTGATCAGGAGTTGGAAGAGATCATGGATCTCCTGACCACCAATGAAACCTATTTTTTTCGTGAAGAGTACCAGCTGAAGGCCTTTGCGGATGAGATTGTGCCGGAACTGATCACTCAGCGTACCGCCAAAGGCAGCATGAAGCGTCTGCGTATCTGGAGTGCCGGCTGCTCAACCGGTGAAGAACCGTACACCATCGCCATGTTGCTGCTTGAACAGAACCAGCTGGCGGACTGGTCGATTGAGGTGATCGGCACTGATATCAGCCAGCGGGTACTGCAGCATGCCAGGCGCGGGATCTACGGTGCTTCAGCGTTCCGGGTGACTGATGCCTGTTACCGTAAAAAATACTTTGATCAGCAACCGGACGGCAATTACCGGATAAACGATCGGGTCAGGCAGCTGGTCTCCATCAGCCATCTGAATCTGCTGGATTCCGCACGTATGCGGATGCTGGGCACTTTTGACCTGATATTCTGCCGTAATGTCATCATCTATTTTGATCAGGCTGCCAAGAAAAAGGTGGTTGAATCGTTTTATCATGTCCTGCGCGACGGCGGTTTTCTTCTGCTTGGTCACTCTGAATCGCTGGTGAATGTCACCACCCTGTTTTCCTTGCGGCACTTCAAAAACGACATGGTCTACCAGAAATCGGGTAGTGGTGATCGGGGGGGACTGTCATGAAACAGACCAGGGTGCTGGTGGTTGATGACTCGGCCTATAGCCGTCGCAGCATCAGCAAGATGCTTGAAGGACTGCCCGATGTTACCGTGGTGGGGTATGCGGTGGATGGTGAAGAGGGGATCCGGCAGGTGATATCGCTTAAGCCTGATCTGGTGACCATTGACCTGGAGATGCCCCGCATGGACGGCTTTACGCTGATGCGGATCCTGGTCTCCCGCTTCAATCTGCCGGTAATCGTGATCAGTGCCTTGTCTGATGCAGACAAGGTCTTTCGTGCCCTTGAAATGGGAGCCCTTGATTTTGTGGCCAAGCCGGAACGCGGTCATGCTCAGGAGTTGACCAGTATTGAGCAGGACCTGCGCTGGAAGGTTAAGCAGGTCATGGCCGGACTCTCCAGTCGCAAGGCTGTATCCGGTGGCCTGGCTGCTGTTTCTGGAAAGGGCAAAGGAGCGCGGCAGTTGAAAAAACAGCCGGTTGAGCTGGTTGCTGTTGCCTCTTCAACCGGAGGGCCACCTGCCTTGCAAAGTATATTCAGCTCGTTTGAACAGGGTTATCCCTTTGCCATGGTGCTGGCGCAACATATGCCGCCCGGCTTTACCCGGGCCTTTGCCGAACGCTTGAACCGGCTTTCTCCCTTTACCGTGCGTGAGGCCTGTGACGGTGATCTGGTTGAGCCAGGTGTGGCCTTGCTGGCGCCCGGCGGGAAAAATCTGGTGCTTGAGGATCAGGGCGGGTTGATCAGGGCCCGGGTGGTTGTCCCCACTGCAGCCGACCGGTATGTACCGTCTGCAGATGCTCTGTTTTGCTCCTGTGCCCCTCTCTTTGGCAGCCGGATGATGGCCGTGGTATTGACCGGCATGGGAAATGATGGCAGTAAAGGGGTGATTGAGGTTAAGAACCGGGGGGGACGCATCCTGGCAGAGTCGGAAGATACGGCCGTAGTGTATGGTATGCCCCGCGAAGCAGTGGCCACCGGCTGCGTGGATAGCGTGGTGCCGTTGCCTGGTATCGGCCAGGCCATTCTGGAGTGTGCTGGATGTGAAGATTAATGACAGATATTTGCTACAAAGAGGAGTAATCGGATGTCAGCAGAGATGAAATACACACCATCAGAGATTGAAAACAAGTGGCAGCAACATTGGGAAACCAACAAGACCTTCAAGGTGACGGAAGACCCGTTCAGGCCAAAATACTACCTGCTGGAGATGTTTCCGTACCCCTCCGGCCGGATTCATATGGGACATGTCCGCAACTACTCGATAGGTGATGTAGTAGGCCGTTTCAAGCGGATGCGCGGGTTTAACGTGCTGCATCCGATGGGCTGGGATGCCTTTGGTATGCCGGCAGAAAACGCTGCCATCAAGAATAACTGCCACCCTGCTGCCTGGACCTATGAAAACATGGCCTACATGCGGGATCAGCTGAAGCAGATGGGGCTTTCCTATGACTGGGACCGTGAACTGGCCACCTGCGATGTCAGCTACTACCGCTGGGAGCAGAAGCTGTTTGTTGAGATGTACAAAAAGGGGATCGCCTACAAGAAGCAGTCGTTTGTCAACTGGTGCCCCTCCTGTGAGACCGTACTGGCCAATGAGCAGGTGGAGGATGGCGGCTGCTGGCGCTGTGATACCGAGGTAGTGCAGAAAGAGCTGGAGCAGTGGTTTTTTAAGATCACCGACTATGCCGAGGAGCTGCTTGATTTTACCAACAAGCTGCCGGGCTGGCCGGAGCGGGTGCTGGTCATGCAGCGCAACTGGATCGGCAAGAGCACCGGCTGTGAAATTGATTTTGCCCTGGATGGCCGTGATGGTACGATCCGCGTCTTTACTACCCGTCCCGACACCCTGTTCGGCGCCACCTTTATGTCCCTTGCGCCTGAACACCCGATGGCGCTTGAACTGACAGCTCCTGAGCGGCGTGCTGAGGTTGAGGCGTTCATTGACAAGGTTAAGAAAACCGACCGGATCGCCCGTACTGCCGATGATCTGGAAAAAGAAGGGGTTTTTACCGGAAGCTACTGCATCAACCCGACCAATGGTCGGAAGATGCCGATCTACCTGGCCAACTTTGTACTGGTTGAGTACGGAACCGGCGCGGTTATGGCGGTGCCGACCCATGACCAGCGTGACTTTGAGTTTGCCAAAAAATATGACCTGCCGCTGGTTGTGGTAATCCAGCCTGAAGGGGAAACCCTTGATCCGGCCACCATGACCGCTGCCTACACCGAAGTGGGTACTATGGTCAACTCAGCCCAGTTTGACGGCCAGCGGAGTGACGCGGCCAAAGATGCCATTGCCACCTGGCTGGAAGGGCAGGGCAAGGGCAAAAAGACCGTCAACTTCCGTCTGCGTGACTGGGGTGTATCCCGCCAGCGTTACTGGGGTTCACCCATCCCGATCATCTACTGCGACTGCTGTGGCGTGGTGCCGGTACCGGACAAGGATCTACCGGTGGTTCTGCCCCGTGACGTCCATTTTACCGGCGAAGGCGGTTCTCCCCTGGCAACTCTGGAGAGCTTCACCAAGGTGGATTGCCCGCTTTGCGGCAAGCCGGCCCGCCGTGAAA
>DIUB01000012.1:6203-55804 GCA_002422265.1 Geobacter sp. UBA6169
CTGCTGACCCAGGGGATGGTGATCAAGGACGGCGCCAAGATGAGCAAGTCCAAGGGGAACGTGGTTGACCCGGATGCCCTGATCAAACGCTACGGCGCTGACACAGCCCGCCTGTTTTCCCTGTTTGCCGCACCGCCGGAAAAGGATCTGGACTGGAACGAGCAGGGGGTTGATGGCTGCTACCGCTTCCTGAACCGGGTCTGGAAACTGGTTCACGAGCAGCTTGAGGCCGCATCTGCGGCTCCTGCGCTTGATCCATCGGCACTGAGTGATGAGGAGCGCAGCCTGCGGCGTGCTGTTCACAAGACCCTCAAGAAAGTGACCGAGGATATTGACGAGCGGTTCCACTTCAATACCGCCATTGCTGCGGTCATGGAGCTGATGAATACGCTGCAGGGGGCCCGTCTGAATACACCCCAGGCTGCAGCGGTCATGAAGGAGGCGCTGGAGCTGGTTGTGGTCATGCTGGCACCGTTTGTGCCGCATATTACGGAAGAACTCTGGCAGCTGCTGGGGCATACCACGCCACTTTCCGCAACAGCCTGGCCTGCCTGGGATAGCGAAGCGGTGGTGGATGAGGAACTGCTGGTGGTGGTGCAGGTCAACGGCAAGCTGCGTTCCAAGCTATCGGTGGCGGTCGGGCTTGATGAAGAGAGTATCAAGCAGATGGCTCTGGCCGATGACAAGGTCAAGGTCTTTACCGATGGCCTGCAGGTACGCAAGGTGATCTACGTACCGGGCAAGCTGGTGAACATCGTTGTCGGCTAGATGGTGGGCATATCTGGTGTGTGGCCTGCTGCTGGTGGTGGCCGTTGCCGGCTGCGGTTACCGTTTTACGGCTGATAGTGGTACCCGGTTGCCGGCAGGACAGACGGTCTGGGTGCCGTTCTTCAAGAATGCCACGGTCTATGCCAATGCATCGGTCATCCTGAAACGCGCGGTTTTTGAACAGTTTACCCAGCAGCGCGGCATACTTCCTGCTGCTGATCCGGGCGGGGCTGATCTGATTGTAGAGGGAACCCTGACTGGCTATGGCGCCGCAGTGGTCAGCTATGCAGCTGCTGACACAGCCAAGGAATATCGGCTGACGCTCTCGGCTGACATAACCGTACGCAAACGGGGTGATGGCCAACAGGAGAAACCGCTTTGGAAAGGCAGTGTCTCAGCCTGGCAGGATTACCCGGTGGCCGCCACGGTGGAATTACAGCGCAGTAACGAAGATGCTGCTGTTATGGCAGCTGGCCGCAAACTGGCCCAACAGCTGATCTGGAATCTGGAACAGGGATATTGATCTGATCATGAAAGGTCGCCCGTGCGCATGCAGAAGACACCTCTGAGAACGCAATTAATTCTGATCATCGCGGTCCTGTTCCTGGTGTCTGCGGCATCCGTTGCACTGCTTTTTTCTTATCTTTCATCACGGATTATTGAGGAATTTGCCCTGCGGGTTGCCACGAAGCAGGCGCTTCATGACAAGAATAAGATCATGGCGCTCATTGACAGGGAAGTTGCGCTCTCCCTCAAGTTGTCTGATGATGCAGTCATCCGTGCCTTTCTTGCGCATCCTCGTAAAGATCAACGCACTGCAAACGATGCCCTTGTACAACTGGAAAGTTACCGTCGGTTCTTCCGTGACCAGAGTTATTTTATTGCCGGATTGGCAGATCGCAGCTATTTAAATGCCGATCGTACCGCTGTTCCAGGCCACCCCCGTCGATCGACGTTACATCCTGACAACCCGATGGACTCCTGGTTTTTCAATGCATTGCAACGGGTTGATACCTTTGAGTTGAACTTGAATTGGGATGAATTGATCAAGCAGATCAAGGTATGGGTTAACGTGATCATCCGCGATGACCAGGGAAGCAAGATTGGTGTCGGTGGCACCGGCATTGCCCTTGGTGACTTTCTTCAGGAAATTGTTCACTCCGGTGAGCCGGGGACCTCGGCAATCCTGATTGACCACCGCGGTATCATCATGGCCCACCAGGACCAACAGCTGGTGGAACAAAACGCACGGGAACAGAATGTTGATAGGAAGGTCACCATCTACACCATGCTGAAAGATCAAGAAGACGTTCAGCATCTGCAGCAGGCCCTGAAGCTTCTGTCCGGTGGTACTAAACAGGTGGTTTCGTTCCCGTTGAAGTACGGTGGTCGCCGTTCCGTGGCTGCCGTAACGTTTATGCCGGCCATCAACTGGTATACCATTGCCGTGGTAGAGAGCAACCACGCTCTGCAGCCTTCGGTCTTTACCCCGATCATTGCTGTTGGTGTTGTGTCGTTATTGGTGGTGATCTTGCTGATTACCCTGCTGTTGAACCGCTTGATTCTGCAGCCGTTGAGGCTTTTGACGGAGGCATCTGGCGAGGTAGCCCGTGGAAATTATGCGGTTTCACTACCGGTGGTACGTAAAGATGAGATCGGTACATTGACAGAAAGTTTCAACAGTATGGCAGCTATGGTCAGTGAGTACACCGCCACCCTGGAGGAGCGGGTACAGCAACGGACCGAGGAGTTGACCAGTGCCAACCAGCTGCTTGAAGCCTCCCAGGCCGATATTATGGAGAGTCTGCATTACGCCCGGGTGATCCAGTCCTCAATCCTGCCGGATCGGCGGCAGCTTGATCAGCTGTTTACTGCCTGGTTCGTGTTGTATCAGCCCTGTGCTGTTGTAGGAGGAGATCTCTACTGGATTCGTCGTGCTTCTGAAAACCGTCTGCTGGTTGCTGTGCTGGATTGTACCGGGCACGGTGTACCGGGGGCCTTTATGACCATGACGGTCAATGCGGTGTTAAATACCGTGGTGGATACCATCTGCAATGACAATCCATCTCGGATATTGCAGGAGACCAATCGGATGCTGCAGGATACGCTCCGGCTTCGCCAGGAGGGTGAGAGCACGGTAGACGCCGGGCTGGAGATCGGGCTCTGCTGTATTGATCCGGGACAATGTCGGCTACAGTTTGCCGGAGCCGGTATTGCGCTCTGGATGTCTGATGCCTCTGGAGTGCGAGAGATCAAGGGAGAACGTCATCGGATCGGGTACCGCACCAGTGATTGCACCTACTGCTGCCAAAACCATCAGGTGAGCCTGCAGCAGGATACCGTTTTTTACCTGACGACTGACGGTTTACTGGATGAGAGTGGTGGCCCCAAAGGATATGGTTTTGGTACCGACAGGTTCCGCCAGTTGTTGACGGACCACCGTCATCTGAGTCTCCCGGAGCAGCAGCAGGCCATTGTGCAGAGGCTTGAGGCCTGGCGTGGTTCCAGAAGGCAGCGTGACGATATTTGTGTGCTTGGTTTCAAAAATCTGAAAGCATAACAGGGAAAGGGGAATCTGTATGGATCTGTATTCCTTGCGTGAGCAATTTGATGCATCTGGGATGATGATCTGTTTCAACGGGCCGTTTTCGCACAGCATCATCGAAGAGTTGGGCACAGCACTCCGCAACCACCTGGCAGACGAAAACATCGGGAAGGCCGCCGTACTGGATGTCTTTGCGACCTACATTGAACTGGCTCAGAACGTGCGGAACTATCAGACCCTCCGTTCGTTGGGTCAGGGAGAAACCGCTGCATCCATTATTACCATTTCACGCTGGAACAGCGGCTATGCGGTTTCTTCCGGCAACATGGTTATAAAAGAAGACGCCGCCTCGCTGTGTGAACGCATAGCAGAACTTAATGCTCTTGCCCCTGACGAACTGAAGCGTCGTTATAAGGAGCAAATGCGACGTGAGGTTCCGCCTGACGCACTGGGGGCCGGGCTGGGTCTGCTGGAGATCGCTCGACGTTCTTCTAGTCCCATGACCTGTGCCGTACGCGAACTGGACGGGCCTTTTACCTTTTTCAGTCTGACTGCCTACATTTGACAGCATCGGAGAATCTGCAATGGATCATCCTTCACGACCTCAGACCCAATCCACACCAATGATTTCGTTTGACGAGACCGCGCACACCCTCTGCATTGTCGGCGAATCGTTTCCTGAAAACTCTTTTACCTTTTATGCGCCGGTACTGGATTGGCTGAAACAGTACCTGAAGAACAGCCAGGCTCTGGTTCTGGATCTTGCCATCACCTACATGAACAGCAGTAGTACCAAGTGCATGCTCGATCTACTTGATTTGATGGAGGATGCAAATGCCAGGGGGGTGAAGGTGTCGATCATCTGGCGCTTTGATCGTGAAAACCCGCGATCAATTGAACTGGCGGAAGAATTTTCTGAAGAAGTGACCTTTCCGTTTGAAATTGTGGCAATTTCGTGACAACACGCGCAAAAGGTACATCGGAACACAGGCAGCCTGCTGACGAACTGCAGGCACGGATAGAACAGGTGTTGGCTGATCCTCCTGACGATCGGACCGCCCTTCTGGCTGAATATTTCGTGCTTGCCGAGCAGTATGGCAAGCTGCATCACCAGCTCTATAAAACCATCGCTATCAGCGATACCTATCAGCAGCAGATGCGTGAGCTCTCCCATCAGCTGGAGCTGTCTGCTGAAAAACTTCGCCGGCTGCGTGAGATAGCGCTGCCGATCTGTATGTATTGCCACAAGATCCGCACCGACGACGACTACTGGCAACGGCTTGAGACCTATTTCAGTAGCCACGTGGATATCATGTTCAGCCACGGCATCTGCCCGGACTGTGTCAAAGCTACCTACAGCAAGCTGGGCGAGCGGGCAACATCTTTGCCGGATGTTGAGGCGTTGTCACTGTCGCCTGGCTCCCGTACCAAAGCGAACGTGCAGTACCAGGATGATGAACCCCTGCGGGAGATGAAGGAGCTGTTGCAGCGGGTCTCGTCAGCAGGCGACCCGCTCACGCCGGAGCTGGTCAAGATCGTTGAACGTTACGGCAAGTTGCTGCGTCGTTTTAACAAGACGGTCGTCATCAGCGATTCGTATCAATTTCAGTTGCATGACCTAAACATGCGGTTGGAACTGATGGTGCGGACCGATATCATGACCGGTCTGGCCAACCGGATGGAGATGCTGAACCAGCTTGCGATCGAGCAGAAACGTTCTGAACGTCATGGCAAGGTGTTCTCACTGCTGCTGGGGGACCTTGATTTTTTCAAACAGATCAATGATACCTTCGGGCATCTGGCCGGTGATCGGGTGTTACGCCAAGTGGCGGCCCGGTTGCGTGAACTGCTGAGGAGTGAGGATGTCTGCGCCCGCTGGGGCGGGGAAGAATTCATGATCCTGCTGCCGGAAACCCCCTTGGAGCAGGCCCTGGTTGTGGCAAACAAGCTGAGCACCGCAATCCGTGAGCTCCAGATTCCGTGGGAAGATCACACATTAAGCATTACTATCAGTTTTGGAGTAGGGCAGTTTGAGCTGGGTAGTAGTATTGATACTTTTATTCAGCATGTGGATAATGCCCTGTACCAAGCCAAGCGTCTGGGAAGAAACCGTGTGGAACAGAGCGCTGTCGGCGGAGTAACGAACGAATGACCGAACAGGATCTTGACAAGCAGATAAAGACCGGCAGCCTTTTGCCGGTTTATTTTTTATATGGTGATGAACCGTTTCTGGTGGATCGCGCTGCCCGGCGGATCATGGAGCAGGCAATAGATCCGGCCATGAAAGACTTTAACCTGAATGTCTACTACGGGGCAGAGTGCAAGGGAACCGAGATACTTGACACGGCCCAGACCCTGCCGATGTTCAGTGACCGGAGGCTGGTGGTGGTCAGGCAGACCGACAAGCTGCCGGTGGCAACCCAGGAAGGGCTCTTGCCGTATCTTGCCAACCCTTGCCCTGAAACCTGCCTGCTGTTTCTGGCTGCCAAACCTGATCTGCGGCGCAAGTTTTTTGCTGAGCTGAAGAAGCAGCAGGGAACCTTGGAGTTCAAGAAGCTGTACGACAATAAGCTGGTGCCGTTTATTTCAGCAGAAGCGCAGACCCAGGGAAAGAAAATCGACGGGGCAGGGGCTGAGATGCTGGCTTTTCTGGTGGGCAACAATCTGCAGGAACTGGTCTCGCAGATCGAAAAGGCAGCCCTGTACGTCGGCACCAGACCGGTGATCGGGGTGGAGGATGTCAAGGCGATTGTCAGCCAGAGCAAGGAGTACAGTGCCTTTGAACTGGCCCGATTCATGGGAGAGAAAAATCTGCCTAAGGCGCTTGCCACTTTGCAGTCCATGCTGCAAAACGGTGAAGAGGCAATTATGATCCTGGGAGCCTTGGCCAGTCATTTCCGCCGGATCTGGCGAATCAGAGAACTGCTTGATCAGAAGATAACTCCGGTTGATATCAGCAAGCAGCTGAAGATTCATCAGTTTTTTTTGAACGAGCAGATATCGCAGGCCAGGAAATATCCGGTGACGGAGCTTGAAGTCCTGTTTGAACGGCTCTATCAGGGGGATGTGGGGATCAAGACCGGGGCTTCATCGGCCACGGTGCTGCAGGGGGTGGTGTATGACAGTTGCAAGGGGAGCGCATAACGCTGCACAAGCAGGAATAGACAAAGAAACAGCAAAAGGGCCTCTGCCGTATGGCGGAGGCCCTTTTGGGTATGTTGTCACAGCGGAGTCTGCTAGCCCAGTGTGTTAACCAGCTTGGTCAGACGAGAGACATTGCGTGAGGCGTTGGACGAATGAATGACCCCTTTGGTAGCAGTTTTGTCAATGACCGGGATTGCAGCCTTCAATGCGGCCACCGCTGCCTCTTTATCTTTGCTCTCAACCGCTTCACGGACCCGCTTGATGTAGGTCTTGAGGGTTGACTTCTGATGACGGTTACGGGCATTGCGCTTTTCGTTCTGCTTGATACGCTTGATTGCCGATTTGTGATGTGCCACGTGTTACCTCCGCATGAATATACAGCAGATCAATGCTGCAGATGTTTAGTAGAATAGAAGCGAAATTTTTAGCACTCCATGAAACGGGTGTCAAGGATAAAGTACTGTTATGCAGCACTGATGACGACCTTACGGCCATCTACCATGAGTCTGCCGTCACAAAAGAGGCGTACTGCCTCAACATAGGTGCGGTGCTCTTCGCCATGGATACGCTGGGTCAGGGTTTCCAGGGTGTCATCCTGCAGCACCGGCACTACCGTCTGCAGAATGATTGGGCCGGTGTCGGTACCGCTGTCGACAAAATGGACAGTGCAACCGGTGTAGCGAACGCCGTAATCAAAAGCCTGTTTCTGGGCATCAAGGCCGGGGAAGGCAGGCAGCAGGGCAGGGTGGATATTGATGATGGCATTGGGAAAAGCTTCAATCATGACCGGTGATAACAGTCGGATAAAACCAGCCAAAACTACCAGATGTACACCATGTTGTTTTAAAAGTTCCACCAAGGCCGTGTCATAGGCCTGACGGTTCGGGTACTGCTTGTGATCCAGGATTAGCGCCGGGATGTTGTGCTTGCGTGCCCGCTCCAGCGCAAAGGCGTCAGGTTTGTTACTGATCAGACAGGCGATCCGGGCGTTTTTGATGCGCCCGGCCTCCAGTGCATCCACGATAGCCTGAAAATTTGATCCGTTGCCTGATACCAGGACGGCAATAACGGTTTCTTTGGCTGTACTCATACCAGTACTACCTGTTCGGTCTGGCTTTTACTCATCCCTTTTACCTCACCGATCAGCCAGGCCTGTTCGCCGAGACCGTGCAGTCGCGACAGGATGTCGTCTACATCGCCTTTGTCTACGGCCAGTACCATGCCGACCCCCATATTAAAGGTGCGGTACATCTCGGCCTGCTCCACGTTGCCCCCCTTTTGCAGGAGCGGAAAAATTGCCGGCATCTGCCAGGTTCCCAGCTTGAAATGAGCTGCAGAGCCTTTGGGCAGGATGCGGGGTACGTTTTCCAGCAGACCACCGCCGGTGATATGGGCAATGCCGTTGATCTTGAAGTCTTTGATCAGATTCAGTACCGAGCGAACATAGATCCGGGTGGGGGTCAGCAGCTCTTCAGCCACTGTTCTGGTGGCACCAGGCAGGGGACTGGTGATGGTGAGCCCCATCAGATCAAAGATGATCCGGCGCGCCAGAGAGTAGCCGTTGCTGTGCAGGCCGCTTGAGCCGATACCGATCAGTTTGTTGCCGACGGTGATGGAGGAGCCGTCGATGATCTGATCCTTTTCAACCACACCAACCGTGAAGCCGGCGATATCATATTCGCCGTCGCTGTAAAAACCGGGCATTTCAGCGGTTTCACCACCGATCAGGGCGCAGCCTGCCTGACGGCAACCTTCGGCAATACCGGCTACCACCTGTGCAGCTTTTTCAGGTTCAAGTCGACCGGTTGCCAGATAATCCAGGAAAAAGAGCGGTTCGGCGCCCTGTACCACGATGTCGTTGACACACATGGCCACCAGATCGATTCCCACACTGTCGTGGCAATCGGCAAGAAAGGCCAGCTTCAGTTTGGTGCCAACCCCATCGGTACCGGAAACCAGTACCGGATTTTTATATTTACTTGCGTTCAACGAAAATAATCCGCCAAAACCGCCCAATTCAGTCATGACTTCAGGCCGAAAGGTCGATTTTACCAGCGGCTTGATCATCTGGACAAAGCTGTTGCCGGCTGCGATGTCAACGCCGGCCTCCTTGTATGTAGCGCTCGGTGTGGTCACTTGATACGACTCCTTGTCTGGCTGTGAAATCCAGCAGTATTGTGCTCTGGTTGGAAAGTTACCTTTCTAGCCAATCAGCCTGCAAAAGTCAATCAGCTCTCAGTAGATCAAGGAGGTCGGGACAGTTTAGGCTTGACAGGGGAGCCGTTTTTGCCGTTATTGTAGCACTATCATGGGCTTGAGTTACGCATGGTATACGGGTCTTGTCGGCCTTTTGCTGTACGGACTGCTGGCAGCTCCGTTATCAGCCACAGCAGACATCTATCGGTATGAAGATGAAGAAGGGGTATTGCATTTTACGGACGCTCCTACCCATAAAAAGTTCAAGATTTTTCTGCGTGATCTTCGCAAAGACAAACAGTTACGCACCCGATTCAAGGTAGCTTCCAGAAATCCTCAGGAGTTTGAACATCTGATTACGGCTGCTTCAGCAAAGTACGGGGTAAGCGCTTCCCTGATCAGGGCGGTGATTCAGGCTGAATCCGGCTACAATCCCCAGGCGGTATCCCGTGCCGGTGCCGGTGGCCTGATGCAACTGATGCCGGGTACGGCCAGACAGCTGAAGGTGGCTGATCGCTTTGATCCCGGTCAGAATGTGGATGGAGGGGTGCGCTACCTCAAGTTTCTGCTGGACACCTTCAAGGGGGACGTCTCTCTGGCACTGGCCGCCTATAATGCCGGTTTGTCCAATGTTGCCAAATACGGTGGTATTCCACCTTTCGAAGAAACCCGTACCTATGTCAGCCGTGTCCTTGCTTTTATGAGATAACAACCATGTCAACCTATCATCCTATTTTCAATCCTCCCAATATCCTGACCATGTTCCGGGTGGCCTGTATTCCGCTGATGGTGGTGCTGTTACTGTCACCTGATCGTGAATCCTGCTTCTGGGCTGCCTGGGTCTTTGCGTTGGCATCGGCTACTGACTGGTTTGACGGCCATCTGGCCCGCAGGATGGGCATAGAGACCGTGTTTGGCAAGTTTCTTGATCCGATTGCCGACAAGCTGATTGTTACCGCCGCTTTGATCATGATTCTGCCTTATGATCGGGTGCCGGCCTGGATGGTGTTTGTGGTACTGGCCCGGGAGATCGTTATCACCGGCCTGCGTAGCATCGCCTCATCAGAAGGGATTGTGATTCAGGCTTCTGATCTGGGTAAATACAAGACCATCTTTCAGTTGACGGCCGTCATCGGTCTGCTGCTGCACTATGATTATCAATGGTTTTTCGGTGTTGACCACCCACTGGTGACCGTTAACATGCATAACGCGGGTATGTTCTTTTTCTGGATCGCCTTTGTACTGACGGTTTGGTCAGGGGTTGATTACCTGGCTAAATTCATTAAGGTGATTGCCCGTTAATGCAGCTGTTTCCCACGATCTCCCTTGCGGAGCTCGCCGCACACTTCCAGCTTGATCCCCGACCGTTCCAACAGGTTGCCTCCCGTTATCCCTGCCGTATCACCCGTTATTACGCCGGGCTGATCACCGCACCCGGTGATCCGATCTGGCGTCAGTGTGTGCCTGCACCTGAGGAACTGCTGGATAATGCCCAGATGCCGGATCCGCTGGAAGAAGAACGTCTGAGCCCGGTGCCGGGGTTGATCCATCGCTATCCTGACCGGGTGGTGCTGCTGGTGTCCAATTGCTGCGCGGTCTATTGTCGTTTCTGTATGCGAAAACGTCAGGTGGGGCAGGGGGATGTTCATTGCGACCTGCCGGCAGCCCTTGAGTATCTGTCGGCACATACGGAGGTGCGTGATCTGGTGCTGTCCGGTGGTGATCCGCTGCTGCTACAGGATGATGAACTTGATCAGCTGTTATCGGCCCTGCGACGTATCCCCCATCTTGAGATCATCAGAATCGGCAGCCGGGTGCCGGTGACTGCCCCTGAACGGATCACTCCGCAACTCTGCGCGATCCTGGCTGCTTACCATCCACTCTACCTGAACACCCATTTCAATCATCCCTGGGAATTGACCGAGCAGGCGGCCCAGGCGTGTAACCTGCTTGCCGGAGCAGGGATCGTACTGGGCAACCAGACCGTACTGCTGAAAGGGGTTAATGATGATCTTGAGGTACTGCAGCAGCTGTTTTGCGGGTTATTGCGGATGCGGGTACGTCCCTATTACCTGCACCAGATGGATCTGGTGCAGGGAACAGGACATTTCAGGACCGATCTGGAGCGTGGCAGGCAGTTGATCGGGGCGCTGAGAGGTAAGGTTTCTGGTATGGCGATTCCCCATTTTGTTGTGGATCTGGCCGGCGGCAAAGGCAAGGTACCGCTTCTGCCGCAGTCGCTGTGTCGCAATGCACAGGGTTGGACCATTACGTCACCGACCGGTGAGCAGGTCAGGTATACCGATCCGGTTCAGCGGTAACGTTTGCGCATCTCCAGCACGTTACCGTCCTTTGTCGGACGGTACTCAACCGAATCCATCAGTGATTGCATGATAAAAAGCCCCCGGCCATGCTCATCAAGGGAATGCCTGTTGTCATTCGGGTTTAAGGCGGCCCGTGTCAGATTAAATCCACGGCCGTGGTCAAAGACCTGCATCAGGATCTCGTTGTCACTGATGGTGATCCTGATCTGAACCACCTCCTCGGGATTGTTTTCGTTGGCGTGTCGAATGGCATTCACCAAGGCTTCGGTCAGCACCACATTCAGATGATTGGCCAACGTTTCCCGGTCACCCACGTATCCTTCTACCTGGGCAATCAGCTCTTCACTGATCTTGCCGATCAGACTTAAGTAGCGTGTCTGGTTCGGCACCCTGATCTCTAATTCAATCTGGTTTTTTTTCATTACGCACTCCGGTTTTGTCCTTTCAGAACGCGTCAATAGCCTCGTCAACGGTCTGATAGATATCAAATACACGGTGCAGCCTGGTCAGTTCAAACATTGATTTGACCTGACTTTGCAGACTTGAAAGCTTCAGTTCTGCCTGGCGTGATGAGGCATTTTTAAAACCGGACACCAGGGCTCCCAGACCGGAGCTGTCGATAAAACGGACCTCCTTCAGGTCAACCACTACAGAGCTCCTGCCTTCGTTAAAAAGCCGACCCAGCTCCTGTTTCAGGCTCTCTGCATTGTGGGCATCCAGACGCTCCTCCTTAACCACCACCACCATTACCTTACCGTTTTCTTCTAGTTTCATGTTCATGGTTTTCACTCCTTTCTAGGCTACTATTTTCATCACAACCAGCGAGATATCATCTTGTGGTGTGGAGCTGCTGGTGTAACGGTTTACCAGGTCATGGAACGAGTCAGCCAGCGCATCAGCAGGCAATGAACTCTGATCCCCCAGATGCTGGCAGACGGCATCTATACCCAGAAAATCCCCGTGCGTAGAGGCTGCCTCCGGTATGCCGTCGGTGTAGAACAACAAGGTGTCTCCCATTTTCAGGTTGATGGCACACTCCTCAAAGACCATGGAGGGCTTGATGCCCAGGATCATTCCCTCCGCATCCAGTTCCTGGCAGCTCTGTTGGCCGAAACGGTGTAGCAGTGGTTTGTTGTGACCGGCATTGGCGTATGACAGCCGACCAGTGGCCGTGCTGTAACGAGCATAAAACATAGTAATGAACAGCTCAGCCCGGGTAAGATCTTCGTACAGCATGCTGTTCAGTGTATTCAGAATGCCGCTGGGACTGGCAGCATTGCCGGCATGGGCACGCAGGAGTGTTCGGACCTCTGCCATGATCAGTGCGGCCCCGACGCTGTGTCCCGAGACATCGGCAATCAGCAGATCAATAGTGTGGTCATCACGCTTGAAAAAATCATAGTAATCTCCTCCCACATGGGCAGCGGGCCAGCAACGTCCTGCCAGCTCGACGCCAAACAGCTCCGGCGGTTTGTCAGGCAACAGTGAGAGCTGGATCTGTTCAGCTATTTCCATGTCCCGCTTTACCCGCGCATTGGTTAGCTGTGCCTGTTCCTTTTCTTTGCGTTCACGATCCTTGGCCTGCATCTCACTGACAATCCTGGCTGCCTGAGCCAGTTGGCCGGTCAGACTGCTGAGCAAGCCGATGAACTCTTCAGTAAACAGGCCGACAATGGTCCTGGAGTAGACTGAAAGTACTCCCAGGCTCTCTTCTCCTTCACGGAAGATCGGGATGTGCGCAAAGGAAACAAACCCTTCAGCAGCAGTCTTGGGCATGGCGATGATGTCTTCCAGATTTTTGATGTCGTTTACAAAATGGGTTTCCTGGTCGATCATTGCCATTCTGATGTACGGATCGTTTTCCTGATGCCAGTGTTCCGGTGTGATCGGTCGCCGGTCAGTTCCCTGATAGCTCTGCACGGTCAACGGTTCGTCACTGCTGGAACGGATCTGAATCAGTGCCGCATCCAGTTTGAACTCTTTCAGCAACAGCTGCAGCAGTTCATCCATGATGGTCTGCAGATCAAGGGTACGGTTGATGATTTCAGAGGCCTTGAGGCGAACGTAGAGTGCCTCGCGACTCTGGTCCAGAGAAGCCCTGACCGTGCTGAAGATGTCGTACACCGATTCCATCCGGCTCCCCATGTCCGACAGGTAGCTGTCCATGATGGCTCCGGCAGCAGCAGCACCGACTGAACCGGCCAGGGTTCGTTCAACGAACCGCTTCATGGCAGGCAGTTCAAATTCAGGCACCAGAGTCTGGCTTTCCAGATGACGCTCTTTCAGGTAGCCGGCCATGGCTTTTTGGGCCTCACCAGGACCGATGAATTTACCCATAAGCGCAATGAACTGAGGGATGGTGACCGGTTTTGACAGTCGTTTTGCCTCAATTTTTTCCTTGCGCCGCTCTACCTCAAACTTGCCGATAAAGCGGCGCACCTGTTCTTTCTCCACCTCTCCCTGAGGCAGAATCAGTGAACAGACCAGATAGGCGCCGATATTGAACAGCATGCTCCAGAACAGGGCATGGCTCCACATGTCCATGCCGGTCAGACCGAACAGGGCGGTTGGTTTAAGCAGGGATTGACCGAAGAGGCCCTGCTGGATGATGGTGCTGTCAGGATCTGCGGTAAAAAATGAGGGGAGTAGCAGGGTATAGAACCAGACCAGAAACCCCAGCAGCATACCGGTAATGGCGCCTGCCTTGTTGCCACGCTGCCAGTACAGCCCCCCCAGCAATGCCGGCAGGAACTGTATGGCTGCCAAAAACGAGATCAGCCCCATGTTGACCAGCATGAAGGTATCGCCAACAGTCCGGTAATAGAAATAACCCAGAAACACCACCATGAAGATGGCCAGCCGTTTCAGATTGATCAGCAGTACGGGGAACCACTGTTTGGGAGTGATCCTGACAATAATCGGCATGAACAGGTTGTTGAGCAACATGGTCGAGATGGCTACCGATTCAATCATCACCATGCCGGCAGCTGCAGAAAGACCACCCAGAAAGGCCAGTAGTGCTATGGAGCTGTTGCCTGCCGACAGGGGCAGGCTGATCACGTAGTAATCTGCACCGGTGTTGCCGCCATAATACAGGATGCCGGCCAGTGCGATCGGCATGATGAACAGATTAATCAGAAACAGGTAGGTTGGAAACAGCCACATTGCCTTGCCGATATGTTTCAGATCTGCGTTTTCAACCACCAGCACATGAAACTGCCGCGGCAGCAGGATGATCGCCCCCATGGAAAGCAGCAGCATGGTGGAAGAGGGGATAAAGCCGGTATCCTGTTCCTGATGCAGGGTGAACAGACGTTCAAACAGTTCGGGAAAACGAGTCTGAAACTGGTGCAGGATGTCACCGAATCCATCAAACATGAACCAGGTGACAAAAATACCAACACCAACCAGGCTGACAAGTTTGATGATCGACTCAAAAGCCACCGCTGCGATCAGTCCTTCATGGCGTTCAGCAGAGGGGAGACGGCGGGCGCCGAAGATGACGCCGAAGATGGAGAGTATCAGTGCCAGAGTCAGACCGGTCGGCACTGAAACAGCTGCATCAGCTCCGGGCAACAAAATGGTGCGATGGGTAACACCGCTGATCAGGGTGAACGAGGTAACCACTGCCTTGATCTGCAGGGCAATGTACGGCATAACCCCCAGTACGGCAATCAGGGTGACCAGCGAGCCGAGCAGCTGGGAGTTGCCGTAGCGCAGGCTGATGAAGTCGGCAATGGAGGAAACGTTGTTGTCCTTACTGATTCTAATAATCCTCCGCAGGATGTAAAACCAGGAAAAAGCGGTCAGGGAGGGACCCAGATAGATCAACAGAAAATCGATCCCTGACGTGGCAGCCTTGCCGACACTGCCGTAGAATGTCCAGGAGGTGCAGTAAACGGCTATAGAAAGACTGTAGACGTAGGGATTGCTGACAAGACTGCGCCCCTGGTTAGCCCGTTTACGCGCATACCAGGCTACCAGAAACAGAAAACCGGTGTAGCCGATACCGACGGCAGCTACATAAAGTATATCGAGCGTCACAGCTGCTCCTGATCATCATGCTGCTGTTCAAAGGGGTCTGTTTCTCTGGAGGTAACGAACAGATAGATGACACCGATGGAGACGGCCCAGCCGATGGTGAAATAGAGATACATCAGGGGAAAACCAAAAATGGTTGTGGGCTGGTTGAAGATTTTCAGAAACGGAAAATTGAGCATCACATTGCCCAGAACAAAGAAAACCACCCATGATTCCTGCAGGTTGAGTCGTCTCAGTAACTGTTTGACATGGTGACGCAGCATGGATTGCCTTCCCTTTTCATGATGCCTGAATTTAACCGCGTGCAGGCAAGCAATCCTACCATCTAAAACGGGCCTCTGCAACCGGGCGGGTCAAGGAAAATATTCGGCAGAATCGTTTGACGCTCTCCCGGGTTGTGTGATAGCGTTCTAAAACTTAGCGTATCTGAAGGTTTGCTGCAGCAGGTGGTGTTTTATGTTACGGATAACAATGGCTTTTTCTTGTCTGGTGCTTCTTGCTGCCTGTAGTGGTGTCAAGCCGGTTGAAGATCGCTCCGACCTGACGCACCAGCACGGGTACAGCGGTCTGGGGTACTATGCCCAGGCCCGCCTTGCCTGGAACGAGGGAGATAGCGAACGGGCTCTGTACCTGACCCGTCAGTCTCAGCAGGCAGACCCTGCATCGC
Source organism: Geobacter sp. UBA6169 (assembly GCA_002422265.1). Taxonomy (GTDB): domain Bacteria; phylum Desulfobacterota; class Desulfuromonadia; order Geobacterales; family Pseudopelobacteraceae; genus Trichlorobacter. The sequence goes on from DIUB01000012.1 coordinate 21,889, forward strand.
CCCAACCACTGATGCTTGAGGCTGAAATACTGTTGAAGGCAGGACAGGTACAGGAAGCTCTGACCGTGCTGGATCGTGCCATTGCAGTGGCGCCTGATTTTCGTCCACCGTATCTGCTGGGCGGCACCATTCTTTCTTCGCTCGGCAAAACCCGGGAGGCTGCAGATTATCTACGCCAGGCGGTACGCCTGGAACCGGGTAAAGAAGATGCGGTCTTGCATCTGGTGACCTTACTGATGCAGATGTTTGAGTATGAAGAGTCAGTCAAGGTGCTAAAGGGTCTGGTCAAAGAAAAACCCGAATCGGCAGTGGGCAACTACTACCTGGGTAAGGTCTACAGTCAGATGAAGTTGTATCGTGAGGCGATCGGATACTATCAACGGGCCCTGGTGATCCGTCCTGATTTTACCCAGGCTGCCATTGATATGGCCATCTCTCACGAGGCCCTTGGTGAAGTTGATACAGCCATTGCCACCTACACCAGGGTGCTGGATGAGGCTGATAACCGTGCACCGTTGATCCAGCACCTGATCCAGTTGTTTATACAGAGACAGCGTTATGATGATGCCCTGGTTTATTTGGAACGACTGCAGGACATGGGGCTGGCAACTACTGAAAGCAGGCGCAAGACCGGTATCATCTATCTGGAGCTGGAACGATTCGACGATGCCATCAAGCTGTTTAGCGAGATGTTGGTGGCCGATCCGGACGCCCACCAGTTGCGTGTCTATCTGGGGGTGGCCTATGAGGAAAAAGAAGAGCTGGACCTGGCTGTCGCCGAGTTTCAGAAAGTGCCGGTCAGCTCAATGGCCTATCCTGAAGCGGTCAGCCATATCGCCTTCATATTCAAGGAGCAGGGCAAGGCAGAGCAGGCAGTGACCATGCTGGAGCAGGCAATTGCTGCAAACCCGGACAATCTTGATCTGCACCTGTCCCTGGCAACCCTGCTTGATTCTCTGAAGCGCACTGATGACGGTTTGCAGTTACTGCTGCAGAAACAGATACAGTTTGCCAGTGATGCGAAGTTCCAGTTCAGGCTGGGGGTGTTGTATGACAAATTGGGTAAACGGCCCCTGTCCATCGAGCGGATGAAAAAAGTGGTGGAGCTGAATCCTGATGACGCCCAGGCCCATAATTTTCTTGGCTACACCTATGCCGAAATGGGAATCAATCTGGATGAGGCGCTAATCCACATCAAACGGGCTCTTGAGCTGCGACCTGATGACGGCTTCTTTATTGACAGTCTTGGATGGGTCTACTATCAGATGAAGCGTTACGATGAAGCGGTGCGCTACCTGGCCAAGGCTGCTGAGCTGGTGCCTGATGATCCCACTATTCTTGAACATCTGGGGGATGCCTATGCAGCTCGCAAGGAAACCAGGCAGGCCTTGAAATTTTACAGAAAGGCCCGCAGCCTTGATGCAAAAAAGAAAGGGCTTGAGGAAAAGATCCGCCGCCTGATCCGGGGAGATATTGAAGAGCAATGACCGGCCCGCGTTGCCGGCACAGTATCCGGCATATCCTTGCTGCCATCCTGGTGGCCTGCTGCTGTTTGGCCTGCAGCAGGACTGAGGCGCCTGCACCACAGCTCCCTGCCGAAGATACTGCAAGAACAACACCTGCCTACGGTGATACACTGGTTGAAGGAACCATCGGTGAGGCATCGACCCTGATCCCGATTCTGGCCTCAGACAGTGCCTCCCACAGTGTGGCAGGCCAGATCTACAATGGCCTGGTCAAGTATGACAAGGATCTGAAAATTGTCGGTGAACTGGCCGAGTCGTTCCGGATTTCGCCCGACGGTCTGACCATAACCTTCAAGCTGCGCAGGAATGTTACCTGGCATGACGGCAAACCGTTCAGCGCACGGGATGTCCTCTACACCTACCGGGTCATCATTGATCCCCAAACACCGACCGCCTACTCCGAAGATTTCAAACAGGTGGCTTCGGTTACCTCTCCTGATCCTTACACCGTAGTGGTGCGCTATGCCCGCCCATATGCGCCTGCCCTGGCATCCTGGGGTGTTGCCATCCTGCCGGCTCATCTGCTTGAGGGACAGGATATCACCAAGAGTCCTCTGTCTCGCAAGCCAGTCGGCACCGGTCCGTTTCGTTTCAAGGAATGGGTGTCGGGTCAGAAGATTGTACTGGAAGCTAACCCTGACTATTTTGAAGGCCGCCCGTACCTGGATCGTTATGTCTATCGGCTGATCCCTGACACCTCAACCATGTACATGGAACTGAAGGCTGGCGGGATCGATCAGATGGGGCTAACGCCGGTACAATACGCCCGTCAGACTGATACGCTCCGGTTCAAGGCTGCCTTTCAGAAATACCGCTATCCCTCCAATGGTTACCTTTATCTAGGCTATAACCTTCGCCACCCCACCTTCAAGGACAAGCGGATCCGTCAGGCCATTACGTCAGCTATCAATAAGGACGAATTGATTCAGGGGGTGTTGTTCGGTATGGGTCAGCGTGCCCATGGTCCGATGATTCCGGGGCGCTGGGCCTATAATCCGGATGTGAGGGATATCCCGTTCGACCAGGCCCGTGCTCGTCAGCTGCTTGCTGAAGCCGGCTGGCAGCCAGGCAGTGATGGCATACTTCAGAAAGAGGGCAAGCCGCTCCGTTTTACCATTCTGACCAATCAGGGGAATCAACAGCGTCTGATGACGGCCCAGATTATCCAGCAACGGCTGCAACAGGTAGGAATTGATGTGCGGATCAGGATCGTGGAGTGGGCCGCTTTTCTGAAAGAGTTTATTGACAAAGGGAATTTTGAAGTAGTGTTGCTGGCTTGGCTGACCTCACAGGATCCCGATATGTATGATATCTGGCACTCCAGCAAGACCAAGCCGGGGGAACTGAATTTTATCGGCTATAACAACCCGGAGGTTGACCGCCTGCTGGAGCAGGGACGCAGCACCTTTGATCTTGAACAGCGCAAAAAGGCATATTTCAGGATTCAGGAAATTCTGGCCGATGAACAACCCTATACCTTCCTGTATGTGCCTGATGCGTTGCCGGTGGTTTCAGCGCGGATCAAAGGGATTGAACCGGCCCCGGCCGGGATTGGCCATAATCTGATCAAGTGGTATGTGCCCAAACAGGAACAGCGCTATTGATCTGATGGTTGAAAAATACTCGCTTTTTGAAATTGTTTTTTATATATATGAATATAATAATATTATGAAGGAGCTTTACTATGAAAATTTCAGATGCGGCAAAGGCAGCTCTGGAGCCGATTCTGGCTCAGAATCCGGGCAAGATGCTGCGGGTGGTGTTTGAAGGCTTTGGTTGAGGCGGTCCCCGTCTGGGGTTGGCTCTGGATGAGCCGAGCGAGAATGACACCCGCCTGAATCTGAACGGTATCGAACTGCTGGCAGAGAAAAGCCTGAACTCGTTCCTGGATGGCCAGGTGATTGATTTTGTGAACTCAGGCTTCAGGGAAGGTTTTGTAATATCCCCTGAGTGGGGTTCTTCCTGCGCTTAGGGAAGGTGTTACTTGACAGCAGACACAACAAAGGGGAGGCCGTTACGGTCTCCCCTTTGTTGTTGGAACGTTATTCTTTGGTCTCGATTCTGGGAAAGAGCGCTGCAGCCTTGGTTATCTCAGTTTTAGGTTGCAGACCTCCCCAGACCAGATCAGACTCAGTTACCTCCTGTTGCCATCCCAGGCAGCGCAGGGCTGTGCGGGAAGTATCCGGCATAAACGGGGCAATCAGGCTGTGGATCAGGCGTTGCGCTTCCAGCAGGCAGTACATCACCGTACCCAGTTGCTGTTGCTGAGCTGGATCCTTGGCCATGGCCCAAGGGGCGGTATCGTCAATATATTTGTTGGCGGTTGAGACAACATCCCATATGGCCTGCAGTGCCTTGCTGAAGGCCAGTTCATCCATGCAGGTGTCCACAGCGCTCACCATTGCCACGGTCTTCTCTTTCAGGATCTGATCCTGTTCAGAAAGCGGTCCCGGTACTTGCAGCTCGCCGTTAAAGTACTTGACCAGCATGGCAGTGGATCGGGAAAGCAGGTTGCCCAGATCATTGGCCAGATCCGAGTTGATCCGGCTGACCAAGGAGGCATGGGAAAAGTCACCATCCAGGCCGAACGGTACCTCGCGCATCAGAAAGTAGCGCACTGCATCCACACCATAGGTGTCGATCAGCATATTGGGCTCTACCACGTTCTGCAGTGATTTTGACATCTTCTGACCTTCAACGGTCCACCAGCCGTGGGCAAAGACCTTCTTGGGCAGCGGCAGTCCGGCTGCCATCAGGAAGGTGGGCCAGTAAACCGTGTGGAATCTCAGGATATCCTTTCCGATCAGATGCACATCAACCGGCCAGAAGCGTTGATAGGTACCCTGCTGGTCAGGGTATCCCAGGGCGGTGATGTAGTTGGTCAGGGCATCGAACCAGACATAGATGACATGGCGTTCATTGCCTGGTACCGGAATTCCCCAGGAAAAAGAGGTGCGGGAAACCGACAGGTCACGCAGACCTTCCTTGATAAACGAGATGATCTCGTTTCGCTTGCTTTTGGGTTGAATGAATTCGGGATTGGCCTCGATATGGGCCAGCAGACGCTCACCGTAGGCACTCATTTTGAAGAAGTAGGATTCTTCCTTCAGTTTTTCCACAGGACGGTTGCAGTCTGGACAGGTGCCGTCAATGGCCTGGGTCTCTGTCCAGAAGGTTTCGCAGGGGGTACAGTACCAGTCTTCGTATTCCCCCAGATAGATGTCACCCTGGTCAAGCAGTTGTTTGAAAATGGCTGAAACACCTTGCTTGTGACGCTCCTGGGTGGTGCGGATGAAGTCGTTGTTGGAGATACCCAGTTTTTCCCATAGGGACTGAAATCGTTTGACCACACGGTCGGCCAGCTCCAATGGCGTTTCGCCGTTAGTCTGGGCTGCCTTTTCCACCTTCTGGCCATGCTCGTCACTGCCGGTCAGGAAGAATACCTCATAGCCTTTCAATCGCTTGTAGCGTGCCAGAACATCGGCAGCCACCGTAGTGTAGGAGTGGCCGATATGGGGCACATCATTTACATAGTAGATCGGTGTGGTAACGTAAAAACTCGGTTTCATTGCTGGCTACTCCTGCACAGGTTTGTCGTTGTTCTTCGGGTCTGAAGGTTTGCGGTGCCCGTGACGGCGGTTTCGCTTCTTCTTTTTGGGCTTGTCATCAGATTTCTGCTGCTGACCGTCGGTTACAATTACCGGCGGTTGCAACGGAGCTACCGCTGTTTCTAGCTGTTCTCTGGCCTGTTGCGGGGCTGGTCTCTGGCGTTTGGGAGGCGGTTGTTCCCGCTCTCGGCGAGGTGACGAAAGCTGTTCCTGTTGCCGTGGAGGTTCAGGAGGTGGTTGGCTTGGGGCACTCTCGTCAACCAGTTCCTTGACATGGACGCTGACCTGTTTGCCGTCCTCCTGTTTCAGAAGCAGTTCGCCGGTCAGGATGTTCATTTTTTCAACGGTGCCGCTGTACTGTAGCGTGCGTGCACGTTTGCCGCATTTTGGAAAACTTTTGCGCAGGTCGCAGTAGGTCTCATATTCGTAATCAAGGCAGCAAAGCAGACGACCGCATTGCCCTGATATCTTGGATGGGTTGAGGGCCAGGTTCTGTTCTTTGGCCATCTTGACCGATACCGGCTGAAAGTCACGCAGGAACGAGGCACAGCAGAGTTCCCGGCCGCAGATCCCCAGGCCGCCAACCATCTTGGCCTCGTCCCGGACGCCAATCTGTCGCATCTCGATCCTGGTGTGGAAGGTGTGGGCCAGATCCTTGACCAGCTCACGGAAATCAACCCTGCCGTCGGCGGTGAAGTAAAAAATCGCCTTGCTGCCGTCAAACAGGTTTTCGACCCGTACCAGCTTCATGTCCATGCCCCGTTCCTTGATCCGGCGCTGGCAGAATTCGTAGGCCTCTTTTTCGCGACGGCTCAGGTGAGCCAGGGTCTTTTCATCTTCAAGCCCCAGCAGGCGCTGTACCTTTGCCGGTAGCTGTGTGAAAAGGGCCTCATCCTTTTCTTCCACTCTTGAAACGACCTTACCAAGGCCCAGACCTCGTTCCGTCTCTACCACAACGCGATCACCCGGTTGCAGTTCAAGATCGCCGGCATTGAACTCGTACATCTTGCCGGCCGGATGAAATTGTATGGAAACAACGCGAATCACTTTCATATTCCCTTTCTGAGACGATCATATCCCAGCAGCAGATGTTCCAGAGCCAGCTTGGGATTGGCATTGCCCTGGACTACCCTGCGTGTGTTCAGCACCAGTTCCAGTGCGGCCATAATGTTTTCAGGGCTGAAACGGACAGCCTCGGCAGACAGCTCAGCAGCAAGAAAACGGTTGGTAACCCCTGACTGACCAACGGTGCGCAGTAGCAGCAGATCACGAACCAGTGAGATCAGCAGGGTGCAGAGTATCAAGGTTTCTTCTCTGCCACTGCTTAAGGATTCGGCAGCATCAAAAATGGTGCTGATCTGTCGTGCATCAGCCTGTGCAAGGCAAGCCAGAAGCTCCCTGCGTTTGGATTCATCTCCCTCACTTTCAAGAGTCAGGGCGCGTTCCATACTTCCTTCGGCCAGTGGTGCCAGTTCTGCAGCAAGGGCCGGTTCAAAACCGTTGAGCTGCATGAGTTCTTCTATGACCTGATCCTGCAGTGGGCTGAAACGCAGGTGCTGGCAGCGAGAGCGGATTGTGGCAAGCAGCAGGTCAGCCTGCGTGGTCAGCAGGATGATAATGGCATGCCCCGGCGGCTCTTCCAGTGTCTTCAACAAGGCATTGGCTGACTTTTCATTCATCCGGTCTGCCGGCTCGATCAGACAGGCCTTACGGGTAGCCTCATAGGGGCGCAGTGACAACACCTGCTGCAGTTCCCGAATCTGCTCAATGCTGATATCGCGTTTGTCAGGTAACGGTGAAAGTAACTGCAGGTCAGGATGGTTGCCCGTTGCCAGCTTACGACACGATGGACAACTGCCGCAGGCATCACCGTTTACCGGCTGCGTGCAGAAAAGAACCTGGATCAGTGCCAGGGCCGTAGTGCGGCGTCCGCATCCTTCAGGCCCTTCAAACAGATAGGCATGGGCAACCCGATTGGCTGCCAGAGAACGGGTCAGGGCATTAACAATCCGTTCCTGGCCCTTGACAGTGCCCAGTTGCATCAGGTTGCGTTCCCCAGCCTGGACTGCACGGCCTGCAGGATTGTTGTTGCTACCTGGTCCTGAGGGGCAGCAGCGTTGATAACCGCAAACCGGTCCGGCTCTTCTGCTGCCAGCTGCAGGTAGCCGTTCCGCACCCGCTGATGAAAATGCAATGATTCAAGCTCAAACCGTTCCTCTTTAGGGCCGTTGCTGCCGGCGATTCGCTGTCTGGCACGTGCGAGGCCGACCTCAACCGGGCAATCCAGCAACAGGGTCAGATCAGGGGTAAGCCCATTGCAGGCAAGATCATTCAGGGATTCCATGATTTGACGATCAATACCCCGGCCAAAGGCCTGATAGGCGCGGGTGGCGTCACTGAACCGGTCGCACAGCACCAGGGTTCCTGCCGCCAGTGATGGTTGAACAACCTCGGCCAGATGCTGGGACCGGGCTGCAGCATACAACATCAGTTCGGTCATCGGTACCATGGCGTGGTTATCCGCATCCAGCAGCAGACCGCGAATCTGGTCGGCAATCGGGCAGCCACCCGGCTCGCGGGTCAGCAAAACCTGACGACCCTGTTGCTGCAGCTGTGCTGCCAGCAGGTTGATCTGGGTGCTCTTGCCGCACCCTTCTATACCTTCAAAGGTAATAAACATGCACTCTCCCAAAAGGGGGACATTATAGGCATCCGACTGCTTCTTGGCAATTCAAATCATGAGCCTGTGCCGGTTCAAAGCCGCTTGCAGCAGACCGGGGCTTGCCGTATACTCACGCCCTCTATGGAACAACCACGAGGCAAAATACTGGGGCACCAGTTCAAAAACACTGCCCTTGCCAACCAGGCACTGACCCACCGTTCCTACCTGAACGAGGTGCGCAGGGGCGGTCTGCAGGATTACCAGCGGCTTGAATTCCTGGGCGATGCCGTGCTTGGCCTGCTGTTGGCAGACCTGCTGTTTCAACGTTTTCCAGGGCTTTCCGAGGGTGATCTGTCGCGGATGCGGGCAACACTGGTTGACCAGACCCGTCTGGCTGACCTGGCAAGCGCCTGCGGTCTTGCTGATCTGATACTGCTCGGCAAAGGGGCCGAGCAGGAGGGGGGGCGCACCAATCCTTCCATACTGGCGGATGTCTTTGAAGCACTGGTTGGGGCCATCTTTTGTGATGCCGGATTGATAGCGGTACAACAGGCAGTGACTCCGCTTTATCTGCCGCTTTTGTCTGAGCTGGAACAGCTTCAGGCCCTGGTTGCCGATGCCAAAAGCAAACTGCAGGAGCTGTTGGCAGCGCGCAAACAGGGGGCCCCGCAGTATACGGTTACTCATCAGGAAGGACCGGATCATGACCGCCTTTTTGCCGTAACCGTCACGGTTGACGGCCAGCTGTTGGGTTGTGGCTATGGCCGTACTAAAAAAGCGGCGCAGCAGGCCGCTGCAGAGGCGGCCTTGCAGCAGATGTCACCGCAGGTATAGTATGTGGCCATGCCGCCTTTGATTATCCCGTTTTTCATCCCCCATGCCGGTTGCCCCCACCACTGTCTGTTCTGTAACCAGCAGACGATCTCAGGTGCCTGGCAGCAATTGCCGGATACGGCGCAGATCCGGGAACAGGTTATTGACTGGCTGAAGCGCTCACCCGACAGACCGACTGAGGTGGCTTTTTTTGGCGGCAGTTTTACCCTGTTGCCCCGACAGACGCAGGAGGTGCTGCTGGATGCAGTGCAGCCGTTTATCAGGCAGGGGCTGGTGCAGGGAATCAGGATTTCCACCCGTCCTGACGGGCTTGAAGCTGAAGCGCTGAGTTTTTTGCAAGGTTGTCAGGTGACAACCATTGAGATCGGGGTGCAGTCTCTTGATGATACTGTTCTGCAGCTGGCCGGGCGGGGTCATACGGCAGAGCAGAGTCTGCAGGCAATCAGGCGGGTATGGTCCGCTGGTTTCAATACCGGGGCGCAACTCTTGCCCGGTCTGCCCGGAGATACACCGGATAAGGCATTGCAGACCCTGCGCGGGGTGATGACTGCCGGGGTTCAGTTTGTTCGTATCTACCCGGCAGTGGTGCTGCAGGGTACCGGTCTGGCTGACCTCTATCTAAGCGGACGATATCAACCGCCAGATCTTGTACAGGGGGTTGCGACAGCGGCACGGCTCTTAGATGCAGCCAACAAGGCCGGGGTGCCGGTGATCAGGATCGGACTGCAGGCTGATGACGGGCTGACAGTGCCAGGGGCGCTACTGGCCGGTTGCTGGCATCCGGCTCTGGGGCAGTTGGTCAGGTCGCAGCTGGTTCGTGATCTGGTCTGCCAAAAGGCACAAGTACTGCCTTCAGGAAGTGAGATCAGGCTTCACTGTCATCCGCAGCAGGTATCCGAAGTGGTGGGGCAGGGGCGAACTAATCTGCATTTCTGGAACCAGGCTGGCCTGTTGATCAGCCAGGTGCGGCCTGATCTGCAACTTGAGAGGCACCAGCTCTGCCTGGAATCCCTCCAGCATAAGATGTGTTGTTCTGTTGTCACCGATTATATTTATGAGGAGTAATGCTATGCGTAAAGAATCAGTAGCCTTTCTGGAGCGCCTCTTGGAAGCTCCCAGCCCATCAGGGTACGAGCAACCGGCACAACGGGTATTCAGGGAGTATATCGCGCCATTCTGTCAGGTCAGCAGTGATGTTATGGGTAATGTCTACGGTTTTATCCCGGGACAGGGTAAGGATCGGCCCAAGGTGATGCTGGTGGGGCATTCCGATGAGATCGGGCTGCAGGTTAAATATATTGATGATAAAGGTTTTATCTATTTTGCTGCCATTGGCGGGGTTGATGCCCATCTGACTCCGGGCAAGGTGGTACATATCCATACTGCTGATGGTCCCCTGACTGGTGTGGTGGGCAAGCGCCCGATCCACCTGATGGATACCAAGGACCGTGAGACGGTGGTCAAGCTGGAGGCCCAGTATATTGATATTGGTGCCAAAGACAAAAAAGAGGCCCAGAAGCTGGTGCGGGTAGGGGACTGTATCACCTTCAGCAGCAGTTTCACCCGGCTGCTGGGGGATCGAGTGGCCTCCCGTGGCTTTGACGACAAGGCCGGTTCCTTTGTGGTGGCAGAGGTGCTGCGTCTGGTGGCGCAGGAGAAGAAAAAACCGGCAGTTGATCTGTATGGGGTCTCCTCGGTGCAGGAAGAAATCGGTCTGCGGGGCGGTACCACCAGCAGCTACACGGTCAATCCGGATATCGGCATCTGCGTAGAGGTCGATTTTGCGACTGATCAGCCGGATGTCGAGCGTAAGCATAATGGTGAGGTGGCCCTGGGAAAAGGACCGATCCTGACCCGTGGCGCCAATATCAATCATGCTCTGTTTGAGTTATTGTACAGTGCTGCCCAGAAAGAGAAGATCGCGGTGCAGCTGACCGCCAATCCCAGGGCCACCGGCACGGACGCCAATGTGATGCAGATCTCCCGTGGTGGGGTGGCTACGGCCCTGGTTAAACTGCCGCTACGTTATATGCATACCCCGGTTGAGGTGCTGTCACTGGGTGATCTTGAACAGGCAGCCAGGCTGATTGTTGCTGCTTTGAAACAGATTCGGCTGAAGAGCGACTTCATACCCCAGTAAGGATAGAGCTTTCTGCTTGACAAAACGACAGGTTTCACTATATTACCTCATTTCTTAACCCTCGGGCAGGCGGTGACAGTGGTGATGAAGGTAAGAACCGAACATATCAAAGAGTCTGTTCGGGAATATTCCTTTGTTGAGCCGGCCGGCTCGTTTCCGATTTTGCAGGAGATGGAGTCAGCCGGTGAGTGCAGTTTTACCGGCCCAGTGCAGGTCGCGTTCAAGGCCTGCCGGGAAATGGATCATTACCGTGTTGAGGGTGAGCTTGCTGTTCCGGTGCAACTGACCTGCTCACGTTGTCTTTGCTGTTTCAGTAAGTCTGTCGCCTCGCGCTTCACTATTTTTTTTCGTGAAGGGGTTGCTGCCCAGGAAGATGATGACGAACTGGAACTTGCTGAACAGGATCTGATCTCAACCAGTTTTAGTGGTGATGAGATCGACCTGATGCCTGAGATCGCCGAACAGGTTGCCTTGGAGATTCCAGTCAAGCCGCTTTGTTCTGATACCTGCAAGGGGCTGTGCCCTGCCTGTGGCGCTGATTTGAACCGTGACGGCTGCTCCTGCACGGTAGAACAGAAACCAACAAAATTTGCTGTACTCAAGGACTTCAAGGTCCGGTCATAAACCAGCGGCTTCGGCCGCCCTATAAGAAGGAGTATCCACCATGGCAGTACCCAAGAAAAAGACCTCCAAATCACGCAAGAATATGCGTCGTGCCCATGATTTTCTGACGGCCCCCAGCCTGTCGGTCTGTCCCCAATGCAAGTCTCCCAAGATGCCTCATCGCGTCTGCCCTTCCTGCGGTACCTATAAGGGCAAGGACGTAGCCGGTGTTGAGAAGCAGGCTTAAGGTTTAACCGGAAACTGACTGATGCGAGTTGCTGTTGATGCCATGGGTGGTGACCATGCCCCTGCCGTTGAGGTGGAGGGGGCAGTTGCTGCTGCGCGTCAGTTCGCCATCCCGATCGTTCTGGTGGGAGATGAGGAGCGTCTGCGTCAGGAATTGGAGCGCCACGGCGCTACTGCTCTTGATATTACCATTCACCATGCCAGCGAGGTGGTGGGGATGCATGATTCCGCCTCCGATGCGGTACGCAAAAAACGCAACTCATCAGTCCGGCTGGCTTTTGAACTGGTAAAGGACGGCCAAGCCTGTGCTGCGGTCAGTGCCGGAAACTCTGGTGCCACCATGGCTGCCGGCATGTTTGTGCTGAAGCGGATTGCCGGTATTGAGCGTCCAGCCATTGCCCAGATTTTCCCTACCCTGCAAGGCAAGACCCTGGTGCTGGATGTGGGGGGTAACGTGGACTGCAAGGCATCCCATCTGGTGCAGTTTGCCATTATGGGGCAGGTCTATGCCAAGCATGCCATGGGGATCTCCAACCCGCGTATTGGTCTGTTGTCCAATGGTGAAGAGGATTCAAAAGGTAATGATCTTACCCGTGAGACCAACGCCCTTTTGCGTCAGACCTCGCTCAATTACGCCGGTTATGTTGAAGGACGAGATATCTTCAAGGGTACGGTTGAGGTGGTGGTGTGCGACGGTTTTGTGGGCAATGTGGTGCTGAAGCTGTCGGAAGGACTGGCAGAAGCCACCGGGACCATGCTCAAGCGGGAGATCATGGGGGATATGGTGGCCAAAATGGGCTATCTCTTCATGCGTGGTGCCTTCAACCGCTTCAAAAAGACCGTTGATTATTCCGAATATGGTGGCGCCCCTTTGATTGGCATCAACGGTGTCGGTATGATCTGCCATGGTGGCTCCAATGCCAAGGCTATCATGAACGCCATCCGTTTTGCCCATGATTATGCCACCAGCGGGGTGACCCAGCGCATTGCGGAAAAACTGTCTGAAAATTATACGGCACTGCTTCCACGTAATGGTGGTGCCGGGGCTCCATCAACCCTGCAGTAGCTTCACCTTCCCGTAGTTCATGAGAGTCAGCCGGCGCAGTTTCCGGTAACGGCCAGGGGGTTACATGCTGCGCACTCGAATCGCCGGAACAGGTTCTGCTGTTCCTGACACGATACTCACCAACCATGACCTTGAGCAGATGGTTGATACCAACGACGAGTGGATTACCTCCAGGACCGGTATCAAGGAACGTCGGATAGCAGCCCCTGATGAGTATACCTCTACCTTTGCCGTCAAGGCAGCCAGGGCGGCCCTGTCCATGGCAGCCTGTCCTGCAGAACAGCTTGACCTGATCCTGGTGGCTACGGTCACGCCGGATTTTCCCTTTCCCGCCACCGCCTGTATTGTCCAACACGAACTGGGTGCAAAAAAAGCGGCAGCCTTTGACCTGACCGCAGCCTGCTCCGGTTTTATCTACGGCCTTTCTATTGCAGATGCCTATATCAGGACCGGCCTGGCCCGTAAGGTGCTGGTAATCGGTGCCGAAATCCTGACTCGTATTGTTGACTTCACTGACCGCAATACCTGTATCCTGTTTGGCGACGGTGCCGGTGCGGCTCTGCTGGAGGCAACGACAGAGGAGCCTGGACTATTGTCTACCCATATCTACAGTAATGGAACTCACTGGCAGCTGCTCTATCAGCCCGGTGTTGGCACCCGGCATCCGGCCACAGACCCCAAGACCTTGGAAGATCAGCTTTATTACCTGCGGATGGAAGGTAACGAGGTGTTCAAGCACGCCGTGCGAGCCATGGGTGATGCGGCCGCCGCAGCTCTTGAGGCAAATGGCTGTTCACCTGATCAGGTGAAGCTCCTGATACCGCATCAGGCTAATCGCAGGATCATTGAGGCAACCGGCAAACGGGTCGGCATTTCTGAAGAACGTATCTTTGTTAATCTGCATAAATACGGCAATACCTCTGCAGCATCCATACCGATTGCGCTGGATGAGGCCAATCGTTCCGGTCAAATCAAGCAGGGAGATCTGATCCTTTTGGATGCCTTTGGGGGCGGCTTTACCTACGGCTCTGCATTATTGCGATGGTAATGACACTATTTTACCTTAAGGGGTTGTTTTATGAGTAAAACGTCGTTTCTGTTTCCTGGGCAGGGATCCCAGTATGCCGGCATGGGTAAAGACCTTGCCGACAGCTTTCCGGTGGCACGCCAGGTATTTGAAGAGGCTGATGACGCACTGGGTTTCAAACTTTCTGACCTCTGTTTCAACGGTCCTGAAGACGATCTCAAGCTGACTTTCAACACCCAGCCCGCTATCCTGGCCGCCAGTATCGCCGCCCTGCGGGTCGTACAACAGGAAACCGGTCTGCAACCTGATTGTGTGGCCGGTCATTCACTGGGCGAGTATTCGGCGCTGGTCTGCAGTGGTGCCCTGTCCCTGGCTGATGCGGTACGCACGGTGCGCTCCCGCGGCACTTTCATGCAGGAGGCGGTGCCGGTAGGGGTTGGCGCCATGGCGGCCATCTTGTCAGTGGAGGCGGATGAGCTTGCCGCCATCTGTGAAGAGGCTGCCCAGGGTGAGGTAGTGGCCCCGGCCAACTTTAACTCGCCCGGCCAGATTGTGATCGCTGGTCATGCGACTGCTGTCAACCGCGCCATTGAGATTGCCAAGGCCAAGGGGTACCGCAAGGCCATGCTGCTGCCGGTATCGGCTCCCTTCCATTGCGCCCTGATGCAACCGGCAGCAGACCGGCTGCATCAGGTTTTGGACCGAATTACGGTCAATGTAATGAGTCTTCCCGTTATTACCAATGTGGAGGCCTGTGCCAACCAGGATGCCGGACGGGTCAGGGAGCTGCTGGTGACCCAGGTCTGTGCGCCAGTCCGTTGGGAGCAATCGGTTCAGGCCATGATCAGCGATGGCATCACCCGTTTTGTCGAGATCGGACCCGGCAAGGTGCTGACCGGTCTGGTCAAGCGGATCAACAAAGAGATGGCTCTGGTGAATATTGAAGATACTGCCGGTGTGCGGGCAGCAGCCTGAGGAGTGGAGACATGCTTGATATCAACCAGATTATGAAGATCCTGCCGCATCGGTATCCATTTCTGATGGTTGACCGGATTCTTGAACTTGAGGTTGGCAAACGGATTGTGGGGATGAAAAACGTCACTATCAATGAGCCGTTTTTTCCTGGTCATTTTCCCGGCCATCCGGTCATGCCGGGGGTGCTTATCATTGAGGCCATGGCCCAGGTAGCCGGTATTCTGGCCTATCAGTCAGATGAAAGCGTGCGTGACAAGGTGACCTATTTTACCGGTATCGATAATGCCCGCTTTCGCAAGCCGGTGATGCCGGGGGATCAGTTGCGCTTTGAGATTGAGGCCACTGGCTGCAAACGGGGTATCTGGTTCTTTACAGCCAAGGCTCTGGTGGACGGCAAGGTGGTGACTGAGGCTGACTTAAAAGCAACCTTTGCAGACAAACAAGCCTGATCTAGATGCAGGAGATGAGAGGAGAGGAAAGATGCCCAAGGGAAAGGTGGCGGTAATTACCGGTGCTTCACGGGGGATTGGCAAGAGCATTGCCGTTGCACTGGCAGCACAGGGGGCCATTATCGTGGCCATGGATATGGATCAGGCAGCAACCGATGCGGTGGTTGCAGAGTTGCAGGCATCCGGCGCACAGGCGCTGGCTGTGGTGGGCAATGTGACCGTTGCTGCTGATGTAGAAAAGATGATTGATGCAGCAGTGGAAGCCTTTGGTCGGGTTGATATTCTGGTCAATAACGCCGGTATTACCCGGGATGGTCTGCTAATGCGAATGAAAGACGAAGATTGGGACGCAGTGTTGAGCGTTAACCTGAAAGGTGCGTTCCTCTGCACCCGCAGTGCATTCAAGGTGATGAGCAAGCAACGTTACGGCAGGATCATCAATATTGCCTCGGTGGTGGGGCAGATGGGTAATGCGGGCCAGGCCAACTATTGTGCCAGCAAGGCCGGTCTGATCGGTCTGACCAAATCCAATGCCCGTGAAATGGCCAAGCGTAACGTCACGGTCAACGCCGTTGCCCCCGGCTTTATTGCCACAGCCATGACCGATGCACTGCCGGAAAAGGTGCGCGAAGAGCTGGCAGCCCAGATTCCGCTGGAGCGACTGGGATCGGCTGATGACATAGCCAATGCGGTGGTGTTCCTGGCATCAGAGACTTCGGGGTACATCACCGGTCATGTTTTGTCAGTCAATGGCGGCATGTATATGTAGTGTTATGTTGACGGGTTATCCGTACTCGTCATCTGTTGAAAAATTGCTTTGACATTTGTCGTTTCTGTTTGCTAAGTAACACGAACGTTTTGCCGACCAAAACCTAGCCACGGTTTATATCACACGGAGGTGTACGATGTCTGATGTTGCGAAGAGAGTGAAAGAAATTATTGCCGAGCAGCTTGGCGTTGATGAGGCACAGGTGGTTTCCGAGGCCTCCTTCATGGATGACCTGGGTGCCGATTCCCTTGACACCGTTGAGCTGGTAATGGCTCTGGAAGAGGAGTTCGACATCGAGATCCCGGATGAGGACGCCGAGAAGATCCAGACCGTGCAGGATGCTGTTGATTACATCACCGAGCATACCTAGGATCTGTTGGCAACCTGAAGGAACGAAAAGGGGGGACTGGTCCCCTCTTTTCCTTTTTTATCAGACCAGTCAGTAATGGAGCCAAGTACATGAGACGAGTCGTCGTTACCGGTGTGGGCGCTGTTTCTCCTCTGGGGACCGGCAATCAAAAAAATTGGGAGGCTCTGGTGAGCGGTCAGTCCGGTATCGGACCGATCACCCGTTTTGATGCCGGCAGCCTGCCGGTCAGGATTGCCGGTGAGGTCAGGGATTTCGAGCCTGAGCAGTTCATTGATAAAAAAGAGGTCAAGAAGATGGACCTCTTTATCCAGTACGCCATGGGTGCTGCCTACTTTGCCATGGAAGATTCGGGCCTGCAGATCACTGAACAGAATGCCGAGCGGGTTGGGGTACTGGTCGGTGCCGGTCTGGGAGGCCTGCCTACCATTGAAAAATACCACACGGCTTTACTGGAAGGTGGCTACAAAAAAATTTCCCCTTTCTTCATTCCAATGCTGATCATAAACCTGGCTCCCGGTCATATCTCTATCAAGTACGGTGCCAAAGGGCCAAATCTCTCTTCAGTTTCAGCCTGTGCTACCGGTACCCATTCAATTGGTGATGCCTACCACATGATCGCCCGGGGGGATGCCGATGCCATGATTGCCGGCGGCACTGAAGCAACGGTGACTCCGCTGGGGATCGGCGGTTTTGCGGTCATGAAGGCCTTGTCCGATCGCAATGATGAGCCGCAGCGTGCATCGCGTCCCTTTGACAAAGGTCGTGACGGNNAGCGCGGTGCCAAGATCTACGCCGAGGTGGTCGGTTACGGCCTGACCGGTGATGCCTACCATATGACTGCACCGGCAGAAGGTGGTGAAGGTGCTGCACGCTGTATGAAAATGGCATTGAACAATGCCGGGGTTAACCCGGACCAGGTTGGCTATATCAATGCCCACGGTACCTCAACACCGTTTAACGATCTGAACGAGACCCTGGCCATTAAATCGGTCTTTGGTGACCATGCCTACAAGCTGATGGTCTCCTCCACCAAGTCCATGACCGGCCACCTGTTGGGTGCTGCCGGTGGTCTTGAGGCGGTGATCAGCTGCATGGTGCTGGATAAAGGGGTAGTGCCACCCACCATCAACTACGAAGAACCTGATCCGGATTGTGACCTGGATTATGTACCCAATACGGCCCGTGATGCTCGTGTCGATTATGTGATGAGCAACTCACTGGGGTTTGGCGGCACCAATGCCACCCTGCTGTTCAAAAGGGTCTAATGATGAAGATTGCCATCGGTTCTGATCATGGTGGGTATGAACTCAAGCAGGCCTTGATCCCTTTTCTGCAGGGCAGGGATATCGAAGTGGCTGATGCCGGCACCCATTCAGCCGATTCAGTGGACTATCCGGCTTTTGGTGAGGCTGTCGGGCTGCTGGTGGCCCATGGTGAGGTTGATGCCGGTATTGTGATCTGCGGTACCGGTATCGGGATATCCATTGCTGCCAACAAGGTGCCCGGTATTCGGGCTGCGCTGGTTACCACTCCCCAGATGGCTGAGCTGGCCAAGCAGCACAATAACGCCAACATCCTTGCGTTAGGGGGGCGTCTCCTGACGGTTGAAACTGCCGAGGCGTGTATTGCAGCCTGGCTGGATGCAGAGTATGAAGGTGGACGTCATCAACGGCGTCTGGAACTGATCACGGCTATAGAGGATAAATTCAGTCATTAACATTTGTTATCACTTGGAGTTCAAGCGGGACTTGCAAAAGTCCCGTTTCGTTTTTAAGTAAACTGTATACACGAAAGCAAGGAGCATGAGCGATGTCAATTCTTTCTCAGTTTGACCCTGAAGTAGCAGATGCAATTAGACATGAGACCGAGCGGCAGGAGTACAACCTTGAGCTGATTGCTTCAGAAAACTTTGTCTCTGAGGCAGTGCTGGAGGCCCAGGGCAGTGTCATGACCAACAAATATGCTGAAGGGTACCCCGGCAAGCGTTACTATGGTGGCTGTCACCATGTGGATGTGGTGGAACAGCTGGCCATAGATCGTGCCAAGCAGCTTTTTGGAGCTGACCACGCCAATGTGCAGCCTCATTCCGGTTCCCAGGCCAATATGGCAGTCTACAATGCGGTCTGCCAGCCTGGTGATACCATTCTGGGGATGAACCTCTCCCATGGTGGTCACCTGACGCACGGCAGTCCGGTTAATTTTTCCGGTCGCTTTTACCAGGTGGTGCCCTATGGTGTTTCCCCGGATACCGAGACCATCGACTATAATGAGGTGGAGCGTCTGGCTGTTGAGCACAAGCCCAAACTGATTGTGGTGGGTGCCAGTGCCTATCCGCGTATCATTGATTTTCCGGCTTTCCGGGCCATTGCCGACAAGGTGGGGGCCAAGGTGATGGTGGATATGGCCCACATTGCCGGACTGATTGCCGCCGGTGTGCACCCCAGCCCGGTGCCCTATGCCGAGTTTGTCACCACCACCACTCACAAGACCCTGCGTGGTCCCCGTGGTGGCATGATCCTCTGCCGTGAAGAATTTGCCAAGACGATCAACTCCCAGATCTTCCCCGGTATCCAGGGCGGTCCACTGATGCATGTGATCGCTGCCAAGGCGGTTGCATTTAAGGAGGCGCTGCAGCCCGAGTTCAAGCTTTATCAGCAGCAGATCGTCAAAAATGCTGCCAAACTGGCTGAGTGCCTGATCGCCAAAGGGTTCAAGCTGACCTCCGGCGGCACTGACAACCATCTGATGCTGATCAACTTCTCAGGCACCGAAATTACCGGCAAGGCAGCCGAAGAGGCACTGGACAAGGCCGGTATCACGGTCAACAAGAACACCGTGCCGTTTGAGACCCGTTCACCTTTTGTTACCTCCGGCATCAGGATCGGTACCCCGGCCTGCACCTCCCACGGTTTGAAAGAAAGCGAAATGGACCAGGTGGCCGGTTTCATTGCGGATGCCGTTGCCAGTATCGGTAACGATGAGGCCTTGGCCGGTATTCAGAAACAGGTCAACGCCCTGATGAAACAGTTTCCGCTCTACGCGAACCGTTTGAAATAGGCACTGTTTTTCTGATTTCAAGGCCCGGTCGGTTAAAGCACCTGCCGGGCCTTTGTTGTATCTGATTGTCGATCATGCCCTGCTGTGCTAGAGGTAGCTCCATGTCTCAACAAAAGCCCCACATACAGGTTGCCTGTGCAATCATCCACAAGGACGGGTTGATCCTGGCTACCCAGCGACCGGCAACGGCATCGCTGCCGCTTAAGTGGGAGTTTCCGGGTGGAAAACTTGAGCCGGGTGAAACGGTTGAAGCGTGTCTGATGCGTGAGCTGAGAGAAGAATTGGATATTTCCGTCAGGATATGCCGACAATTGGAGCCGCTTATCCATGCCTATCCGGATCTGACCGTGACATTGTATCCGTTTCATTGTGATCAGCCGGAAGGGGAGCTGACCCTACATGAGCATCAGGCTGCCTGCTGGCTGCCGCCAGACCGCTTGCACACCCTTGACTGGGCTGAGGCAGACCTGCCGCTGATTGCTACTCTTGCACCGCTGTCATGAACTATATAGCTGACCTGCATATCCACTCCCCCTTTTCACGGGCAACCAGTCCGGACAGCTGTCCGGCAGGTCTGGCTGCCTGGGCACGACTGAAGGGAATTCAGGTGATCGGCACTGGTGACTGTACCCATCCGGGCTGGTTTGCGCTGTTGAAGGAGCAGCTTGAACCTGCTGAGCCCGGCCTGTACCGTCTGCGTGATGAATCAATGATCCCAACCGTTCTGGATGGAGGGCCGCAGTCCACCGCACCGGTCCGTTTTCTGCTTTCCGCCGAGATAAGCTCCATCTACAAACGGGACGGCGCCACCAGGAAGGTACATAACCTGTTGTATTTGCCTGATTTTAATTCAGTGGAACGACTGAATGCCCGCTTGGCAGGTATCGGCAATATTGAGTCCGATGGTCGTCCGATCCTGGGGCTTGACAGTCGCAACCTGTTGGAAATCATGCTGGAGTGCTCCCCTGAGGCCTTTCTGGTGCCGGCCCATATCTGGACCCCCTGGTTTTCGCTCTTTGGCTCCAAATCCGGCTTTGACAGTATTGAGGCCTGTTTTGGCGATCTTTCTGCTCATATCTTTGCCCTTGAAACCGGCCTTTCTTCTGATCCGGACATGAACCGCCTGATCTCGGCGCTGGATCGATGTGCCCTGATCTCCAATTCAGACTGCCATTCCCCTTCAAAGCTGGGGCGTGAGGCAACCATCTTCAATACTGATCTGGATTTTTTTGCACTGCGGGAAGCCCTGAAACAGAACCGGCGGGATCGTCTTGTCGGTACCATTGAATTCTACCCGGAAGAGGGGAAGTACCATTGTGATGGACACCGGGATTGCAAGGTCTGTCTGGAGCCCCACGAAACCAGGCGCCTGCAGGGACGCTGCCCGGTCTGCGGCAAGCCGGTCACCGTGGGGGTACATCATCGGGTGCTGGAGCTGGCTGATCGCGATACCCCCCTGTATCCTCCTGAAGCACCAGGTTTTCACTCCCTGATCCCGCTGCCTGAACTGCTGGGTGAACTGCTGCAGGTAGGCCCTGCCTCCAAACAGGTGCTGCAACAGTACAGTCGTGCCCTGGCACGGTTTGGATCCGAGTTTAATCTGTTGCTGTGGACTGATCCTGCTGAACTGGCCGAATATGAGCCGCTCCTGGCTGAAGCTGTGGTGCGGATGCGCGAAGGCCGTGTGATTCGTACTCCCGGTTACGATGGACAGTTCGGGGTGATCCGGGTCTTTGAAGATGGGGAGGTGGATCGATTATCCGGTCAGGCCGGACTGTTTGCCGATCAACCAACAAGACGACATAAAAAAAACGTTACTACCCCCCTGATGCCGGTAGTGCAGCCTGTTCCCCGTATCGAACAGTCTCCTGCTGCGCCTGACGGACCCAACCCTGAGCAGTCTGCTGCCATACAGGCCGAGGGCCGACGGGTGCTGGTGGCTGCCGGGCCCGGTACCGGCAAGACCTTTACACTGGTCTCCCGTTTGCAGTATCTGTTGGAGCAGGGTGCGGACCCGGATCGGATGGTGGCCATCACCTTTACGACTCGTACGGCAGAGGAAATGCGTGAGCGTTTGGCAATGCGCTGCGGAGCTGCAGCAGAACGTCTGTTTGTCGGCACCTTTCATGCCTTTTGTCTCGAACAGCTGCGGCAGGATAACCCAGGTCTGATTGTTGTCGGTCCTGAAAGTCGGCAACGGCTGTTGAAACGTCTCTTCCCTGGTCTGGGCAGCAGTGAGCGTACCCGAATTTCTCAGGCCATCACGGCCTCCTGTTCCGGGACAGCAACAACGCTTGACCGGGAGACTGAACTGTATGTGGCTGAGCTGGTCCGGTTGAATGCCCTGGATCTGGATGCGATCATCCCTGTTTGTGTGCAGCTGATGCAGGCTGATGAACCATTCAGGCAACGGATGCAGCAGCAGGTAGAATATCTGTTTGTGGATGAATTTCAAGACCTGAACAGCTCCCAGTATGAGCTGGTGGAGCAGTTAGGGCTAACTGCCAGTATCTTTGCCATTGGTGATCCTGACCAGGCCATTTACGGCTTCAGAGGTGGCGATCTCAGATATTTTTTCAGGTTTGCCGAGGTAGACGGCACCGTGATTCTGCCACTCAAAACCACCTATCGTATCCCGCGCAGAATTGTCCAGGCTGCCACTGCCCTGATCAGCCGTAACCTGATCTGCAGCGGATTGTCGCTCACTTCTGCTGCAGGATGTAAAGAAGGTCGGCTGGAGTTTCAGCGGGTGGTATCTCCTGCAGCAGAGGCTGAGCTGATTGTGAGCAGGATCGAAGAACTGGTGGGCGGTCTGGATAGTTTTTCCCTGCACTCCGGTCGCGCTCGTCAGGATCAACAGAAATCTGCTGAATACAGCTTTGCTGATATTGCGATTCTTTTCAGGCTTGGCCGACAGGCCGATGAACTTGCTGAAGCGCTGGCACGGCGCGGGATTCCCTATCAACTGGTGGGGGCAACCCCTTTTTACCTGAGTGCGCCTCTGCGGCCTCTCTACCACCTGCTCCAGGCAGCTGCAGGCTCTGATGAACTGGCCATCTGGCTATCTCTGTTTGCTGAATTAAAGGGGGTAGGGGCAGCAACTCTGGATCGCCTTGATACTGAACTGCCGCTGCGTGGTGATTTTTTGGCCCTGGCAGCACCACTGGTACATTCGCCTACCACCACCCATGCCTTGCAAGAGCTTGCTCTAATGCTGGATCGTTTTAGAAACACCGCCGCCCGAGATGGTCTTTCCGTGGCATTGGAGGCAGTCTTGGGCCAATTTGGCGTAGATCCTGTTCAGGACGACACCCGACGTCTGTTGCTGCTGGCCCAGGGGTTTGGTCGTGATCTTGCCGCATTCTGCAATCATCTCCAGAATTATGCAGCTGCAACAGTCTATGATGACAAGGCAGAAGCGGTCTCGTTGATGTCCTGTCACAGCGCCAAAGGACTTGAATTTTCGGTGGTTTTTATGGTTGGGCTGGAAGAAGGGGTATTTCCCTGTACCTTGATGGGACCTCCGCATGTGGAGGAAGAGCGCCGACTGTTCTACGTCGGTCTGACGCGAGCAAAAGAGCGGGTTATCCTTACCTGTTCTGCCTATCGCAGCTGGATGGGGCAGGGCTCTCGGGAGCGTTCTTGTTTCATTGGTGAGTTGCCTGCCGACCTGCTTGATATCATAGAACCGTCGGCTGTGCGACGTGTCCGCAAGCCTGATACTTCAGTTCAAATGGAGCTTTTCTAGGAATTACCTTGACGAATCAGGGCTTTTAGCCTAATTTAACCAATTCAAAAACTGCGAGAGTGGCGGAATTGGCAGACGCACTGGACTTAGGATCCAGCGGGCAACCGTAGGGGTTCGACTCCCCTCTCTCGCACCATTATGAAATTTTATCCCATTTAAGCGAGGAATGTATTGATGCAGGTTCACGTCGAAGAGATCAATTCTGTCAAGCGTAAGGTCAGCATCGAGGTACCGGTTGAGCGAGTAAACGCAGAGATTGACAAGGCCTATGCCGGTATCCAGAAAAAAGCCACACTGTCCGGTTTCCGTAAGGGCAAGGCGCCGATGCAGATGATCAAGAAGTTTTACCGCAGCGCTATGCAGGACGAGGTGATGCGTCGTCTCTACGAGCAGACCCTGTTTCCGGCTCTGGATGATCATAAAATTGAACCGGTTGACGCCCCCCTGATTGATGACATTGCCCTGGTTGAAGAAGGCACTCCCTTCAAATATTCAGCTTTGATTGAGATCATGCCTCAGATCCTGCTCTCAGATTACAAAGGTTTGCAGGTCAAAAAAGAGCGTTATGTTGCTGATAACGATGCGGTAGAGGGTGAAATCACCCGTATGCGTGAAAACATGGCGCAACTGGTGCCGTTGGAGGAAGGAACGGTTGAAAAGGGGATGGTGCTGACGGTTGATTTTACGCTGACCGTGCCCGGTTTTCCCGAAGAGGAGACCTCGGGCCAAGATGCCACGGTTGAAGTTGGTGGCGGACGCCTGATCCCCGGGTTGGAAGAAGGGCTGCTGGGCATGACCATTGGTGAGACCAAAGAGATCAATGTCACCATGCCTGAAGACAACCCAAACAAAGAAGTGGCCGGAAAGTCGGCTGTCTTCACAATCACCCTCAAGGAGCTGAAGAAAAAAGAGCTGCCTGAGCTGGATGATGAGTTTGCCCAGCAGTTTGGTGATTTTGAAACCATGGAAGAGATGCGCACCAAGCTTGCTGAAATGCGTGAAAAGCAAGAGCAGGATCGGATCGCCGTTGATCTCAAGACCCGCATTATTGATGCCCTGATTGAAAAAAATCCGCTGGAGGTGCCGGATTCAATGGTACGCCGCCAGGTGGAGTTCATGCTTGATAACCTGAAGAACCGTCTCAAGGGCCAGAATATGTCGATCGAGGCCATGGGGCTGAACGAGGATGGTTTCCGCCAGCGCTTCTGGGGTGAAGCCACCCAGAAGGTCAAAGGTGGACTGTTGGTCATGGCCCTGGTGGAGCAGGAGAACATTGCGGTTGAAGAGAGTGATCTGGAAGCCCGCTACGAGAAAATTGCGGATGGCAATGAGGGAATGCTGGGCCGGATTCGCGACTTCTATGCTGCGCAGGCCAATGCCCGCAACTCACTGGTTGCCGAGATCAAGGAAGATAAGGCCATTGCCTTCCTGCAGGAACATGCTGTCGTTACCGAAGTTGATGCCGCAGAACTGAACGCCGCTATACCGGCAGCAGCAGAGTAGGGGACATGTCCATGTATGTACCGATGGTTGTGGAGCAGAGCGGTCGCGGTGAGCGGGCCTATGACATCTACTCACGCCTGCTGAAAGAGCGGATCGTATTTCTGGGCGGAGAGATCAACGACCCGGTTGCAGATCTGGTGATTGCTCAGTTCCTGTTTCTTGAAGCTGAAGACCCTGACAAGGATATTCATCTGTATATCAACTCACCCGGCGGGGTGGTGACTGCCGGTATGGCGATCTTTGATACCATGAATTATATCAAAGCCCCTGTTTCCACCATCTGCATCGGTCAGGCAGCCTCCATGGGGGCAGTGCTGCTTGCTGCAGGTGAAAAGGGCAAGCGTTTTGCCCTGCCCCATGCCCGGATTATGATCCACCAGCCCTCCGGCGGTTCCCGCGGTCAGGCCACGGATATCATGATTCAGGCCGAGGAGATCTTGCGGATGAAGCGTGAGTTGAATCGTCTGCTGGCAGAGATGTCCGGTCAATCGGTGGAGCGGATAGAGTCAGATACGGAACGTGATTTCTTTATGTCGGCGGATGAGGCGTTGCAGTACGGTTTGATTGACGCTGTCATGGCACGTCGTCCGGATGGAGGAGAACAGCGTGGGTAGAAGAGAGACAGCGCAACACCAGCTGACCTGTTCATTCTGCGGTAAAAGCCAGGATGAGGTAAAAAAACTGATTGCCGGGCCAGCGGTCTACATCTGCGATGAGTGTATTGAATTGTGTAATGACATCATTGCTGAAGAGATCCGGATGGAGGATGCATTGGGGCCTGATGTCTCCAAGCTTCCCCGCCCCCGGGAGATCAAGGAATTTCTNNAAGCGGATCGAGCGCCCGGTCAAGCCCGGTGATGTGGAGATGCAGAAGAGCAATATCCTGATCCTGGGCCCCACCGGCTCCGGTAAAACCCTGTTGGCACAGACACTGGCCCGGATGCTGAAGGTGCCGTTCGCCATTGCTGACGCAACCAACCTGACCGAGGCCGGCTATGTGGGTGAGGATGTTGAAAACATCATTCTCAGCCTGTTACAGGCTGCCGATTATGACGTAGAGCGGGCACAGAAAGGGATCGTCTATATCGACGAGATCGACAAGATTGCCCGCAAGTCAGAGTCTCCCTCACTCACCCGTGACGTATCCGGTGAAGGGGTACAGCAGGCGCTTTTGAAGATCATTGAAGGTACCATTGCCAGCATTCCCCCAAAGGGAGGCCGTAAGCATCCCCAGCAAGAGTTCCTGAAGGTTGACACCAGCAATATCCTGTTCATCTGTGGTGGGGCCTTTGCAGGGCTGGATGCGGTGATCCAACAGCGGATTGGCAAGAAAACGCTGGGTTTTGGCGCTGATGTCAAGAAAAAGCAGGAAAAGAAGGCAGGCGAGTTGTTGCTGCAGGTAACCCCTGAAGACCTGCTTAAATATGGCTACATACCGGAATTCATCGGCAGGTTGCCGATGTTGGCCAGCCTGACTGAACTTGATGAAGAGGCGCTGGTACAGATACTGACTGAGCCCAAAAATGCCCTGACCAAGCAGTATCAGAAGTTATTTGATATGGAAGGTGTGCGTTTACGCTTTACTGATGGTGCGTTGGTCAGTATCGCCAAAGAGGCCTTGAAGCGCAATACCGGTGCCCGAGGTCTGCGTGCCATTCTGGAAGGGGCCATGCTGGATCTCATGTATGAGATCCCTTCTCAGAATACGGTGCGAGAGGTGGTCATCAGTGAAGATGTCATCTATCGTAAAGAGCGGCCCCTGCTGGTCTACGATCAGTCAATTGCTGCTGCGGTCGCATAAAACCTGAAAAACTGCTTGACAATTTTTAAGAGCATCTGGTAAAGACTTCTTCTGTTTTGATTCAACCAACCAAACCAACCAAACCAACCAATCTCTGATGGAGGTGTAACGTGACGAAAGCTGAACTGATTACCGCCGTTGCTGAAAATGCTGGTCTTAAGAAAGTAGAAGCCGAGAAAGCAGTAGCTGCATTTATCTCTGCTGTGACTGGCTGCCTCAAAACAGGTGACAAGCTCAGCCTGGTAGGATTCGGCACCTTCAGCACCAGCAAGCGCGCTGCCCGGAAGGGTCAGAACCCTCAAACCGGCAAGAAGATCACCATTGCTGCTGCAACAGTTCCCAAGTTCAAGCCCGGCAAAACTTTGAAAGAAGCCGTTAACAGCAAATAAGCATTAGTTTTTGGGGTTGTAGCTCAGTCGGTTAGAGTGCCGGCCTGTCACGCCGGAGGTCGCGGGTTCGAGCCCCGTCAACCCCGCCATAGAATACCAAGGGTGAATAGCTCAGCTGGGAGAGCGCCAGCCTTACAAGCTGGATGTCGGGGGTTCGATCCCCTCTTCACCCACCAAAAATACAAGGGCTTACAGATTCTGTCTGTAAGCCCTTTGCTTTTTCTGAATAGTACAATCAACTGCTCATGAAAGGAATCACACACATGAAAAGACGTTTTGGATTACTGCTGCTGATCAGTTGTCTGTCGCTGACCGCCTGTCAGGATACAAAGCAGGCGTCAGTCCCTGCAACTGCACAAAAACTGCAGATTGTCACCACCCTGTTCCCGCTGTATGATTTTGCCCGCAGTATTGGTGGTGACAAGGTCGAAGTCACCCTGCTGCTCCCTCCGGGTGTTGAGGCCCACGCCTTTGAACCGCGACCGGAAGATGCCATGAAAACTACCAAAGCCGGGCTGTTTATCTACACCAATAAATATATGGAGCCCTGGGCTGAAAAGTTTGTTTCAGGCCTCGGCGCCTCGGGATTGACTGTGGTGGATGCAAGCAAGGGGGTAGCCCTGCAGCCGGCAGCAGCACACAAGCATCATGATAAAGCCCACCAGCATGGGCATAATCACGCAGAACAGGGTAAAAAGAATCACCACCACGATCATGGTCATGCTGTTGACCCCCATATCTGGCTTGATCTGGATAATGCCCGGATCATGGTGGATACCATTGTCCAGGCCATGACTACCAAAGACCCGGCCAATGCTGCTGCTTACACTGCCAATGCCGTTGCACTCAAACAGAAGCTGACCCAACTTGATGCAGACTACAGAAACGGTCTGGCCTCCTGCACAACCAGAACCCTGCTGCACGGCGGCCATTATGCCTTTGGGTACCTGGCCAGACGGTACAAGCTGGAATACGAGTCTGCGATCTCGGTTAATGCTGATGCCGAACCCACTCCGGCCCGTATGATAGCGCTGATCAAGCAGGTGAAAAAGAGCGGGGTGCAGTATGTATTCAGTGAAGAGATGGTATCACCGCGCCTAACCGAGGCCATAGCCCGTGAGGCAGGGGTTAAGGTGCTCTCTTTGCATAATCTGCATAACATCAGCAAGGATGATCTGCAGGCAGGTATTGATTACCTGACCTTGATGCGCAGGAACCTGGAACAGCTCAAGACCGGGCTGGGGTGCCGCCAGGCAGCTCTCACCCATTAATCCATCCGGGAGGCAAACCACACAATGCAGATCTCCGATTCTGCCGCTTACGAAAAAGGGAAGCTGTACAACCTTGCCATAGCAGATTTACATCCTGATCCGGACCAACCGCGCAAATACTTTGATGAACAGGCCCTGACAGAACTGAAGGCATCAATTGAAAAGCATGGTGTACTGCAACCGGTGCTTGTGCGTCAGAGCGGGGACGGCTCGCTTCTGCTGGTATCAGGTGAGCGCCGGTATCAGGCATCGATACTGGCAGGCTGTGAAACCATTCCGGCGATCTTTACCGATGGAGAACCGGCCGAGATATCAATCATTGAAAACCTTCTCCGTGAAGACCTTACCGCCATTGAAGAGGCCGAGGCCATTGAACGACTGCGGGCGGTGCATGAGTATACCCTGGCAGACCTTGCCGGGGTATTGGGCAAATCAGACGCAACACTGTCGGAAACCCTCTCCATCAACAAGCTGCCGCAAGAGGTAAAAGACGACTGCCGCAACAACCCCAAAACATTGAAAAGTATTCTTGTGCTGATTGCCCGGCAAAAGACGTCTGAAAAAATGACTGCCTTGTACAGCAGGTACAAGGAAAGTGGCCTCACCTGCGGGGAGATCAAAAGGGTAACTGCCAAACCGAAACCGGCGGATGCGCCGGTAGACTTAAGTTTTGTGGACCAGTTTTACAACAGACTTTATCTGCTGGAGGCTGCCACCTTAAGCCCGGAGCAAAAGACCGCTCTTGTTGCCAACCTGACCAAGCTGCGCAGCATGGCCTACCAGAAGGTGAAGCAGTTGAAGGTGTAAAAAAAACGGCTGTTTTTGGGATGTAAGTTCAGATTCATCAATAGGTTACGCCATAATTCCGGACGTCCGGAAATTATTTGCGGTTTGAGAGGAACACCACGGTATGAACAAGCAACAACTGGCTGATTTCAGATAGTTGTTATGTGTTGCAATGCAACGTGTTGCAGGGCTTGACAATACATTCAAATATTCATATATTTGTTTTATCTTTTGAATGAGGGAGTCTCTGTAATGATGCAACCACTGGAAAACGGCATATCCCGTCGTGGTCTTTTCAAGGTCTCTGCCGGTCTGCTGGCCGGCGTAACTGGACTTGCCGCTCTACCCAAAAAGCTGCTGGCTGCACCGGTTGAAGGCAAGCTGGCAACCCTGATTGACCTCTCCCTTTGTGACGGCTGTGCCGACAGGCTGCAACCGGCCTGCGTAACTTCCTGCAAACAGACCAAAAATCCGACCATCCCGCAGGTGGTGGACCCGATCCCATCGCCGTTCCCTACTAATATCATTGAAGATTGGTCTAAGAATCAGGAGGTGGCTAACCGCCTGACCCCCTATAACCGGATCTTTGTCCAGAAGGCCCAGGTTACGGTCAACAGACAGGAAAAGACAATTTCTATCCCCCGGCGCTGCATGCACTGTGACAACCCGGCCTGTGCCACGATCTGCCCCTTTTCTGCCAACACCAAGGATGTAAACGGTGCGGTGGTCATTGACCAGGAGCTCTGTTTTGGCGGTGCCAAGTGCAAAACCGTCTGTCCCTGGCAGATTCCCCAACGCCAGTCCGGCGTAGGTCTTTACCTGAAGGTGGCCAAGAACTTCATGGGCAACGGTGTGATGTACAAGTGTGATCTCTGTATTGATCGCCTGAAAGAAGGCAAGAGCCCGGCCTGTATGGAGGCGTGCCCCAAAAAGGCGATGATCATTGGTCCCCGTGACCAGATCATTGCTGAGGCTGAAAAACGGGCAGCTGCCATGGGGGGACAGATTTTCGGCAAGAAGGAAAACGGCGGTACCTCAACCATCTATGTCTCACCGGTATCGTTCAAGGAGCTGGAGCAGAAGTTGACCCCGGCTTCTGATGATCCTAAAAATGGACAGCCGATGCTGAAGCCTGATGTGAAGCGTAAAATGGCTGAGAGTGATGGTCTGGGAAAGGCGGTGATTGCCGCGCCTGCCATTGGACTGGTGGCTGGCCTGGTGGGTGCATTCGTCAAAATTTCCGAACGCAAGACACAAAATGCAGGAAAGGAGAATCAGTAAATGTCTTCAGGTTCAACTTCAGATAAACTGGTTCAACGTCATAATTTAATTGTTATGTTTGAACATTGGGGGATTGCGCTGTCCGGTATCGTACTGCTGATGAGCGGAATCTTCCAGATGCCTTCGGCAGCCCGTTACAAGATTACCGCCATTCCCGGATTCTGGTGGTCCGGCGAGTTCTTTGTGACCCTCAAGCTGCACTACATCGCTTCAGTGGTTTTTGTCGGTCTGATCCTGTTCCATCTGGTCTACCACCTGCTGCTGAAAGAATGGTCCATGGTTCCTCAGCGTGGTGACGTTTCCGAGTCGGTCAAGGTGCTGAAGACCTTTATCACCAACGAACCGGAACCTCCTTTTGGCAAATATTTGCCGGAACAGCGTCTGGCCTATGTGGCGATTGCCGTACCGGTGCTGCTGCTGGTGGTTTCAGGCCTGATCAAGACCTGGAAGAATCTCTACGCCCCGGACATGGATCGTACCTTGCTGCTTTGGGCCACCTGGGTACACAATGTCGGTTTTATCCTTTTTTTTATGGCCTTTCTGGGGCATATCGGCGCCTTGCTGATCAAGCCTAACCGCCCGATGGTACGCGGTATGTTGACCGGCAAGGTCTCCCGTGAGTATGCTGAGCACCGTCATCCGCTCTGGATACAAGAGCTTGAAGAGAAAAAAGAGTAGAGTCGTATCAGCGTTGATTACCCCGGAAAATCAACTACCACCAGAAGGATGTCGAACACCCCCGCAGCAAGCCTAGCAGCCACAGGAAATTGCCGACCTGCTAGATGATTTGTGTTGCTGTCCAGCCCAGCACGGTTGAGTGACCATTGTGCCGGTTGACGGGGCAGGTTGTCAAATCCAGGATTTTACAAGTCAGCAGCAGATACCGGGTTAGGGATTACAGTTCCGGCAAAATCTGACCTCAATGATCGGGTGATGGATGCGACGATCAGCCGCGTGGCGGCGGGAAAAGATGTAGGCCGCCGCTGCCAGACCAAGCGCCAAAGCGTGGGTTCCCATATGGATGCCGTCCGCCAAAAGTGCCATTGATCCGGTCAGGGTCCCGGCGATAATCTCTACCGCCATAACCACCAGGGTCAGCAGTGTAACGGTGATGGCACGACGTTCTTGTGGACGGCGTGCCTCCTGACCGAAGGAATGGTCATGGAACAGATACGATTCGCAAGTCAGTTTGTGCATGGAACGTTCCTCTGGTAGGGATTACTCATAGTTTGACAGTCCCTGAAATATGTAGAAGCCTCCTTACCGTGACCGCTCAAAGTTCACGAACAAGGAGGCTCTATGGACAACGTTCAAAGCTTATGCCACTCGAAATGGGAATGCACGTATCACATAATCTGGATACCGAAAGGCCGTCGGAAAGCGCTTTATGGTCGGATTCAACAACACCTGGGTGATTTCCTGCACGCTTTTTGGCTGGCTGCGTTGTTCACGTGGCTGGCTGACGTATTAAGTTGTAACGATACCCACGCTTATTTGAGCCTGGGGTATGATCGGTAACGCCTTAAACATACCACCTGCCGGTTGCTTGTCAAATAGCTTTCCCAGCTTTGTTAACCGGCATACAGAGCTAGTAGGCAACCTTGATACCGTTCAGATCTTCCTTGGTCAGATCGGCCCAACGCTTCAGGTTCCAGGCACCGACCCAGTTCTTGAACAGCTGCAGGTTGGCCTGACGCTCTTTTTCATCAGCACCAAGATACTCGTACATATTGCCCGGCTTTTTGTCGGCCTTGGAGCTGCCGTCGTCAAGACGCCGCATCAGGGCTCCGGCATTGGGCCAGCCCACAAAGCTGACCAGGTGGCTGTAGGTTTCCATCCGCATGCCCAGCCCTTTTTTCATCCAGATATCTTTTTCTTTCTTGAACTTGGCGTACTCAGGGGTGGCTGCATCATGGCAGGCCAGACACTGTTTATCGAAAACAGGTTTGATGTCTTTGCTCCAGGTTGTCTCCTGGGCCTGGGCCAGACTGCTCAGGCCGGCTATACAGAGGGCGGTTGCCAGGGTTGTGACGGTTGTTTTCATTGGGTGTCTCCTTGTGAGTAATATGCTGCAGGCTGTGCCTGCAGTTGCGTGATCAGTGACAGTTACCGCCGCAGTCGTCGCTGCAGCAGCCTTTTTTCTTCCAGAGGGAGCGGTAGAGGAGCCAGAAGGCTCCTCCTGCAATCGCTACCATCAGCATGATATCAAACAGCCCCACGGCTAGTCTCCCAGACCCAGGAAACGTCCGCCCTGGTAGATGATCAACGATACAGTCCAGGCGAGGATGGTGGAGTAGACAAAGGCCACCCCGACCCATTTCCAGCTGCCGAACTCGGCCCGCATGGCCGCCCCCACTACCACGCAAGGCATGTAGAGCAGCACAAAGGCCATAAAGGCAAAGGAGGATAACGGTGTAAACTGGCCTCTCAGCGCCTCTCGCAATCCGGTCAGTTCTTCTTCAGGCTCTTCCGGTTGCGGCAGATACAGCATGGTGCTGATTGCAGTCTTGACTGCCCCGCCAAAGGAGACCACGATCTCTTTCAGGTCTTCTCCCAGGGTCGGTTTTTCTGCAGTTTCTTCTTCTGCAGCCGGTGGGGCATAGATCTCACCCATGGTGCCCACCACGATCTCCTTGGCAATGACGCCGGTGATCAGAGAAGCTGATGCCTCCCAGGTGCCGAAGCCCATTGGCTGGAAGATCGGAGCAATAGCTGCGCCGGCCTTGCCCAGATAGGAATCACGTTTGTGCTCCACGCCCCAGGGCAGGTTGAGCATGAACCAGACCAGCACCGAGACGGCAAAGATGTAGGTACCGGCCTTGATCAGGAAGTGCTTGCCCTTTTCCCAGGTGTGCAGCATCAGGCTGGTGAAGCTGGGCATCCGGTAAGGGGGCAGTTCCATAATGAACAGGGGGGCCTCACCCCTGAACAGGGTTTTCTTGAAGATGAACCCCATCAGCACGGCCAGCAGCATCCCCAGAATATAGAGGGTCCAGATCACGGTACCGGCATTATCCGGAAAAAACACTGCGGCAAACAGCACATAGACCGGCAGACGGGCGCCGCAGGACATCAGCGGGATCAGCAGGGCGGTCAGGATCTTGTCTTTCTGGTTTTCCAGGGTGCGGGTGGCATAGATGCCCGGCACATTGCAGCCGAAACCCAGCAGCATCGGGATGAATGATTTGCCGTGCAGGCCGATGGCATGCATGGCCCGGTCCATCACAAAGGCGGCCCGCGCCATGTAGCCGCTGCCCTCCAGGAAGGTGATGAAGAACATCATGGCAAAGATCACCGGCACAAACACCAGTACTGAGCCGACCCCGGCGATCACGCCGTCGTTGATCAGTGAAACAGTCCAGTCCGGTGCGCCGATGCCGTTCATGATGGCGGTGGTCCAGCGCTTGAACGGTCCGCTGGTCATGGCATCCAGCCAGTCGCTGAAGGGAGATGAAAGGTCAAAGGTCAGTTTGAACAGCAGCCACATGGCAGCAACAAAGATCGGGATTCCCAGGAAACGGTTCAAGACCACCCGGTCGATTCGCTCGGTCATCTCAATGTTGCGCTTTTCCGGTTTGGCCAAGACTTCACGGCACAGACCGGCTGAAAGCGCGTACCGGGTATCGGCCAAAAGCCCTTCAATGTCATCACCATGGGCACGCAGCAGATGCTCAAACAGTGTTGGCGGCAGTGAACCGGACGGGATATTGGCGGCCTTCATCACCAGTCCGTCATCTTCAAGCAGCTTGATCAGCAGCCAGCGTTGCGGATACTGCTCCAGCAGGCCGGAGTGATTACGCTGCAG
>DIUB01000015.1 GCA_002422265.1 Geobacter sp. UBA6169
AAAGGTAAGGCT
Organism: Geobacter sp. UBA6169; assembly: GCA_002422265.1. Classification (GTDB taxonomy): domain Bacteria; phylum Desulfobacterota; class Desulfuromonadia; order Geobacterales; family Pseudopelobacteraceae; genus Trichlorobacter. Next base: position 13 of record DIUB01000015.1, read on the forward strand.
GACAAAGGCAAAAGCGGCTACATAAAGACCACCGACATTGCCGACTATGTCGGTGAAACAGTGCCGGAACTGGCTGAAAAGATCTTCAAGCGGTCCCAGTATCCAACCATATCGATGAGTGGGCAGCCGTTTCCTGTTGGTAAGGTACGGTGAGACAGTAACCGTTCTGAGAAAGGAGCTCTAATGCGTTCTTTACACCAGATAATCATGAGCATCTGCGTTGGCCTGCTTACGTTGGCTACGGGTATTGCTACAGCCCAGGAGAAGCCTGTGCTGTCAGTCCAGCTGGGCCATGCCGGGAGTGTCAGCGCCATTGCCTTTACCCGTGACGGGCGCTATGCGATCTCAGCCGGTAGCGATAAGACTTTGAAACTATGGGATATCGTCAGTGGGCGCGAGGTTAGAACCTATCGTGGGCACGAAGATGCGGTTAACGCCCTGGCGATCAGCCCGGACAGCACGCTGATTGCGTCGGTCAGTAGGGGGCTGTCCGGTAGCAAAGACAAAAACCTGATGCTCTGGGAGACGTTCAGCGGTAAGCAACTCCGTCATATCAAGGTGCCGCACGGGAGAGTCACATCCGCTGTATTCACTCCTGACGGCAGATCTCTGGTGGCCGGTGGTTTTGGCAACAGCTGGGATGAAAAATCCAAAAATCTAGCTCTCTATGATCTGGCAACCGGACGGGAACTGCGATTGTTTGGTGATGCGTACTCGATTGATGCCCTGGCCATAACCCCTGACGGCAGGTATCTGCTCTCAAACGGTTTTGGCAGAGGCAGGGAGCATTTTGTGCGGGTCTGGGATATTGAGACCGGTCGGGAACTGCGAATCTTTGGTCACCATAAACGCACTATTGAAGAGATTGCTGTCAGTGCAGATGGCAGCTATGTGCTGACAGTCAGCAGATTGGAAAAAACAGCAACGGTCTGGTCCTTTGCCGATGGTCGTGAGATCAGAACATTCAAAGGGAAAGAAGGGCTGTACAAGGCAGCTATCAGTCCTGATGGCACCCGAGTGGTTGCAGCTGATGAAGACGGCAGTTTGAGATTATGGGATGTTCATCGGGGGAGAGAACTTGCTGCCTGGCGTCAGAGAGACGTTGCCGGTGCGGTTGCCTTCAGTCCCGATGGTACCCGGTTTCTCTCCGGCGGTCGTAGTGTCATGAAGCTCTGGGATGCAGTGCATCTAAAAGAGTTGCATACCCTAAGTGCCTCTGCCTCTTCGGTATACTCGGTTGCGACAAGTTCAGATGGAAACTATGCTGTTGCCGGGACTTATCGCAAGGATGATCTCAGGCTGTGGGACATCAGATCAGGCAGGAAGATAGACCGTGTTTTCAAGGGGTTCCTCGGGACATTCAACTCAAAAACAGTTGCGATAAGCCCTGATGGCAGTAAGTTGTTTTCTCAGACCGGCGACTTCTCGGTCAAGCTCTGGAAGATGGCTGACGGCAGTGTTGAGCGGACGCTGTCGATCGGGGCAGAATCAATCAGGGCATCGGTATTTCTTCCTGGTGGCGAGTACGTGCTGGTTGCGGTTGGTCAGGTGCTCAAGCTCCTGGATGTCTCGTCAAAACACCAGCAGGGTGTACTGTTGGGAACTGTTTTCAAAGACACCCCTGCCGAGCAAGCAGGACTAAGGCAGGGTGATCTGGTGGTTGCCGTGGACCAGGTAGCGGTTGACAGTTGGGATGCCATGACCGGCATTATCAAGAAGAATCCTGACCGGGAGCTTTCCTTTACCTTTGTGCGTAACGGACAGCGCAGTAACGTTGCCATCACGCCAGCCGCTGCCATGGTCAGGGACCAGGATGGCAAGGAAGAAAAGGTTGGCCGTATCGGTATTGGCATCGGTGATGTCTCGATCCGCCAGTTTAGAGGGCACCGGGGAGATATCACTGATCTGGCAGTCACGCCGGGTGGCAGATATGCTGTTTCAGGCGGCAAAGACCGTACCGTACGGCTCTGGGATGTGGCAGCCGGTAGTGAGATCAGGACGCTTGGTGCCTTTGAAAGCAAAGCGGCTTCTTTTATTGGTGAAGTGGCTGCTGTTGCAATCAGCCCTGACGGCAGATATGTAGCAGCCGCTGCTAACCTGTTCGGCCAGGCGCCACTTAAGGTGTGGGATACGTCAACCGGTAGTGAGTTGCTGGCAATCGGTAAACGACCGGAGCATGAACAGTATATGCCCTGGTTCTCGGCATTGGCTTTCAGTATGGATGGCAATCAGATTATCGGTGCTGACGGAGACTTTCTGAAGGTGTGGGATCGCAAGTCCGGTGCCTTGATCCAAGTGCTGGAGGGCCATGCAGGATTGGTGAAATCGATTGCCATTACACCTGACGGTAAACAGATTGTTTCTGCCAGTCTGGATGGTACGGTCAGGATCTGGGATCTGACGTCCGGACGTGAAAAGGTGCAAATGGTTGCCTTTGACGACGGTGAATGGATTGTTGTTACCTCAGAAGGCTACTACAACGCCTCTGCCAATGGTGACAAATACCTCAACGTCCGCGTTGGCACTAATGTCTACGGCATTGAAAACTATCGCGAGGCCTTTTTCCGGCCTGATCTGGTAAAGCTGGCCCTGTCCGGCGGTTCGCTGCAGGGGTACCGTACCCTGGCCGAGATCAAGCAGCCGCCCCGGGTCAGCATTGTCCAGACACCTGAGGTTTCAGCCGCCGAAGAATTCAAGCTTACTGTGAAGCTGGAAGAGCAGGGTGGCGGTATCGGTGATGTGCGACTGTTTCTGAACGGCTCGGCAATCATGCTGGACAGTGCCCGTGCTTTGAAGGCGGTCCAGAAGGACAGTAGCGGCACCGTGTATCGTAGCTATACCCTCAAACTTGCCCCAGGCAATAACAGTATCCGGGCTGTAGCTTTCAATGCCGACAACTCCATGCAGAGTAATGAAGCGCTCCACCAGGTACAGGCCACTTTTGCCGCACTCCGCAAACCAACCCTGCATGCCCTGGTAATCGGCATCCAGGAATTCCGCAACCCCAAACTGCAGCTCAGGTATGCTGTGGCTGACGCAAATCTGTTTGCCGCTACCCTGCGCAACGGTGCTGCCGGACTGTTTGAACAGGTGAAAATTACCTCACTCACGGCGCGGGAAGCCACCAGCCGGGATGCAGTCCTCAAGGCATTGCAAAGCTACGGTTCCCTTAACCCCGACGATCTGTTTATCCTGTACATTGCCAGCCACGGCACGGTTGACGAAGGCGAGTACTTCCTGATCACCTCTAATGTCGGTGCCCTGAGTACGCAGCGGCTGAGGAGTGATGCTCTCTCCCAGTCCGAACTGAAAGAGCTGGTGGCCAACATCCCCTCCACCAAAAAGCTGATTGTGATCGACACCTGCAACGCCGGCCAGTTGGGAGAGGCCATGCAGACCGCCCTCTTGACACGCGGCATGAGTGAAGACACCGCCATGAAGGTGCTGTCCCGCGCGGTGGGCTCCACCATTCTGTCTGCCTCCACCTCGGTGCAGGAGGCGTTGGAGGGGTATCAGGGGCATGGTCTGTTTACCTGGGCGTTGGTACAAGGCTTACAGGGCAAGGCCGATAAAGGCAAGACCGGCTACGTCAAGACCACGGACCTTGCAGCCTATGTGGAGGATGAGGTGCCGAACCTGGCAGAGAAGATCTTCAAGCGGGCCCAGTTCCCCACGGTCTCCATCAGCGGCCAGGGGTTCCCGGTGGGTAAGGTGCGGTAACGTTTAAAAAACTGAAGAGGTAACTGAGTATGGGATATCGATCCCTGTTGGTCATCATGGTATTAAACTGCATCGGGAGTCTAGCCGCCATCGCCGCACCTGTTCAGAGATCATCAGATGCAGGACGCGGCCTGCAGGTGCAGGCAAAGCCGGTAGTGGACAGCCGCATGCGGGTGGCGTTAGTGGTTGGTAACAGTCGTTATGCCGTATCCCCTCTGACCAATCCGGTCAATGATGCCCGTGCCATGGCTGAGGTATTGAGGCGGTTGGGATTTGAAGTGCATGAGCGGATCGATAGCAGCTACGCCGATCTGCACCTGGCTATCGATCAATTCGGCAACCGCCTAAAACCCGGGGGTGTCGGGTTGTTTTTCTATGCCGGGCATGGCATGCAGGTGCAGGGCAGCAACTACCTGATACCGGTCGATGCCCGGATCAATGCCGAAAACGAGGTGCGTTACAAGGCGGTTGATGTCGGTCTGGTGCTCGCAAAGATGGAACAGGCCAGAGGGGATATCAATATCGTTATTCTGGATGCCTGCCGTGACAACCCCTTTAACCGCAGCTTCCGTTCCTCCAGCAGGGGCTTGGCAAGTATGGACGCCCCGACCGGAACCCTGATCGCGTATGCCACAGCGCCGGGTAAGACGGCTGCTGACGGCGACGGCCGCAATGGGCTGTTTACCTCTGAACTGTTGCGGGTGATTCAGACCCCCGGTCTTCGGGTTGAAGATGTATTCAAGCAGGTCCGCAAGTCGGTTCGGGAGAAGAGCGGCAACAGCCAGGTACCTTGGGAATCCTCTTCTTTGGAGGGTAATTTCCATTTTAACCCTCAGCAGATATCCCCGGAATCCGTAACGCTGCCCCCACAACCGCCTGTACAAGCGGTTTCACTAGACACGGCAGCTCCCCCACCAAACCACCTGCCGGCATCTGCCCTGCAGGTTGATTCGCCCCGGTCACCCCCGGAAAACCTGGCCTATAACCGCCAGCAGACCGACTTCCCATCACCGCTTGAATCAGATCGGGGCTGGGGTGGAGGAAGTTCCAAGTGGCAGCTGGTGGATGGACAGCGCACCTATCCGAATGAGTGGGCCCGGGGGCTTGCCTTTACCGGCGGTCCCCAAAAGTGGGCTGGTGAATCGTGTGGTTGGAGACAGGCAACCATCAGCTTCGGCAAGCTGACAACCTTTGACCGGGTGGTACTCTGGCACCACGGACAGGACCAGATACCGACAGTCTGCAGTATACAGGTCTTTCAACAGGGACGCTGGCGGGATCTCTTGAGCAGTTCCGATTGCAAGGCTCTGGCTCCATATGCCAAGACGGGTGGAACTGAATGGTGGCAAGGCTGGTCAACTCCCATGGTGCTCGATTTTGAGCAGGTGACCGCAGAAAAGGTGCGCTACCGTTTTGATAACTGCACTACCGAACATGGCTGGTTGTATGAATTTGAGGTGTATCGGATGAAATGATTGGTTGCATCACGGACTGTGTCTGCAGGCAGGGAATACTAAGGGATGCTACTACAAGAGCAACTGCAGATGGAGTCGGAACATTGATGCCGGCATTATTCTTCCTGATTAGAACTAATCTTCAGAAACA
>DIUB01000114.1 GCA_002422265.1 Geobacter sp. UBA6169
TCATCCTTCAGCAGGTGCTGCACCAGGGTCAGTTTGCCACGGGCCGTGGCAGGTTCACGCTGGAAGGCGGTAAAAGCGGGACAGTTGGCACGGCAGGTACCGCACTTGACACATTTCTTCAGTTCTTCTTCGATACGCTCAAGGGTGGCATGGGTTGGGTCGGACATAGTTAAAATCCTTAGTATCTGACTGGTCTGACTGGCTTGACCAGTCAGACATATTTTTCAGTGTAGCTTTTCAGCACGCCACCTGTCCAGTGCAGCCAACGCCCTTTCTGCCACCAGCAGTTTACGGTCCTTTTTCTTGACCCGGCTGGCAAGCTCCGGGAACAGACCATAATTAACATTCATCGGCTGGAAATACTTCGGCTCAGCATTGGTAATATGATGGATCAACGCGCCCAATGCCGTTTCTTGCGGAGCCTGAGGCGGTTCTGTGCCACTGGCAAGGGCAGCCACGGCCAGCCCGGCCAGAAAACCGGAACCTGCTGATTCCACGTAGCCCTCCACCCCGGTGATCTGTCCGGCGAACAGGATGCGCGGGTCATTTTTCAGCTGCTGAGTCGGCAACAGTAGTGAGGGAGCATTGATGAAGGTGTTGCGGTGCATCACCCCCAGTCGGACGAACTCGGCCTGCTCCAATCCCGGAATCGTCCGCAGCACCCGGCGCTGTTCCGGCCAGGTCATCTTGGTCTGGAATCCCACCAGGTTATAGAGAGTCTTCTCGTTATTTTCAGCCCGCAACTGCACCACAGCATACGGATCTCTGCCAGTAGCCGGAACAGGCAGGCCAACCGGTTTCATCGGGCCAAAGCGCAGGGTTTCATCACCCCGCTCTGCCATCTCTTCAATCGGCATACAGCCGTCAAAGTGAACCACCTTCTCAAACTCGCGGGATGGCACCTTCTCTGCAGCCTTCAGAGCAGCAATAAACGCCGAATATTGTTCCTGATCCATGGGGCAGTTGAGGTAATCATCAGGATCCCCCTTACCATACCGTGAGGCGGCGTAAATCTTTGAACGATCAAGGGATTCTGCAGTAACAATCGGGGCTATGGCATCATAAAAATAGAGCCGTTCCCCCACCAGACGGGAAAGCTCCTCAGCCAGGGTATCGCTGGTCAGCGGGCCGGAGGCGATTACCACCAGACCTTCAGACGGTAGGCAGGTTAACTCTTCACGGATCAGGGTAATATATGGGTGGGAGGAAATTCGTTCGGTTATCCAGTCCGAGAACAGATCCCGATCAACCGCCAGGGCACCACCGGCCGGAACCCTGGTGGCATCAGCTGCCTGCATGATCAGGGACCCGCAGCGCCGTAGTTCTTCTTTCAGCAGGCCAACAGCATTGGAGAGATCAGCCCCGCGCAGGGAATTGGAACAAACCAGCTCAGCCAGTCCTTCCGACTGGTGGGCCGGAGAATAACGGTGCGGCTTCATCTCGTACAGACGAACCGTCACGCCGCGTTCTGCTGCAGCCCAAGCTGCCTCGCAACCGGCCAGACCGGCGCCGATGATGGTTACCTGCGTCATACTGAGGTGTAATCGCAGCCCTCTTTGGGGCACTTCAGGAATTCACCCTTTTTCTTGTAGACCTTTTTAACCAGCAGCGGAAAGCCGCACTTGGGGCAGGGCTGCTGAACCGGTTCATCCCACAGGGCGAACTTGCAGTCCGGGTAGCGGTTACAGGAGTAGAACAGCTTGCCGTAGCGGGATTTCTTTTCGGTCAGTTCACCCTGCTTGCAGTCCGGGCAGGTGACGCCGGTGCCCTTGGGTTTGTTGAGCGGCTGGATGTTTTTACAGGCCGGGTAGCCGGAGCAGGCCAGGTATTTACCGTAACGTCCATCCTTGACCAGCATCGGCTGTCCGCACTTGTCGCACTTCTCTTCTGAGACTACCGGCTCTGCCTTTTCTTCTGCTGTTCCGGTCTCAAGATTGCGGGTGTACTTGCAGCCTTCCTTAAAGCCGGTGCAGGCCACAAACTTGCCCCGCTTGCCCAGCTTGATGGCCAACGCTTTACCGCACTCCGGGCAGGCCTCATCCAGGGTTTCGCTGGTCAAATCGTCCTTCTTGACCTCCCCTTCCTTCTGCTTGAGCAGGCTGATAAACGGGCTCCAGAATTCGCGCAGGAGCGGCTTCCACTGTTTTTCACCACGGGAAACCTGATCAAGCTGCTCTTCCAGACCGGCGGTGAAGTTGTAGTCCACATACCGGGAGAAGTGAGCAGTCAGCAGATCATTGACCACCATCCCCACATCCTCGGGGAAGAAACGCTTTTTATCCAGCCGGCAGTACTTGCGCTCCACCAGGGTGTTGAGGGTGCTGGCGTAGGTGGAAGGACGGCCGATGCCGTACTCCTCAAGGGTCTTGACCAGAGTGGCCTCGGTATAGCGGGGCGGCGGTTGGGTAAAGTGCTGCTCCGGCAACACCTCCAGCAGCTTGAGGGTTTCTCCTTCGTCCAGCGGCGGCAGGGTGCCTTCCTTTTCCTCGTCTTCGTCATCCACCCCTTCGATGTAGAGCTTCATGAAGCCGGGGAAACGGATGACGGAGCCGGTTGCCCGCAGGGTGTAGCGTTGAGATCGAGCAATAGCTGCTTCATCTGCCACTACGATATCCACCGAGGTCTGATCCAAAAGCGCCTCGGCCATCTGGCAGGCAACAGTTCGCTTCCAGATCAGTTCATACAGCCTGAACAGGTCCGGGGTCAGATATTTCTTCAGCTCTGCCGGAGTCTTGTCCAGATACGTAGGCCGAATCGCTTCGTGGGCCTCTTGGGCATTTTTTGACTTGTTCTTGTAAAAACGGGGTTTGGCCAGGGCATATTCCTTGCCATAGGCTGCAGCGATCAGGTCATGGGCCTCTTTCAGTGCCTGGGCGGAAAGATTGACACTGTCAGTACGCATATAGGTAATCAGACCGACGGTACCGCCCTCGCCGATGGCCACCCCTTCATACAGCTTCTGGGCGGTGGACATGGTTTTCTTGGCGCCAAAGCCGAGTTTGCGGGATGCCTCCTGCTGCAACGTAGACGTGGTGAACGGAGGAGCCGGATTGCGCTTCATCTCCTTACGGGTAACGGTGGCAACCTGCGCCGTGCCTTGAGCAATGGCGTTCTTGAGCAGCTCGGCACGTTTCCGGTCAGGAATATCAAACTTACCAAGTTTTTGGGTGCCAACAGCCACCAGTCCGGCCTTGAAGGCTTGTCCGACCTGTTTTTCCAGACGTGCCCCAATGGTCCAGTATTCCTGTTCCGTAAAGGCGTTAATCTCTTTTTCCCGTTCACAGACCAGTCGCAGGGCAACCGACTGTACCCGACCGGCCGACAGGCCGTAGCGGATCTTCTTCCAGAGGAACGGCGAAAGATTGAAACCAACCAGATAATCCAGGATCGAACGGGCCTGCTGGGCATCCACCAGATCAGTGGCGATATCACGCGGATTCTGCACGGCATGAATGATGGCATCCTTGGTGATCTCGTGGAACACTACCCGCTGGATCGGTATCTTCGGCTTTTTATCCAACCCCAGGGCAGCCAGCAGGTGCCAGGAGATCGCCTCCCCTTCGCGGTCGGGGTCAGTGGCCAGCAGCAGCCGTTCCGCACTTTTCAGCTCTTTCTTGATGGCATCGATATGCTTCTTGCTTTCCGGCAGCACCTGATAGGTTGGCTCAAANNGGGAGTGAATAGTATGATCCGGGCAGCTGTTGCAGCAAGCCCTTGAGTTCAAGGCCAAGCACCATAGCCGAAACCTCTCCGGCAGTCAATTCAAGAGCCTGGGTGATCTCATCCAGATGACGCGGCCCTTGGGCAATCAGCTCATAGACCGCTGCCTCACGGGGGGTCAAGTCATGGCACGGCCTGATCGTTTTTTGTTCAAACAACGGCATCCCCAGAGGCTGCAGGCCGATCCGGCAGGCCTCCAGGATATCGCTGACACAGTCCACCAGCTGCGCCCCCTCCTTGATCAGACGATTACTGCCCCGGCAGGCCAGTGAACTGATCGGGCCCGGTACCGCCATGACCTCGCGCCCCTGATCAAGGGCATAGCGAGCCGTGATCAGCGAGCCGCTCTTCTCCACCGCCTCCACCACCAGCACCCCCCGGGACAGGCCGCTGATAATCCGGTTGCGGCGGGGAAAGTGCTCGGCCAGGGGCTGGGTGCCCAGCGGGAATTCAGAGATGATGCAACCGGACCGGCTGATCTGCTCGGCCAGTTGACGGTTCTCCGGCGGGTAGTCCACATCCAGACCGCACCCCAGCACCGCCACTGTTTTCCCGCCATCCACCAGTGCGCCCCGGTGTGCGGCCGTGTCAATACCACGGGCCAGGCCGGAAACCACCGTGACACCGGCTGCTGACAGCTCAGACGAGAGGCGCTGGGCATTCTTTATGCCTTCACGGGTGGCCCGGCGGGCGCCCACCACCGCCACAGACGGGTCCCAGGCCGGTATGATGCCGCGCAGGTACAGCAGCGGCGGGGGATCACCGATCTCAAACAGACGACGGGGATAGTCGGCATCCAGAAAGGTCAGCAGCCTGACATCGGCCTGCTCGATACGACGACACTCGGCCTCGGCAAAGCGGCGGCAGTCGGTAGCAGCGATTGACGCTGCAACCTGCGGCGTCACTCCCCGTACCGCTCCCAGGGCTTGCGCTGACGCCGACAAGACAGCAGTCGGCGTTTCAAACCGTTCCAGCAGACGCCGGAACAGCACCGGACCAACACCATCAACCGCCCGCAGGGCTATCCAGGAAAAATGATCCACCGTTTCCTCACCAAAAGCAAAGGCCGGCTCCAGGCCGGCCTTCTGCATCCTCTGTACGCGCCCTCCTAGCGAGGGGCGCTCACTACCTCATTACCCTTGAAAATGGCATCAATGCTCTTGACCACAATGGCGGTCGAGGTCTTGCTGCCGGTCTCCACCACCACCAGGGCGCCCACCACCTCGTTAGGCAGCTGCCCCACATAGCGATCAACCAGCATTTTCTCAATATTGACTTGCCGGATGATATACAGCAGATTGCCCGCCTCCACCCCGTGAAAACTTCCCATATCCAGGTAGACCACGTCGCCGGCAGCAATTGAGTTGTTACCGGTGCCGCTCTCAACAATATACCCCTTGAAGGGTCGATCAACCATCTTGAGCGAGATCTCACGACGCTTGATCGGCTGATAGGCAACCAGCAAGTCACCCGGCTCAACCTCTTTGTGGGAGTTGGAGATAATTGCCCGGGAGTTCAGCGCGGTTACCTGTGTCAGCTGAATCACCCCCAACGGCTGAACACGGTACCCCAGCTCGTCATTGGTAACAGGGTGCTTGATGACCTTTGATTTACGCAGAATCGTGTACTTGGCACCATCAGTACCGCCATGGGTACTACCGATATCCGTAAAAACCGTATCATCCGACCCCAGGATCAGACGGCCATGCTGGCCGGCAATCACCCGACCGGCAGGAACAACAGCTTTCTCCAGCAGACGCCCTTCATTGCCATGTACCGTAAAGGTCTTTTCTTCAGCCACCTCAGGCCCCTTGGTTTGAACAGGGACAACAGGAGCGGCAGAGGCCTTCTGGGCACCGGTCTCAGCGGTGACCACCTCAAGACGGCCATCCCTGAACCGCACCGTTTGGCCGGGATAGATCAGATGGGGATTGGTGACCTGGGGGTTTTTTGACCACAAACCGGGCCAGTAGCTGGGATCATTGAGAAATTGTGCTGAAAGCCCCCAGAGAGTGTCACCTTTTTTAATGACATAGACCGTCGGTTCTTCAGCAGCACGAAGCTGGCAAGGCGCCAGCAGCATACCGAACAGACTCAACACTATCAGGATTGAAAGTCTCATACTCACCTCGTTTCCGCACCGGACGGAAGGATGCTGTTCAGACGTTCCCGCGCCTTCAGCGCCGCAGGGCTTCCAGGATAGGAGCGCACAAGCTGCTCAAAGGAACTTTTCGCCTTGTCCTGCTGCTTCAGGGCTGCATGGCTGTAACCAATCTTGAGCAGGGCATCAGGGGCCTTGGCATGCCGGGGCCAGCCGTCAATCACTTTCTGGAACGCCACCAGCGCCCGGGGCAGTTCAGAACTACTGTAATAGCATTCACCGATCCAGTAGTGGGCGTTTGGTATGTACTCGCTGCCCGGCTCCTGCTTAACAAACTGCTCAAAGGCCTCGATGGCGGCAGCAAAATTGTTACTGCTGTACAAGCCGAAGGCACGCACATAGAGCGGCGGCGGACCACCCTCCCGACCTTTATGCACCGGTTCAGGGTTAACCAGTTCGATTTTGGGTATTGGTGGTGGGACAGTATCCTGCAGTCTGGCCTGCAAGGTCTGGTTGATATCCTTCAGCTCACGGATACCGCTGCTCAGTTCCTGCAGCAGTTGGGCCCGCCGGGCCTCCTGCTCTTCCAGCGCCGCCAGCCTGCCCGAAAGTTCGTTCAGACGGGCCTCCTGGCCTCCTGTCAGCTGAAAAAGATGTTCAACCTTGCTCTCAGCCTCGGTCTGACGCTTGACCATCAGATCGTTGGCAGCACAACTGCCAAGTAATGAAGCCGACACAGCCAGCAACGCCCATACCAGCAGGTTTTTCATGCAACACTCCCGTTTTTCCGTAGGGTTGCTGCTATTAAAGCCAGAAAACACCCTTTGTCAAGCGAAAGTCCGGATTTTCCGGATTGCATTTTACAGGATGACAACTCCTGTGCTAGCATTGCCGCTTGCTTCGACGTATCATTCAATCTCTGAAAAAATGGCAGCCTGCATGAACAAGCCTGAACTGCTGGCCCCGGCCGGCACCTTGGAAAAACTGATCTGCGCCATCCACTACGGCGCAGACGCCGTCTATCTTGGCGGTCCGGATTTCGGCCTGCGCAACATGGCCGGCAACTTCAGCCTGGAGGAAATGCCGGAGGCGCTGCGTTATGCCCATGCTCACGGTGTCCGCTGCTACCTGACGGTGAACAGCTATCCGGCCGACCATGCCCTTCAGCGCCTTGAACAGTACCTGCAGGCGCTGGCACCACTGCCGTTCGATGCGTATATTATCAGCGATCCCGGTGTTCTGCGGATGGTTCGGCGTATCTCGCCACAGCGGGAGCTGCATCTCTCAACCCAGGCCAACACCATCAACCGCGAGAGTGTCCTGTTCTGGCAGGATCAGGGGATCAGCCGGGTCAATCTGGCCCGTGAGATGACCCTTGAAGATATCCGCGCCACCACCGCCGCTGTCACGCTCCCCTGCGAGGTGTTTGTGCATGGCGCGCTCTGTATCGCCTATTCCGGTCGCTGCCTGCTCTCCAGTGCCATGACCGGCCGCAGTGCCAATCTGGGGGAATGTACCCAGCCCTGCCGCTGGAAGTACGCCCTGATGGAGGAGCGGAGACCCGGCGAGTATCAGCCGATCAGAGAAGACAGCAGCGGCACGTTCATTTACAATTCCAAGGACCTTTGCCTGCTTGACTATCTGCCTGATCTGGTCAGGGCCGGTGTTGGTTCGCTCAAGATTGAAGGGCGGATGAAGGGGATTCACTACCTTGCCGGGGTGTTGAGGGTCTACCGTACAGCCCTTGATCGCTTCTGTGCCGATCCAAACGGCTACCGGACAGACCCTGCCTGGATGGAAGAGCTGACCACCATCAGTCATCGCGGCTACACCACCGGCTTCCTGCTGGGTGATCCCCGTGATGTTGGCCAGTCCTATGAGGCCGGCTACCTGCGCAGCCATAAACTGGTGGGGGTTATCGAGGCTAAGCCGGAGGCAGGTCTGGCGGAGGTGGCAGTACGCAACCGTTTTCAGCAAGGGGACCAGCTCGCTTTGATGGGACCAGCCATGAAAAGCGCGGTATTTACCGCTGGCGCACTGCAACAGCTGCTGCCCACAGGCGAGCTGCTTCCGGTGGTTGTGGTGCATCCCAATATGCGCATTCTGCTGCCTGTGCCTGCTAGTGCCGCTGTTGGGGATATGATCCGGCTGCCCGGCCCGATCCAGGAGTTTGACGCATGAGCCGATTTTCTGAGCACCTGAACCAACCGGAAGGCCGCCACCTGCGTGACAGCCTGCTGCTGTTGATCCTGTTCGGCTTTCTGTTCCTGTACGGCCTCGGCTCGGCACCGCTGATTGATCCTGATGAAGGACGCTACGCTGAAATCCCCCGCGAGATGCTTGAGCAGCGTGACTTCATTACCCCAACACTCAACTACGTCAAGTATTTTTATAAACCGCCGCTGCTCTACTGGGTAAACGCCGGCTCCATGGCGGTATTTGGACAAAACGAGTTTGCAGCCCGCTTTCCGTCAGCCCTGTCCGGTCTGTTGACCGTGCTGCTCACCTACCTGGCAGGCCGACAGCTGTTCAATCGCCGAACTGCCCTGACCGGTGCGCTGGTTCTGGGCAGCTGCGCAGGTTTTTTGCTGCAGTCACGTATTATTCTGACCGACATGCTGCTGACCCTCTGTCTCTCCGGAGCCCTGTTCAGTTTCCTGCTGGCGGTGCGCAGCACAGTACCACACAAAGCCAAGCTGTTCTTTCGCCTGTTTTTTATCTGCTGCGGCCTGGCCGTACTGACCAAAGGACTGATCGGCATTGTCCTGCCAGGCGGCATCATTTTCTGGTACCTGCTGCTCTCCGGTCGCTGGTCGATCATGGGTACTATCCCCTGGTTTTCAGGACTTACGCTGTTTACCCTGATCACCGTACCCTGGTTTGTACTGGTATCCCAGGCAAACCCCGAGTTTCCCCACTTCTTTTTCATCCAGGAGCATTTTCAGCGCTATACCAGCACCATTCATAAACGCAGCCAGCCGTTCTGGTTTTTTGTGCCGATCCTCTGGCTTACCATGCTGCCCTGGTCGTTCTTTCTGCCCGGCAGCCTGACCCGCGCCTGGCGTGAACGCAATGAGCAGCGGGGAACCCTGCTCTTCCTGCTGCTCTGGCCGGTGGTTATCATCCTGTTCTTTTCACTGTCCAGCTCCAAGCTGATCCCGTATATCCTGCCCTGCTTTCCACCGCTGGCACTGCTGGCAGCCCACCGGCTTTCCGGACTGTGGCATCTCCGCAAGCCGGATTACCGCTCTGCCCAGCTGCTGCTTGCTGCTGTTCTGCTGCTGCTGGGAGTAGCTCTGGCCGTAATCCCTCTGCTGGAATGGCTACCACCGTTGCTACACAAAAGCGGCCGGACCGGGCGAGAACTGGCAACCATGCTGACCGGCCCTGATCCGCTGCTGACCTTGCGCCAGACACTCGTGCCAGGCGGACTGCTCGCTTTTTTTGGCCTGCTCTTGCTCCTGACCGTCAAGACCCGCTCCAATCTCTTGCTGATCGGCATCCTTTGCTCTTTCGGCATCCTGCTTGACCTGCTGGTGCCCTGGGGCTTTGCCCGCTACGGTGCGGAACAGCTTTCTGCCCGTTCACTGGCCCAAGCTGCCCTGCAGCATGCCGGACCGGAGGTCATGCTGGCCCAAAGCGGCCCCCGGCAAGGGATGAATTTTTACACCGGCAAACGGCTGGTTACAGTGGGTGATGCTGATGAGCTGACCTTTGGCAGCACCCAGGGAAACCATACCGACTGGTTTTTTACCAGGGAGCAGTTTCAGGAACTCTGGCGCTCAGACCGGAAAATCATGCTGGTCATCCCACGTCATGAACGCAACCTATATGATCCAGTGCTGCCGGGCGTTACGGCACAGCTGCTGACAGACAACGGTTCGTTGCTGCTGCTTGCCAATCAACCGTTATCCAAGGAGTAATCTCTTCTTATGCGTGCCACCTTTCTGCCTTTTTCCACCCCATCCCTGGGTGATGATGAGATTAATGAAGTTGTTGATTCCCTCCGTTCCGGCTGGATCACTACCGGTCCCAAGGTCAAGCGATTTGAGGAGGCTTTCAGAGACTACGTCGGCGCTCCTTTTGCCGTGCCGCTCAGCTCAGCCACAGCCGGCCTGCATCTGACCCTGCTGGCACTCAGGATCGGGCAAGGGGACGAGATCATTACTACACCAATGACCTTTGCCTCCACGGTCAGCATGATCATCCTGGCCGGTGCCACTCCGGTACTGGCGGATATTGAGCCGGGTACTCTGAATATCGATGTGGCCAAGGTGGCCGAGAAGATCACCCCGCGCACCAGGGCCATTATCCCGGTCCACTTTGCCGGCCAGGCCTGTGACCTGGATCCGCTCTTTGCCTTGGCAAAGCAGCACCACCTGACCATTATCGAAGATGCGGCCCATGCCGCCGGTACGGAGTACAAAGGACGCAAGATCGGCAGCCTTGATTCCATCTCTATTTTCTCGTTTCACCCCAACAAGAATATCACCACCGGCGAAGGGGGCATGGTCTGCACCCCGGATGAAACTCTGGCGGAAGAAATATCGCTGCTTAAATTCCACGGTATGAGCCGCGAGGCCTGGAAGCGGTTTGCCGCCAGCGGCACCCCCAACTACGACATCATGCTGCCCGGCTACAAATACAACATGATGGACATCCAGGCGGCCATCGGTCTGCACCAGCTCCCCAAGCTGGACCGTTTCATCCAACGCAGAACCGAACTGGCAGAGCAGTACCAGACCGCCTTTGCCAACCTGCCTGAGCTGGCACTTCCTGCCGCGGCCCCCTACCCGCAGCGTCACGCCTGGCACCTTTATACGCCACTGGTCAGGACAGAACTGCTCACCATTGACCGTGACCGGTTCATGGCCGAGCTGAAGAGCCGCAACATCGGCAGCGGGCTGCACTACAAGGCGATCCATCACCATGCCTGGTATCGTAACAACCTGCCGGTTGCCGATGCCGAGCTACCCAATGCCAGCTACGCCTCCGAGCGGATCCTGTCGCTTCCCCTCTTTCCTGCCATGACCGACAGCGATCTGCATGATGTGGTGACTGCCGTGATTGACGTGATCACGCAGTTCAGGAGATAGCCATGTCTGATCTGCTCCACAAACTGCCCCCCCAGAGCCTTGAGGCCGAGATGTCGATCCTGGGCGGCATCCTGATCGATAATGACGCCATCAACCGCGTGCTTGAGATCCTGGAACCGCTGGACTTCTATCGTGAAGCCCATCGCAAGCTGTTCAGCGCCATGCTGGAACTGTCGGAACGCCGCGAGCCCTGCGACCTGATAACCCTGACCGAGACCCTTAAACGTCGGGGTGATCTGGACAGCTGTGGCGGAGCCTCCTACTTGGCCACACTGGTGGATTATGTGCCCACAGCTGCCAATATCAGTTACTATTGCAAGATTGTGAAGGAACGGGCGCTGAACCGGCGCTTGATCTCGGTGGCCACCGAGATAGTCACCAAGGGGTATGAGGCCCAGGAAGATGTGAACGAGATGCTGGACAGCGCCCAGAAGGCGCTGTTTGACCTGGCTGAAAACAAGCTGCGGCCTCAGTATTACCCGGTCAAGGATGTCATCAAAGACACCTTCAAGATGCTGCAGACCCTGTATGAAAAGAAGGAGGCGATCACCGGCATTCCCACCGGATACCTTGATCTTGACCATATGACCGCCGGGTTCCAGCCCGGTGATCTGATCATCATTGCGGCCCGCCCCTCCATGGGCAAGACGACCCTGGCGCTCAACATTGCCAGCCATGCCAGTGCCGAGGCAAAACAGCGGGTCGGGTCGGTTATTTTCTCACTGGAGATGGGCAAGGAACAGCTGGTGATGCGCTTTCTGTCATCTCTGGCCCGGGTGGATGCCGGTCGGATGCGGACCGGCAATTTCATGGACAGCGACTGGCCACGCCTGCAAAAGGCTGCCAGCATCCTGCACAGCGCCAACATCTTTATTGATGACACCCCGGCCATCAGCGTGCTGGAGCTGCGCTCCAAGGCCCGCCGCCTCAAGTCGGAGCATGACATCGGCCTGGTCATCGTCGACTATCTGCAGCTGATGCGGGGCAGCGCCGCCACCGCCGAAAACCGTCAGCAGGAGATCTCCGAGATATCCCGTTCTCTCAAGGCACTGGCCAAAGAGCTGAACGTGCCGGTGGTGGCACTTTCACAGCTGAACCGCAGCCTGGAAAACCGGGGGGACAAGCGCCCGATGATGAGCGACCTGCGGGAGTCGGGTGCCATCGAACAGGACGCCGACGTGATCATGTTTGTCTACCGGGAGGCGGTTTACTGCGAGCACTGCAGGAAGAAGGACGGCAGCTGCACGGCCAATCATGAGCGCAGCGCCGAGGTGATCATCGGCAAACAGCGCAACGGGCCGATCGGCACCGTTGAGCTGGCCTTTATGGGTGAACACACCAGGTTTGAGAATCTGGCGCGGGGGCAGTAAACCTCACATATAATCAAGCAGCGACATCGACATAATCTTGGCTGTTGACGACAGGGTTGCCTGATAGGCAGTCTGCTGCTGGTTCAGGAATACTGCCTGTTTGGTGACATCAGCGGTCTGCTGGGTGCTCAGCACCCTCTTATACATATTTGAAATCGTGTCATGCATGGTGTTGGCAGCATCAAAACGGACCTGACGTGCCTGCAGTTCAACTGTTGCGCCGATCAGCTGCTGCGTACCTTTGGTCAGGTCTTTCATTCCGCTGTAGATATTCTGAATCACCTGTTCCTTGTTGTAGAGTGGGTCGGCAGGGTCTTTCTCCAACTCCATGATAATGCGGTCAAGCGTTCCCAGTATATTGACCTTTCCGTAAGGGCCATCTTGACTGGCCAGCAGATGGTTACCGGGGATGTTAACCGCTTCAGTATTCCCCTTGATTATCTCGACATTGACATCCTCAGCATTGCCCCCATAGAAGCTCAGCGGCGTATTCTTCGGATAATTCCCACCGGTCACCGGTTTGCTGATAGTGATCGAAGGCGGATTACTGAGACTATCCAGCACAGTAATCTTGGTTCCCGGTTGGATGCCGGGACCGCTGACCTCCATTCCCTCAGCCAGACCGTCAACCGAACCAACATCAATCAAAGTCGAACCATCAGTCATCCCGTTAATGGCAGTGGCTTGCTGAAATGGAGGGGTCTGGTTCTTGGTGCCGGCAAACATATAGACACCGCCAATATCGGTGTTGCCCATATCGAGCAGGGTCTTCTTGGTCGCGGTCAGATAGCTGATCGCATTCTTTCTCTCCTGTTCGTCAGAGATGAGATCCCCTACCGACGAGATCTTTGAGCTGAGATCTGAAATACTTTTGGTCATGGCACTCATGGCGGCATCTGCAATACCGAACCAGGTTTGCGAGCGACTGATATTGCTTTTAAACTGGTCCGCTGAAGACAGATTGTCGTTGATGGTAAGTAATAGTTGCGTCATAACCGGATCATCACTGGGACGGTTGACGTTGACCCCTGAAGCGATCTTCTCTTGCGTGCTGTCCATGCGGGCCATGGTCTTCTGCAGGTAGTACAATGAATTTTCGGCACTGATATTTTGTGTCACGCGCATGGCACGCTCCTTTTACCTCATCATGGCGATAGCAATATCCATCATCTCACCGGCAGTGCTGACCAGTTTGGCTGACGCCTGATACGAACGCTGATACTTCATCAGCTGGGTCAGTTCTTCATCAAGCGAGACCCCAGACTTTGAATCCCGCAGCGCATTCAGCTGTTTCATAAAGGCCTGATCCTGATCATATACTTGAGCGGCGGTCTGAACATCAAGTCCGATTTGTGCCACCAGGGTCTCGTAGTACTCGGCGAAAGTCGTCGTACTTGACATGGTGTTGGCGTCAGCCAGACGCGCTATTGCCAGAGCATTCGCGTTGTTGCCGGGAACGCCGGGCCCATTGGCGGCGGCCACCTTGTCAGGGTTTGACACCAGCAACGTAATGGATGCTGCGGAATTATCAGGAGGTGTTGTCGAGTCGACTGAAAAAAAACGTCCCCCTGCTGAATCCAGAAGGTCATAGCCCTGCTGGTGCTGGGTATTCACCTTATCTGCCAGGGTGTAGGCCAGCTGGTCAACCTGCTGCAGATAGCCTGGTATAGTTGTATCCCGTAACGTAATGATTGAACCAATCGTACCGCCGACAGGCACAATCTGCTGGCGTGGCGCCGAAGAACCGGCTGGAACATAATAGATATCAGTGCGTTCGGTAACAGGGTTAAACTTGGTGGAAAAGACCGCTGCGTCAATGCCGGAAACCAGTTTTATCTGCAAACCACTGTAGCTGGTACTGACATCGGTCGTGCCGTCGTTGTTTTCCGTAAAAGAGATGCCGATCTTTTCACCAAGCTGCCGGATCAGATCATCACGCTGATCGCGCATCTCATTGGCGTTACCGCTGACGATCTCGGTGGTCCTGATCTGGGAGTTCATGGTTGCGATGTTGCTGACCAGCTGATTGACCTTATCGACGTTGACCGGTATGGCAGCATCCTGCATTGCAATGGTGTTGCTCAAGCTATCCTTGACATATCTGAACTGATCAATCATTACCTGGGCGGTTGTCAGCACGGTTTGACGTTCAACCCGGCCGGAGGGATTGTTGGAAAGACTCTGCCACGAGTTGAAAAAATCCTTGATAGACGCTCCCAGTCCATCCTGGGCGATCTCGTTAAAGACAGGCTCTATCTGCTGCAAGACCTCAGATCGTTTGGCATCATAACCGGTTGTGGTGCCTGCATCAACCCGCTGCTTCTGCAACAGACTGTCATAGACACGCTCAACTGATGATATCCGGACTCCGGTCCCCAAGGGGAAACCGTTGTGGGTAGACGGCGGGGACGTCTCCAGATTGACCTTCTGGCGCGAGTAGCCGGCGGTGTTGACATTGGCTATATTTTCACTCACCACCTCAGTTGCTACCTGGTAGATCCTGAGCCCGGAAGTACCTATTTCAAAGGCTGCACCGAGTCCCATCTTACGCCTCCTTACTCACCATCACTGCACCGGCCTGGGCATTCGCAAGATATGTGCCACGCACACCGTAGGTGTTGGACGTATTCAATATACGCAGTATAAAAGACAATGATTCATTCACTACTCCCAGAAAGCGCTCCAGCATGGTCCGGTTATTGTTGGCAAGTACCGAGACGGAAGAACCGCACTGCTTAATCTCACTCTGTAGCGGCTCCAACACGTTACGCATCGAGGCCGGACTTTTCTCTATGATCTCACCCAGTGTTGCCATCTTTGAAAGTCCAAGCTGTCCGGCTGTCTCAATCAAGGCCAGACGTATTGATTCTGCCACTCCACGTTGCCGGTTCACCAGCTGCTCTTTCTGACTGTTCAGCATTTCCATGGTCTGTGTATCAAGCCCCACGATTGCCTTTTGTTCATCCTGCAGGGTCTGCTGCAGCTCTCGCAAAACCGTCAGCTGTTCTGTCAGCAGGGTTATCAGATGACTCGAGCTAGCCATTACGATCTCCTTATACTATTCTGTACCAGTATTTTTTTTAGTCAGCACGGCATACTGCTTCAACAGTTCTTTTTCTACCATTGCAGCAATACTGTTTGCGCCACCACGGCGTGCAGCCTGGGTTGCGTACTCCTGATCAAGCAGATAGCGATAGGTCTCTTCTGCTTTGCCTCCACCGGTCAACTTGTCCTCAGGAACGGTATCCCGCATTGATTTGAGCATCATACCGATAAAAAGGGCTTCAAAATCCTGAGAAATCTTCTTCAGCTTGCTTCTCTCGGTCTCGTTCAGCTGCTTGCCCCTGCTGGCTGTCTGACGGCCAAGCTGCTCTGCCTTCTGCTCCTGCAGCAGGTGGTCCGGCGCTATCTGCAGATTCGTGTTCATCATGGTTATCCTATCGGTAAAAACAACAATTTCCTGTATGGGCTAGATGATGACCAGCTCTGCCTGCAGCGCACCGGCCGCCTTGATCGCCTGCAGAATCGAGATCAGATCCCGCGGGGTAACACCCAGCAGGTTCAGGCCTCTGACCACATCGCCAATGGTGTTACTGTCTGGTAACACCGAGAGACGCTTGGTCTCCTCCGCCACTTTCAGATCCGTACGGGGCACCTCCTTGGTCTCACCGGCAGCAAGGGGGTTGGGTTGGGAAACCTTGGGCGTTTCCTTGACCGTCAGGGCCAGGTTACCGTGGGATACGGCAACACTGCTGATCTTGACCCGATCACCCATAACAATGGTGCCGGTCCGCTCATTCACCACAACCCTGGCAGGCTGATCCTGGGTTACCTCAAGGTTCTCAAGCTGTGCGATGAATTCAACCGGCCGCTGCAGATATTCCTGTGGAATCTGCACGGTAACCGAACCACCGTCACTGCTGTCGGCTACTCCGGAAAATCGATCATTAATGGCTTTGGTGATACGCGAAGCCGTAGTAAAGTCAGACTGGGCCAGGTTGAGCCGCAGTACTGTTCTTCCGGCCAGCACACTGGGTAGTTCCCGCTCCACCAGCGCCCCGCCGGTAATTCTTCCGGCAGTGGGATGATTCTTGGTGGCTGCAGCCCCCTGACCGCCAAAGGCAAAAGAATTGGTCAAGACCGATCCCTGGGCTACCGCATAGACATGGTTATCGGCCCCTTTGAGCGGTGTCATGATCAGCGTACCCCCGGCAATGGTCTTGGCATCGCCCAGTGATGACACCAGCACATCAAGCTTGGTGCCCTGTTTTGCAAAGGGGGGCAAGGTAGCGGTTACCATAACCGCTGCAACGTTTTTAACCTTGATATCGTTACGGTTGACCGTTACCCCCATCCGCTCCAGCATGTTGACCAGCGATTGCACCGGAAATTTGGTCTGATCACTGTCACCCGAACCATTCAGACCAACGATCAGGCCATAGCCAACCAGCTGGTTATCCCGGGCACCATCGAACGAGGCCACATCCTTGATCCGTGCCCCCTGACTCAGGGAAGGCAGACACAGCAACAGCAGAATCAGCAGCAGTATCGATCTGTTTTTCATGGCATCCCTCCTAAAACGGCCAGAGCTTGTCGATTACATTCATCAACCAGCCCGGTTTCTGACGGTCCGAGATGATCCCTTCACCGGAGTAGGTGATCTGGGCGTCAGCGACATAGATGGAGTTAATGGTGTTCTCAGCAGTAATATCCCGCTGGCGGATAGTTCCCTTGACCGTGACGATCTGCTCTTCATTATTGACCCTGACGTTCCGGCGCCCCTCTATCAGCAGATTACTGTTCGGCAACAGATCAACAACCTTGGCCGAGATCGTCGCTGTCAGTGACTCTTTACGGGTGGTTGAACCGCTGCCGTCAAATTCAGAGCTGGCACTGGCATTCAACAGTTTGGAAAGGTCGGCAAAGTTGGAGGTGATAATCTTTGACTCCTCAAGACCGAGCATATTGGGAATGCCGGCGCTGATCTGAGACGAGCGCCCCGTAGTTGTGGCGGCCTGTTTGCTGGCACTGGCGGTTTCGGTGACAATGATGGTCACAATATCGCCGACCCTGCGAGCCTTGCCGTCTTCTGTCAGGGCGATTGATGATGCCTGCCAGATGGAGCCGTTACTGTACGTTGGGGCAGCCCGGTGCAACTGCTGATCAAAACCAGGTGTGGTAACCTGGGCCTGCTGCACCACACATCCGGCCAGCAACAGACTGCACAGTAGCCCAACAAAGGGTATGGTTTTATTCCTCATCATCAGAACCCCACTTCAACGGTGGAAGAGTCCAGCACCCGGGCTGGAAACTCTTTATGTGACAGCAAATTCTGGACCCGGATCAGATCTCCGATACCGCCGGAACTGCGTGCACGTCCGGCAACCGTTATCCGTACGCCGCCATTCTCGGCAATAATGGTTACCAGCTGACCACTGACCACCACCGGCACGGAAGCCAGCTGGCCTGCCCTGATTGGGACACCTGACCGGACAGCGGCTCTCAGCTTCTTGCCTACCGCTTCGCTGACGCGCGCAAGTGGTTGACCGCCGGCCTGGGCTACCTCATGTTTCACAACCTGCAGGTCATCAGCTGTCAGGACGGCATTCGCTGCCAGCTGCCGTGCCGCCACCACCATATCAGCTCGCGCATCCACCAGCAGTCGTAACGACAGATTCTTCTCTACTCGACCGTTTACCCGTACTACGAGGGCCAGACTGACCGGTTCCCACCCGCTCCAGCCCCCAGGAGCAATGATTTCAATTTCGCGGGTGCCCACGCTGGTAGCGACGCCACGTGGAACAGACAACTGCCTGATGCTGATTTCCCAACCTGTCGCTGCCTGCTTTTGGGCCAACAGGCGTTCGACAGCGGCACGAATTTCCGGTTCGGCAAGCGGCTTTTGCGCAGCATCCGCACATGCGGACAGAACCACCAGCAGCACAAGAGTTGCTGCCAGTATGCCTCTCAACAGCTTCATCAGATTACCGCTTCAGGTTATTGGCCAGCTGCAGCATCTCATCCGAGGTGCTGATCGCCTTGGAGTTGGCCTCATAGGCCCGTTGGCCGATAATCATGTTCACCATCTCTTCGGCAACGTTAACATTGCTCATCTCAAGAAATCCCTGCGCCGTTGTTCCCAAACCGTTTTGCCCCGGTGTACCGGTAGTAGCGTTGCCGGACGCGTCAGTCTGCTGGTAAAAGTTGCGTCCCATCGAGGACAACCCTGTCGGGTTGGTAAAATTTGCCAGCTCGATATTCCCTACTGTGGAAGGTGCGGTCTGGCCAGCCTGCACGGCTGAGATGGTGCCATCGGTGCCAATAGTGATCTTGGTGGAGTTATTGGGAATGACCACTTCCGGCAACATCGGATATCCCTCCGGCGTAACAATCCTGCCATTACTGTCCATCTTGAAGGCACCGGCACGGGTATAGGAGGTGCTTCCGTCCGGCATCTGCACCTGGAAAAATCCATCACCTTCAATGGCAATATCCAGTTGGCCACCGGTATTCTGAAAATCACCCGGGGTAAACTGTTTTGAAACCGCTGCCAGACGGGCACCCATGCCGAACTGGATACCGGCCGGTACCTGGGCGGCATTGGTGGAAGGTGAACCGGGGTTTTGCACGGTCTGGTACATCAGATCCTGGAAGTCGGGACGACTCTTCTTGAACCCGGTGGTATTGACGTTGGCCAGGTTGTTGGCAATGACGTTGATATTCTGGCTCTGGGTATTCATGCCGGACGCAGCGGTCCATAGTGATCTCATCATGGTTCTCGTCTCCTTTGGTCAGCTTACACGCGTGCCAGGTCGTTGATGACCTTGGCAGCCATATCATCGTAACTGCGTACCACCTTCTGGCAACTTTCAAAAAAACGGCTGGTTTGAACCATTTGTACCATTTCAGCAATAGTGTTGACATTCGACTGTTCCAGCGCCCCCTGATAGACCGAGGTCAGGGGACCGGCCGGCTGTGGAGCTGCGCCTCCTTCCGGCATAAACAGCGTGCCGGCCATCTTGCGCAGCTGGTACGGCTTGGCAAAATCATACAACGCCAGCGAGGCTACCGGTTCACCATTCAGGGTAATATTCCCCTGGCTGTCCACCACCGGTTTACCGCCCCCTGCCTGGGCTGCCAGGTCTATCCGTATCGGCTGGCCCTCCTCCGGCCGTTCACCAGCCCTGGACAGTACGGGATGTCCTTCAACCGTCACCAGGGTTCCGTCACTGGTGAGCCTGAAGCTCCCCTGGCGGGTAAATGCCACCCCTTCAGTGGTCCGGACCGCAAAAAAACCGTCACCCTGTAACGCCAGATCCAGGGTGTTTCCGGTCTGAACCAGAGCTCCGGGCGCATAGTCGGTCAACAGACGTTCCTGCAACAGCACCGGGTCGGCAGTCTGGCCCGGTGGTACTGCCGGCGGATTCCGGTTGCCGGCAAGCACGCTTTCAAAGGCCAGCCGGTCCTGCTTAAAACCGGTGGTAGCCGCGTTGGCCAAATTTGATGCTATGATATCAAGACGTTTCATCGCCGCCAGGTTGCCTGATACAGCTGAATACATACCACTATTCATAGCCATCTCTCCTTTTGATTCATTCGTCAGGGACGAAACGGCTTCATCTTGCCCTTGAGCCGTACCATGGCTTGACTGAGGATCTGACAGATGCGTGATTCTGTCAGTCCCAGTACCGCGCCGATCTCCTTCAGGTTCATCTCTTCGTAATAGTACAGGGTTACTGCCAGCCGTTCCTTTTCAGGCAACGCCT
The DNA here is from genome assembly GCA_002422265.1 of Geobacter sp. UBA6169. Taxonomy (GTDB): domain Bacteria; phylum Desulfobacterota; class Desulfuromonadia; order Geobacterales; family Pseudopelobacteraceae; genus Trichlorobacter. The sequence goes on from DIUB01000114.1 coordinate 20,054, forward strand.
CGATGGCTGTACCCAGCGACTGCGCCAGCTGACCGGCCATGACCCGATTCTGCGGGCTCTTCTCTTCATCGTCACCCAACACATCTGCCAGGCTTAAGGGGTGCCCTTCCTCATCGTCCCAGCTATCTTCCAGACTGATAAAGCTGTACTCATGAATATCATCAAGCAGGCTGTAATAGTCATCCAGACTGATCTGCAGCGCCTCGGCCATCTCCTCTGCACTGGGATTGCGCCCTAAACGGCGCTCCTGCGCATGCATCTCACGTTCTACCATCTTGCTACGATCACGCATGGTGCGGCTCAAATTGTCATTGGCGCGCAGTTCATCCAGGATAGCCCCTCTGATATGCTGCTCGGCAAAAGTTTTGAACAGCACCCCCCGCTCCGGGTCAAAGCGATCTGCTGCATTGATCAGTCCGATAACTGCAGCACTGGAGATATCTTGCGGATCAACGTGCGCAGGCAACTGGGCCATAAAGCGGTTGACCAGATAGCGAACCAGCGGCAGGTGGGAGGTGATCATGGTCTCCCGTAGCTGCTGACTGCGCTCACCCGCCTGTTCCTCGTACGCCTTGAACATGGTCATTGGCCGCCTCCTCCTGAACCTTCCAGGTAGCGGCGAAAGAAAAACTGAATGTTGCCTTTCAGCCGCATCGGGCGGGTATTCTCGATCACCCGTTTGGCCAGGGTGGTAAAGCAGGTGGCTGCTTCAGATTCCGGATAGAGCTCAAAGACCGCTTTCTGTTTTTTAACGGCATCGATCAGACGTTCGTCCCGCACCACGCATCCCAGGTAATCCAGCGAGATATCAAGAAACCTGCCGGCGACATTGGCCAGCTTGCGGAACACCTCCAACGCATCCTCACTGTCGCGGGCCATGTTGATCAGCACCTTGAAGTGATGTTCCGAATAACGGGTCGCCAGCAGCTTGATCAGCGCGTAGACATCAGTGATAGACGTAGGCTCCGGCGTCACCACCACCAGAATTTCCTGTGCGGCCACGGTAAAGTAGGTGACGTTTTCGGATATCCCTGCCTCGGTGTCGATGATCATGATGTCAAAGACCTCTTCCAGCATATCCAGTTCATCAAGCAGTTTCAGTTTCTCATGCTGTCCCAGGCTGGTGTATTCCTGCACCCCGGATCCGGCAGGTATCAGCTTGATGCTCGGCGTCACTTCAACGATTATCTCTGAGAGCCCTTTTTCACCGGACAGGACATGGTTCAGGTTGTACTGCGGCGACAACCCCAAAAGGACGTCAAGATTCCCAACACCCAGGTCGGCATCGACAATCAGCACCCTTTTACCCTGGGATGCCAGAGCCATGGCCAGATTAGCCACTACATTGCTTTTGCCGACCCCCCCCTTACCGCTGGTGACCGCAATGACCCGTATTCCTTGCTGATCAACCACCGCACCACCCGGGCCTTCAGTACGCCCCGGCTGTTTGGCAGCTCTGGCCATCTGTCGCAAGGTATCGGCCTGATCGCCGGTTCCGCGCACTGCGCTCATTGCGCACCCTCCTTCAGCACCAGCTCTGCCAGTTTTTCCGATGTGGCAACCTCAATATCCTCAGGTACCCGCTGTCCGTTGGTAAAGTAAGCGATCTGCAGGTTTGCTTTCAGCAGCAGATTCACGATGCAGCCGACACTTTCAGACTCATCCAGCTTAGTGAACACTACTTTACTGATCGGAAAAATGCTGAACCGGTTGAGAATAACTTCCAGTTCCCTGTCCTTGGTGGTCGCTGAAAGACAGAGGTAGATATCGGCCTGTATCGTGTTTTCCAGGAATAGCTTCATCTCTTCCAGCTTCTCCGAATCCTTGTGACTGCGTCCTGCCGTGTCGATCAGGATCAGATCGCAGTCACCGTGACGTTCCACCGCCCGCTCAAGTTCTTTGGGGGTAGAGGCCACCTCCAGCGGTATCCCCATGATCCGTGTGTAGGTTTTCAGTTGCTCAACAGCGCCGACCCGAAAGATATCCATGGTTATCAGGGCCACTTTGTTGCCCTTGTTCAGGGCATACATGGCAGCCAGTTTGGCGGTGGTGGTGGTCTTTCCGACCCCGGTTGGGCCCACCAGCGCAATAATCCGGGGTGCATTTTTTTTCATCCGCAGATTACCGGCAAAGCGGATCAGCTTGGAAAAGGCACCTCCCAGCCGGCTTTTCAGCGATTCCTCACCCAGTTCCGGCGGGAGTGTCTGGAGGGTTGCTATGATCTTCTCCTGTAACTCAGGCTCCACCCCCTGTCGTTCCAGTTCCCGCACCAACGGCGGGCAAGGTGCTTCTTCGGCAGGTTCTCTTGCTGTTCCTGCAGGTGAGGCGTCTGCCCACTGCACTGTTTTGACTCCGCCATCCTGGTTTTTGACCAGAGTGCTGAGCAGCAGTTTTTTGATTTCTTCCAAATCCTGACGGGGGATATTATTAAGATTAATGGCATTTTCAGACCTGGATTGAACTGGCGGTTGGGCAGCCTGCTCCTGTTGACGCTGTCGGAGTTCTTCCTCACGGCGAGACATCAGTTCAACCTTTTCACGCAGGTCACGCAGCTCACGGGCCAGCGGGGCAAGCATTGAGCTTTCAAAGGCCTCCTTGGTGGTCCGCTCACGCTCCTGATATTCACGTTGAGGAGGAGGTGGTGGTGACGGAGTGGACGGAGGTGGTGCATGAGGATCTATGGCAGCGGTAACCTTGACCACCTGCTTGCTGAAGAAACCCAGAATACCGCCTTGCTTCTCCTTCTTGGTCGAGATAATCATGGCGTCAGGACCCAGTTCTGCCTTCACCAGACGCAACGCCTCGGTCATGGTCGGTGCTTGAAAAGTCTTAACCAGCATGGAAGGTCACCACTCCTAATGACTGAATTTTGACATTCTGGGGTATTTCGTTATGGGAAAGTACTGCCACATGGGGGACAAAGCGCTC
>DIUB01000089.1 GCA_002422265.1 Geobacter sp. UBA6169
CTGGATACCCCCCAGATCGGCGGTGTGGTGGGTATCGGTGTGCAATCACAGGTGGTGACCGACCCGGTCCGGTCGCTGGTGATCAACAGTATTCTGACCACGCTCCTGAACGTCATCGGCTCCATCAAGGCCATCTACAAATACACCCGTGACCTTGAATACTACGCCACCCGCGATCCGCTGACCAACCTGTTCAACCAGCGGGTATTCTGGGAGCTGCTGGGGTATGAGGTGGGACGTTCTGAACGGCATGGACAAAGCTTTGGCGTGCTGGTGATCGACCTGGACAACTTCAAGCATATCAATGATACCCACGGCCACCTGGTGGGAGACAAGTACCTGGTGATGATCGCCGACACCCTGCACGGTTGCCTGCGGCTGGGGGATATCCTGGCCCGTTACGGCGGCGATGAGTTTGCGATTATCCTGCCCGATGCCGACCAGTCACAGGTACACATGGTGGCGGAACGGATCCGTGAGGCAATGGAGACCATGACCCTGGTGACGGCTGACGGCACCAAGATTCGCGGTACCGCTTCCATTGGTTACGCAATCTCACCCGAGCATGCCAAGAGCCCCAAGGATCTGTTCCTGTTTGCCGACAACATGACCTACAAGGCCAAGACCCAGGGCAAGAACTGCATTATTGCCCCGACGAATGATGATGTGGTCGAGGTCTTCCAGAAGAGCAGCGAGATGTCCAAGGTACTGCTGCATGCCCTGGAGGAGAAGCTGATCGTCCCCTACTTCCAGCCGATCGTCAGCAGCGACGGAACGCAGGTGGTCTGTAACGAGGTGCTCTGCCGGGTGATCGTGGGGGACCAGGTAATCCCGGCCTCCGAATTCATTGAGATTGCCGAGAAGCTGAGCGTGGTCAGCCGCCTTGACACGATCCTGATGGAAAAGGTCTTTGCCCTGGCCGAGGCGCACGGCTACGATGGCTATCTGTTTGTCAACCTTTCACCCAAATCATTGATAGTGAAGGAGTTTGTGCCATCGGTCATTAACCTGGCCAACCGCTACCGGATTGCCCATGACAAGGTGGTATTCGAGATCACTGAACGGGAAACGGTCAAGAACATGACCCTGCTGGAGCAGTTTGTGCAGAATCTGAAGCTGGAAGGATTCAAGTTTGCCATTGACGACTTTGGCTCCGGCTTCTCTTCATTCCAGTACATCCGTCGTCTGCCGATTGACTTTGTCAAGATCGAAGGCCTGTTTGTCCGCAACATGCTGAACGACCCCAAAGACATGGCCTTTGTCAAGACCCTGTCAGTGCTGGCCAGGGAATTCGGCATCAAAACCATTGCCGAGTATATTGAAAATGAGGCGCTGCTGCAGGCCGTACACGGAATGGGCATTGATCTGGTACAGGGATACCACACCGGCAGACCGCAGTCCGTGCTGGTTCCGTCAGGGCCACGCCACGGACAGGGGCAGTCCTGAGGCTGTAAAGGCCTGCTGCCTGCTACCGCAAGACCAGTGCCTGATCCATGCAGAACTCGACACACAGGCCGCAGGCGGTGCAGTCTGCTGCGGTGAATAACGGCGGGTTGTCCGGCTGCACACGGTTTTTTCCGAGGGCACCGGTGGGGCAAATGGCGGCACAGGCCTGGCAGGCAGTGCAGGCCTCGTTAAACGTGATCCTGCCAAAGAAACGCTCTTCCAGCTGCTTTTTCTTCTGCTGCTCAACAACCTCCAGCACACGCAACAGCAGCAACCGACGCTCCGGCACCCGTTTNNAGCGGTCTGGAAGAGCGAGGTGCGGAAGGACTTGAAGAAGCTGCGGCGGTCTACGCTCTCTGCGCGATGGTGAATCGCATCTGCCGTATTCACGGTTTTGATACTGCAGCTTCTGCCAGAGACAAGCCTGTCCAGACGAGCCAGCAGCAGCGGCAGCATGCTGCTGTTGGGACAATCGGCACAGTGCGCGAGATTGAGCGTCAGGGTACCGCTCAGACGGTGGCTGAGATAGAGCAGATGTTCATCGGAGAGCCCGCCCAGACAGGCCAGCCAGCCGTTGGACTGCTCTCTGGTACGACAGCAGCCCAATACCGGTTCCGGTACTTTGGCAAGCTGGGCAACACAACCAAGGAAGTCATCGGACAGTTCCAGTGCGCCGGCGGGGCAGACACTGCTGCAGAGCAGGCAGCCGCTGCAGCGCTCACTGTCTATTTGCAGGCCCTGATCCAGTGCAATGGCAGCTGTCGGACAGATAACCCGACACTGTTCACACCTGCTTTCATTGAAACGGACCCGTAAACAGCGGGACTGCTCGCAACAGATGTCATCCCTGCTGCCGGTCACTATCGTTTCAGTCGTTTTCAGCATGGTGCAGATACTCCCAATCTGCAGTCACAAAAAGCCTGGTACAACGGGCCAGGGCCATGTAGGCAGGAGCCTCGCCGTCATTGATCACGGCATCGGTAAAGGGGGTCAACCACGGCAGTAGAAACGTTTCCAGAAACTCCTTCTGCAGACCGACCTGACGGTCTGCCTCTTCGCGGTTGCCTGCCAGTGCTGCCTCCCGTTGTTTAAACACCAGATAGGACATGAATTCCAACTCAACGGTTATCTGGTCGGGTACCTGGTAGGTCCCTGCAGCCAGCTGCAAACCGCAGTCAGTGTAAAAATTGGCAACCTGAACCGTGGTAGCACCCATCAGGCTCTTTTCCTGCTCCAGCCATACCGAACCATAGGGCGGTGCCGGCAGTTGACACGGTCCCACAAACAATCTGCTATGCTGAACCAGCAGCTCCTGCAGGTCGATTGTCTCAACCAGTGTTGCTGTCTCTGCTGCCGCAGCAGCCGCCTCCGATGACAGCTCCGCCAGAATGATTGCCAGATTCTGAAAGCAGTACTCTTCAAGCAAGAGTCTGTTGGGTGAATAGTAACAGGCTGCCAGCAGGCGATAGGCGTTTTCTCGGGCAAGGGAACGGGTTTCGGCTACAGTCATCAGGCATCATCTCCTAAAAAAGTCGGGATGGGACATAAGACCCCACCCCGACGTTCTTGCGTAAACCACAGCTGGTGCCAAAGCCGGGTCAGGCCTTGGGGGCTGCCTTGAATGAACGCACGTAATAGACGTTCGGCTTGGTCTTCTTCTCTTCCTTCAGGCGGAACCCTTTGAATTTTTTCAGCGTCTGTGCCGGTGCACTTGATGCGTCGTTCAGATCACCAAACAGACGTGCCTTGGAGGGGCAGACGGCCACACAGGTAGGCTCCATCCCTTTGGCTACCCGGTGAGCACAGAAGATACATTTCTCAACCACATTCGGCTTGCGGATACTCTCGTAATCCGGGTGGCTGTACTTATGATGATTGGGAATGACCGCCCCGGCTTTTTTGGCCAGCTCTGCCCCGGAAGAGGTGCAGCCCTTGATTATCTCAGTCGTGTCCCTGGAAGCGGCATGAACTACATCGCCGTTGGCACTGATGACCGAGTATTGAGCCTTTTTATCCTTATCGAGGTTGTTCACACTGTAGGGACAGGCCTTCTGGCACATGCGGCAGCCGATGCAGCGTTCATCATTGTGCATGGTGATGCCGTCCGGCGTCTTGAACATTGCCTTGGGAGTAACCGGACAGACCTTGACACAGGGTGCATCGGTACAGTGGTTACAAAGTACCGGCATGGCGGTGTACTGCACGTTGGGAAACTTTCCTTTTGCCTCGAAGCTAAAGTCGGCCCAGTTGAAGCTCTGGCCGTTAGCCCGGGCCTGGGTGTTGTTCTCGGACTTACAGCCCAGGGCGCAGGCGCCGCAGCCGACACATTTCTGAAGGTCAATGACCATTCCGTACTGTTTCTTAGCCATATATCAGATTCCCCCTTTCCTAAGCTTTCTCGATCTTGACGCCGGTAAAGCCGCCGTTGCGAGCCGTTGAGCCGCTCAGACGATCATAATCGTCAGGCATGATTTCATTGAAGTTGGCGCCGCGGGCGGTCTTGCCGAACTCCTTGGAGGCCACCCGGCCATAGGCCCAGTGCCCCTGGCCGAAGCACTTGGCTACCGTGCCGGGCTTGATCCCTTCCCAGAGCCGGGCCTTGACCACCAGGCTGCCGATCACAGAGGTTACCTTGACCATGTCCCCTTCTTTGATGCCCAGCTTCCTGGCGTCTGCCGGGTTGATCTGAATGACGTCATCCCAGCTGCTGTCACCCGGGTCAACCTTCTTGAACTCCATGTACCAGGGCAGGTTGGCAGAACGGCCTTCACGATTGAGGCGGGACTTCATGTCAATCAGGTCAAACGGATACTGCTTGCGGTCACCATGACGTTTGGGCGGCTCGTAGTGGGGCACAAAGGCCAGCTCGCCCCGGGCAACATAGTTGGTGGCCTCAAGCACGGCATCCACCGTGGTCTTGTTCTTTTCAGCATGCTCAGTGAGTGCTTTCTTCAAGGTCTCACTGTAGAACTCGAACTTCTTGGTCACCGTGTTGGGGAAGCCTTTCTCCCACTTCTGACGGAACTTGAAGCGCGGCGTGTTGACGACCCCTTTTTCCACAAAATCAGCCCAACCGCTGGGGCGGTCACCTTTGTAGTCCTTGTTCTCGACCGGATCCCAGGCCTTCTTGCTGCGGATCTTGGTGGCAAAGAGGGCAAACTCTTCGGCAGTGGCCGGCACCTTGCCGCTTTCCGGATCCTTATAGCTCTTCAGCCAGTTGAGCACATTGGGGAACCCCTTGGCATTGAGTTTTTCGGCCAAAAGCCAGACAAACTCGGTCTCGGCACCCTTAACGTCAAACAGTTTTTTCACCAGCGGCTGCTGGATTGAGATATGGGAGTGACAGTTGGCGGTACTGCGGACAATAGCCCAGTCTTCAGAGTGGTGAATGGCGGCCGGCAGCACTATGTCGGCAAACATGGACATCTCGGAAGCCATGGTGACGATATGGGCAAAGAACGGCACCTGGGCCAGGGCCTTGTCCCAGCGGGCTGCTTCAGTGCCGGAAAAGTTGAAGTTGTTAAAGTAACCGATGGCCACCTTGATATCGTAGGGATCCTTGGCCAGGATAGCGTTCGGCACATTGTTGACAACCACGCCACTGCCCGGCTTGCCGCTGGCCATGGCCGGGAACTTGAGGTAGCCGCGCTGGTCGATCTTCTTGTTCTTGGCCCCTGCCTTGGCAACATCGTCCTGGAAGGCGTCAAACTTGGGATAGCTGCTGCTGGGGGCGCTCTGGGGTACAAAGAGTCCGCCTTCGCTGTCAGTGGCGCCTACCAGGCCGTTCAGGGCATGCATGGACATGGCTGCGTAGGTGCCGCGGGGCTGCATGTTGGGGCCGTACCAGACCGCGCAGTGGGGCGCTGCCTTGGCAAAACCGGTGGCAATCTGAACGATCTTCTTTGCCTCAATGTCGGTCAGCTTGGCAGCCCAGGCCGGGGTGGCGTCCTTCAGGGCCAGGTTCCACCACTTGACCAGGCCGTGGGTCAATTTTTCGGCAAAGGCTGCCTCATCAACGGCTTGTCCGGCCTTGAAAAGGTTCTTGCCATCCTTGAAATCGCCACAGAACTCCTTGTTCCAGAGCCCCTGGGTCAGGATCACATGGGCCATGGCATTGGCCAGGGCGCCGTCTTCCGAAGGCTTGACCGGCAGCCAGTGGTGGGCCTTGGCAGCGGTGTTGCTCATGCGCGGGTCAATGGCCACCACCGTGCCTTCGTCCAGCAGGCGGTTGAACTTGGTGATGGCATTGGGGACCTGACGGTTGGATGAGAGCGGATCACAGGCCCAGCAGATCAGGTACTTCATCTTGTCCAGATCATAGTCACGATAGCCCCAGAACCCTTCAGTAAAGAAGGAGCCCATCTTCTCCACCTCGGCGCAGATGGAGCTGTGGGAGATATTGTTTGGGGAACCGATCATCTTGGTCAGGTTGTCGTACAGGATGGCGTTATGATCAGAGTAGCGACCGCGCATCAGCATATACTTGTGGGTTTCCTTGTTGTTGCGCAACGCCATGATCTTGTCGGCAATGGTATCCACTGCCTCGTCCCAGGTGATCGGCACGAATTTCGGGTCAATGCCGCGCCCTTTCTGGGGGTTGGTCCGCTTCATCGGCACCTTGATCCGGTCCGGGTCGTAGGTCTGCTGGATGATCAGGTGCCCACGGGGGCAGACATAGCCGCCATTGGCCTTGGACAGCTGGTTGCCCCGTACTTTTACGGCCCGGCCTTCCTGGACGTAGATTTCGATGGGACACCAGGTGGTACAGCCCTGGCAGGTAG
>DIUB01000076.1 GCA_002422265.1 Geobacter sp. UBA6169
TTTCAAGACGCTGCTGCCCCCTCAACCGGCCTTCGGCCACCTTCTCCCTCATGGAGAAGGGAAATTCTGAATCTCGGATATCGTATTAGCAAACTCCGGCATCAGCGGCAGTCTGCTGCTTGAAGCATGCAAAACAGAGTTCAACTTCACCAACCCCCTGCCGTACGGCATCCTCATCCTGATTGCGGGCAGCCACTTCAAGCCCTATAGCCGCTTCCCTCAACTGCATGGCCCCCACATTTGCAGATGCACCTTTTATGGTATGGGCGTAGCGTCGGCAGGCCTCCCAGTCGCCGGTCTCCAGGCTCTGCCCTAATCCCTTCAGGTTGTCTGCCACGCTTCCATAGAACAGCCCCAGAAAACGGGGCAGGAGCGACTCGGCCCCTCCCAGCCTGAACAGCAGCGCAGCACGATCAAAGACCGGTTGCTCATCGGCAGCCGACTGCGCCACTGCCGTGACTACAGCCGGAGCAGCCGGTGCTGCTGCCACACCTTTTACACTGTTGCGCCCGATCACCGCCATCAGCTCCTCAGGGTCTATCGGCTTGGCAACATAATCATCCATACCGGCCTGCAGACATCGTTCACGATCTCCCGGCATGGCGTAGGCGGTCATGGCTATAACAGGCACATGGCACCCGCGGCTTGCCTCTTCTTCCCGGATCAGCCTGGTTGCCGTCAGACCATCCATATCCGGCATCTGGACATCCATCAGTAACAGATCAAAGGTACCGCTTCGCCACGCCTCAATCGCTTCCCGCCCATTGGAAGCAAGCGTAACGCAGTGCCCTCTTTTCTCCAGAATCGCCCGTATCAGCTCCTGATTGACCGGCACATCATCGGTGGCAAGTATCTGCAGCCGATTGCGCTCTTCAGCCACGGTATGGGCAGTAACCGGCTGCCGCTCTTCAGTCTCGCGCTGGTCAAGCCCCAGCACCATTCTCAGCAGATCATACAGCTCGCCATGAATAACCGGCTTGACCAGATAGCCGCTGATGCCAAGCTCGCGGCAACGGTGCGCATCGCCCCGCAGTCCGACACTGGGCATCATTACCAGCGCCACTGCGTCAAACGCCCTGTTGTTACGGATTCTGGCAGCCAGTTGCCAGCCGTCTTCTTCCGGCATATGGGCGTCAAGCAGTGCCAGATCAAAACGGGCAGTGTTCTGCTGCAGCAGCCGGAAGGCCTCCTGCGCACTCCAGGCACTGGCCACCTCCATCCCCCACTGTGTCAGAAAGCGCTCCAGCATGGTGCGGTTCAGCTCAACATCATCAACCACCAGCACCCGCTTGCCCTGCAGATCATCGCAGCGCAGGGGGGCTGACAGGGCAGGCTTGAAGCGTGCCGTAAAGGTAAAAGTACTCCCCCTGCCCAGGGTGCTCTCCAGCGACAGGGTGCCGCCCATCAGCTCCACCAGGCTGCGGGTTATGGCCAACCCCAACCCGGTACCGCCATAGGTCTTTGTGGTCGAGATATCCGCCTGTTCAAAAGGATCAAAAATACGCTGCTGCTGCTCTTCAGAGATACCGATACCCTGGTCTGCCACGCTGAATGAAAGCAGGCAGCTGCCATCGGGCTCAGCCTCCTTTAGTGATGCCGACACGACAATCTGACCCTTATCGGTAAACTTGACCGCATTGCCCACAAGGTTCAGCAGAATCTGACGCAGCCGTCCCGGATCCCCCAGCAGCTGATCCGGCAGGTCAACAGCAGGAGAAAAGGTAACCTCAAGCCCCTTTTCCACCGCCTTGACCGCCACGCTGCGCAACGCCTGTCCGATGGTGGTCCGCAGGTGAAACGGCTCTTCAACCAGGTCAATCCTGCCTGCCTCAACCTTTGAAAAATCAAGAATATCGTTAATAATGGTCAGCAGGTTATCGGCAGAACATTTAACCGCCTCAAGATAGCTGCGCTGCTCCCTGTTCAGGTCAGTATCCAGACAGAGTTCAGTCATGCCGATCACGCCGTTCATGGGTGTCCTGATCTCATGGGACATATTGGCCAGAAAGGCGCTCTTGGCCTGGCTGGCCGCCTCAGCCGCATCCATGGCCTTCTGAAGCGAGCTGTTCTTTTCAGCAATCATTTTCTCCCGCAGTGCGCTCTCTTCCAGATGCACCAGCAGGCTTGCATTGCGAATACTGACGCGCATGAAGACCATACTGCCGGCCAGCAGCAGCAGACCGGCAGCAGCCATGGCATACAGCAGCAACCGGGACTGGCGTTCTCCCTTTGCCGCGTAATCACGGTACAGGGTAACCAGCCCGAACGGTGTCTGTTCAAGTGGCGTATAGGTTGCCAGGACCTCGTTTTGGTGTGATGTGTTGTCTTCCTGCGGCAGCTGAATCAAGTAGGGTGTTCTGCTTTTCACCAGCATCGGCTCCGGCAGCAGGTCAGGCGGGAGAATCCTGTACAGATCCGAGGGCAGGCGAATGTAACGGTTATCATAACTGAGTGCGGTAAGAAACGTTGCGTCGCGGGTGGTTACGGCAAGATACTGCTCATAGAACAGGGCCAGCGGAATCCAGCCCAGCACCTGACCAACATAACTGCCTTTAAACAACACCGGATGGCTGACCACAACACTGTCGACCGGACGGGAGGCCTCAAACAGTAAACCAGGCTTACGCTGTTCCGGTTTCAGATAGGAATGCCAGTTGACCGAGCGGTCGTCAAAGGTGGTTTTTCCCTGCAGGTCCAGCATTTTCGTACCTGAAGCATCAAGGTACACAATTCTGGAAAACAGCTCCTGATCCTTCAGGCGCTTGTTTTTTCTGAAATTGGCAAACAGCTCCTCGGCAATGACCAGGCTGGCCCCCAGGCCATACTCCTGAGTCATGCCCAGTGCCTTGTTCTCATAATACAGTGCCAGCTCGCGGTTTTCAGCCAGTTGGGAGAGGTCGTTCATCCGATCGGCCAGAAAGTTTGCTGCCGCAACAGCCCGCTTGTCATTCTCGCTGACAAAGCGCCCCAGCGCAACCCGATGCAGTTCAGACTGGGCCTGATACTGGGCATACAGCAGAAAGCCGATATAACTGATCACGGCAAGCACCAGCAGCATGGCCAGTCCTTGCCGAACCAGTATCATTGAACGCCCTGGAGCCATAGAGCCGGGCCCTACTTTACCCCCTTGAAGAAATCAGGAAAGAACGTACGCGCTGTCGGGTAATACTTGTTGATCAGCTTCATATAGGTGCCGTTTTTACGCTGTGTTTCAATAAACCGGTTGTAGGCTGCCAGCAGTTGCGGCGCATCTTTGGCAAAGGCGGGGGCCATCAGCTGCCGGTCTGATACCGGCCCGATGACCTTCAGTTTGCCCGGCCATTTCTGCAGGGCAATCAGCGCATCAGGAACATCCAGAATGGTTGTTTCAGCATCCCCTTTCAACAGCGCCGGCGCCATGTCGTTCAGCTGCCCCCTGGTGCAGATCACTTTGGCGCCGGTGGCTTCCAGGTTATACAGGCGTGGATCAAGACAGGTATTTTCCATGGAAAGCACCGTGCGTCCCTTCATCAGGGCCTTGGTGGCGGCAATATCCTGCTGGATGCTTCTGGCTGGTTTGATCGGCCTGATTTTTGAGTCGGCCCGCGCAATCAGCCAGATCTGGCTGGGAAAGGTAGGCGTAGCAAAATTGACCGCCTTTTCACGCCAGGGCAGGATGGTGAAGCCATTGGCGATCATGTCGCCCCGTACGGGAACTTCCTCCAGAAACTCAGCATCCTCCCCTTTTGCCTTCACTTTTCTGCCGATCAGATCCTGAACCACAGCAGCCCAATCAGTCTTCACGTATTCGTACTTCACCCCCAGATGCTCGGCAAACTTTCGGGTCAGTTCCACTTCAAAGCCGTCACCGCTGCCGGTTACAAAGTTGGCATAGGGCACCCCCAGGTGGCGCAACACACCCCGTGCCTTCACCTCGGCCAGATCAGCTGCGATTACCGGACTGCTCACCACCAGCGCCATCAAAAGGACCATACTCAACAGCATCATTCGTTTCATACCATTTCTCTCCTTTCTGAACCGGCGCTCTTCCGGTCTGTCCAACAGACAGTCAGTCAGCTTTAACGCAGTTCCTGCCCGATTCCTTGGCCTGATACAGCAGCCGGTCTACCCGTTGCTGCATCAGATCAACCGTGTCTCCGGGCAGCCAGCCGGTCACCCCGAAGCTGGCCGTAACCGTGCCGACCCCCTCGATCTGACCATCCTGCAGCGCTGCCCTCAGTTCCTCAGCCAGGGCAACGGCAGCGGTAACCGGGGTTGCCGGCAGCAACAGCATAAACTCTTCTCCGCCCCAGCGGGCCAGCAGGTCTGAGGTGCGGATCCTCCCCTGCACCAGCCTCACCAGATATTGCAGCACCTGATCACCGACACCATGACCGTACCGGTCGTTCACCTGCTTGAAGTGGTCGATATCCAGCATCACCACGCTGAACTGACTGCCATGACGTTCGGCCCGGTACAACTCTTTCAGCAGGCTTTCCTGCAGAAAACGGCGATTATAGGCCCCGGTCAGGGGATCGGTAATGGAGCTGAGCCGCAGCTGTTCCTCCAGCTGTTTCTGCTCACTCACATCCCGAAAGACTGAGACTGACCCCACCACCCGCTCACCTGCCAGCATCGCCTGGCTGGCAACCTGCACGGTCAGCAGCTGCCCCTGCTTGTCCACAAACTGTTCTTCTCCCTCATAGCGTCCCCTGGTTTGTATCACCTGATAGATCGGACACTGCTCCAGGGGAACCGCACCGGGGATACCGTGGTAATGGAACAGGTCATGGGCAACGGCCCCCAGCAGTTCATCCCCCCGGTATCCCAACAGTTCGGCGGCCCGCCGGTTGGCAAAGGAGATTACCCCCCGGCTGTCCATCACATAGACGCCGTCGGCGATATTGGCAGTAATCAGCCCCAGCTGCTGTTCCTGTTCAAGCCGGGTCTGCAGGTTATACAGAAACAGGAACAGGGCCGTTCCGCCAAACAACACCAGCACGGTAAAAAAGAGCAGATTCAGATGATAGCCGCGATACAGTTCTGCCAGCTGCGGCGCCGGTTCAAAACTGATCAAGGCCGCACTGATGGTGCCATCGGTATCTTGCAGGGGGATCACCCCCACCTGGGTCAGCCTGCCCTCGTGCTGCAGGGCAACGGCACCTGGCATCTCCTGTACGAGTAGCTGCTGAAAATCCTTTGCAGCCCTCAGCTGCGCATACAACTGGCGGGTGGCCCAGCTGAGCGGTGCGGAGCTGTCCGGCAGCTCCCGCAGGGGATCCTCCACCAGCCAGTCCGGTGAGATCTGCGAAGGTGCGTACCACTTCTGGTGTTCCTCCAGCAGCTTGGGCAGCAGCACCGATCCTTTCAGCAGCAGCAGATACTCGTTCTGCGGCTCAAGCTCGTACAGACCGCGACGGATCGCCTCAAAGGGCTGGGAAAGCTCAACACTGCCCAGGTGCTTGCCCTTATGCACGATCGGAAATACATTGCGGAAACCGATAATGACCCGCCCGGTCTCAAAACCGAAAACCGGCTTCAAGGTCCGGTTGGCGGTCACCACCGAAGGACGGGAGGCCACCAGCGAATCTCCGGAATTGCGGGGGGCATGAAAACGAAGAAAGGAACGGCTGTCCGGGGTATGAAAATGCAGCTGCCGTACATTACGCTGCATCAGCTGCTCATAGAGCGGGAACAGCTCCCGGTACAGCCGCGCCCGGGCTGCCACCTGGCGCTGCAGATCATCACCGGCTGCCGCAGCCATACACTCAAGCACCACCGGCCGATCCATCAGCCCGTCAAAATATGACTGCATCGCCACCTTGTGGGCCGTACTGACCGCCTGCCAGGCCACCTGCTGTGCATGGGCCGCTCCCTGCAGCTGCAGCTCTTCCTGCAGGTTGCGCTCATGCTGCAGGTAGGCAAAACCGGCCAGCCAGGTCAACAGCGACAGCAGCAACGTAACAGCCAGGGTGCGTTTATGTTGAATGCGGGGCAGTTCCATCACTCACCTTTGCGGGACTGATACCGTTCCAGCTGTTCATACTGCGCCTCCACCACCCGGGAAAACCCGTATTTGCCCAACTCAAGCCTGCTACGCTCCCGGGCGGTCAATCCCAGCAACACCTTACGCAGTTCCTCTATCCGCTGCGGCGGCAGATTGGCGCGATTGGCCACCAGCAAAAACCCGGGAAAGAGCGGCGTCTCTGCCAGCACCCGCAACCCCAGATCGGCATATTTTGCCGCCAGCACCGTCTTCATGGTACCGGCCTGATAACCGCCCCTGGCCACGGCAAGGGCAACCTTGTCATGGTTACCCAGATAGCTGTAGTGCAGCTTTTCAATGTTTTTTCCCTGCCGGTTCAGCAGATAGGCTGCAGTCAGGTGTCCGCAGGTAGAAAGGGGTTGGGTCAGGGCCAGCGGCCCTTTCACGCGGGCTACGCCGGACGGTCCGTCAAACCCGGTTACCAGGGCACAGCTGTAGGCGGCAGCTCCGTCCGCTTCATTTACCACCGCCAGCGGCTCTGCACCGATCTTCATCTGACGCAGCTTCAGGTAGGGCAGCGGCCCCAGGTGCACGATATCAATGGTACCACGCTGAAACTGTTCCAGAATATCCTGATAGCTGGCGATATATCTCACCTGCACCGGCTGCTGCAGACGCTCAGACAGCAGAGCAGCCAGGGGCCGGGTTGCAGCGATCACCGCCTCCGGCTGCTCCAGCGGCAGCGGTACCACTATCAGCTCACGATCAACGGCCTGCACCACCGTTGTTCGGAAGAAAAGGCACAACAGGGTCACACAAAGGCCGATTTTCATGGTTGATCAGCCGATCTGGCGCACCCCGAAGGCCTCCAGCAGTTTCAGCTCATCCAGCAGCGCATACAGCCGCTGATCGCCGGCCAGCAGGGTCAAGCGTACCTTGTCGCGGTTAACCAGCTTCATCAGGTAGCCGATCACCGCCGACGGCAGGGCAAAAGAATCTTGAAACCGCAGGGTCACGCTTGAGGCGCCCCC
>DIUB01000125.1 GCA_002422265.1 Geobacter sp. UBA6169
ACGACAATGGTTCACGGCGGCGCATCAGGGGACGTAGCTGTCGCGGCATTCATAACTCCAATAGTATTAGATGGTTATGAAATTGCGCCGCCGAAATATTTTCTCAAAAGTCAAGCAAAATATTCGCTAACAGGCTACTTTTATTCGTTATTTAAAGAGCAATCCGGCCAATGCAACTTTCTAACCGGACACTGCTGATTTTTACCTGATCGTGGGGGCTCAAAAGATCCTGCTGACCGAAACTCTTGACACGCACCGGCTGCAGGCCAGAGCAACAAACTCTTTCCTCAAGATGATCCCTGACAGGAACATGACGCACCATGCCGTGGATGTGGTGCTTCCGGCCGGCAGGCCGCAACTTTGTATGGTGCGGTATATTCCCAAGGGGCAACCACTCAGCTCAACCGGCTGGAAACCTGCAGGGGGATACCTGCATACCCCCAGGGCTTCTATCGAAAAGGCTTTTAAACTGCGTAAATCCGGCAAGTATCTGTCACAAAAGGGCAAACTCTATGGGGGCAATTTTGAGCTTGCCACGGCAATCGATCTGGTTGCCGAAGACGTCATGATTACTCCGTTTGACAATGCAACCAGCATTATCTTTAACTTTCCCGATTGTACCTCACTGGATGCCGACAGCGCTGCATATGTGCAGAAAAATCTGATAGAGCAGAACAATCAGGACAGCGCCATGGCGATACGGTCACAGGGAGGCGCCTGGGCAACTTGCAAGACGCTTACCGATGCTTCGGGAAAACCGTACTATCAGAAAGACGGCACTCCGGTGCAGATCACGCAGTACAGTGACTTTGTTCAGCCGTTCCTGGGTGGCGATATGGGGACCGTAACGGCGTTAATCAAGGATGACCCCCTGTTGTACGCAAACAGGTCAAAGGCCGGCCCGAACGATACATTGCAGGGCAAGCTGTCTATCTTCCAGAATGGCGTCACCAACACCAACGCCAACACCACGGCACGTAAAAATCTAGCAGCCAGCGGTGTGAAATATACGCTCACCGATGTCTGCACCGGCGGCGGCTATGCGCTTGACCTTGACAGCATCTCTCCTGATGGAAGCAACCTGATCGCAAAATCAACGGTTACCAACAGCTACCTGCGCCACCTGGGTATGTTCGTGCGTTACCTGGATTCCAACAACAAACCGATTCCTGTCAGCAGCATTCCGGCCAGCTTTTTCAGCCAGTACAGTAACTATTTTACCCTTTCCGGGTATGACGGCACCTATGACAAATTTCTGAAAGTGATCGGCACACCGATTGTGGTGATGGGGATTCCTGCAGGCCATACGTCTGATGATGTCACAATCCCGGTGCCGGCCATGGCCAGCAAGTTCCAGATCATCGGTAACACCCTGGGGCATGGCGACGACCAGTACAACAGCCTCGGGGTCGGGGTTACGCTGACTGCTGTCTTTGACCTGGCCTGCCCCAGCCTGTTCCTCTGCATGGCTGCCGGATCCTCGTTCGCTGAGTTCAAGGAGCGGGAAGGTGTCGCGATGTTCCTGGATTGCCTTGCAATGTTCGGAGAGTTGCTCACCACCATTGTACAGGCCTTTGCCTACGCCGACTACAAGGCCTTTGCCGATCTGGGGGTTAAAATAGGTGAGGAGTTATTGGGATGGGCCGCCAAATCAACGTCGCTGGTGCCTGCCTTGCTGGAATGTCTGGCAATCGGTGAAATTAATGACGCCGTCCCGTTTGTGGGTGAAATCATGAACGCCATCGGCTGCATGGCCTGTGCAGCCCAGATCACCACCACCTCGGCAGAGTGCCTTAACTCGCCCTGGAACTACGTCAAGACCGTTAACCTGGCCCATGACATAACCGTGAGCATCAGCCACGATCCCCAAGACCCCCTTGGCTTCCCTTCAACAGCCACCTACTACGTGCTTACAGCCACCTGCCAGATGCTAGATTCAAGCGGCAATCTGATTGACAGTTCAACCCCGATTCAGTACCGGGGAACAATGCCTGCCACCACGCAGACAGCGCCGATCACGGTCACAATCCCCAATGTGCCTTACGGCGGCTCGATTGCACTGGCTGTCGGCTTCTATTCAAAAACCAACTGGTTGGCCGGACAGGCCACGCTGGTGGATGACAACACCAAGAGCGCCTTCTCAATGACCATTACCGAGAACAAGGTGCCGCTTGACAGCACCACCTTCTATTCACACAAGCAGAAAACCGCCCTTAATGCCTCAGGTCAGCATATCTGGACCGCAACTACCACACCGCCGGGCCAGTTGGCCCAGTGCAGCCAGTCGGCAGGCCAGATCTGCCAGATTCTGAATGTGACCAACAGCAATACCTTTGCCTCGGTGGGTTATACCTGGCAGGGGTACGGTGTTGGAGGGCAGCAATACTTTTACGGTAATCTTTCCCTCACGCAGAATCCGGAACAGGGCGCCATCATTTCATCGGGCCAGTCGTCGCAGTTCAGAACGACGTACGACCTGATGGGAGACAGCAAGAGCCAGCGTAACTTCTATGTAGATGTCAGCAGCACGAACAACTACATACGCCAGATTCGGCTTGATCTGAACGGAAAACCAACCATTGACGGGCCTGGCTCGAACAAGGCCTGGGGCAAGCTGAATTTTTCTTCCGATGCCCTCTTGCTGCATCCCAATGGCAAGATCATCAGCATCAACCGGTCACTCAGTAAACTTGAAGTGCTCACCCTGCCGCAGGCCGCCGTCGCAGATGCAAACGCCTCCCCTGCTGCTGCATACAGCGGACCCGGCACCAGGGAAGGGTTGTTGAACGGACCTCTCTGCGCCACCGTGACGGCCAGCGGCCTGATCCTGATACTTGAGACATCCAACAACCGCGTACAGGCGTTTGATACCGGCGGCTCACCGGTACAGGCGTTCTCAGTATCCGGCGGCACAGCCTCAATGTTTACCTTGAAATATTCGGCGTCGGATTACACCTACCTTGACATAGCTGCCGAGTACACCGGCTTTATCTATCTGCTCTGTTCAAAGGTGGTGAGCAGTGCAACCGCTTATTATCTGGATATCTATGACCCGACCGGCGCGTTTGTCTCCAGGACCAGCAATTTCAGCGGCGCAAAAATCAGCGTTAGCTACTGGCGTGACGTCTTTGCCGCAAACCTGGAGGCGCTGAGGATGCCTAACGGTTCGCTACCGGCCTTCACCGAGCCGACCATCAGTCAGTGGATTCCATCAACCCCCTGATCGGAGGTATTCTGACATTGTACGCGTTAACTGACGCAGTGACCACAAGCCGGAAACCCTGCATCTTCATCACCGGCACATCCTCCGGCATAGGCAGGGCCTGCCTGGAACGACTGCTGTCGGCATCGTTTGCTGTGTTTGCCGCTGTGCGGCATAAATCGGATGCCGAGGAACTGGTGCGGGTATACGGAGATCGTGTCCACCCTGTTGTGATGGATCTGACAGATCAGGATTCGATTGCAGCTGCTGTTTGCCAGGTGGAGGCGCAGCTTGGCACAGAGGGGCTGACGGGGCTTGTCAACTGTGCCGGCATCGGCGTTTCAGGACCGGTTGAGTATATTCCCCTTGCTGAGCTGCGTCGGCAGTTTGAGGTGAATGTCTTCGGACAGATGGCCGTTACTCAGGCGCTGTTGCCGTTGCTGCGACGTGTGAAGGGCCGGATCGTCAACATCGGATCTATCGGTAACCGGCTGACGATCCCCTTTGGCGGTCCGTTGTGCGCCTCAAAGCATGCCCTGGCAGCGCTGAATGATGCCTTGCGCCAGGAACTGTATCCCTGGGGTATCCATGTCTGCCTGATTGAACCGGCCTCCATCAGCACCCCCGCGGTTGATAAGCTGGTTGCTGACAATGAGCTGTTTATCGGTACGATGTCTGCAAAGGCACAGAGCCGATACAGTATGATCTTCAGGGAGTTTACCAGACGGGCCGCTGCCCGGGAAAAAGGCGGCAGCCCGCCTTCTGTTGTGGCGGAGGTTGTACTGGAGGCCCTGACGGCAACCAGACCGCGCACCCGTTACCTCTGCGGAAAAGATGCCCGTCTGCTGGCAACCCTGTCCTGGCTGCTGCCTGATCGTCTGTTTGATCGGCTGCGCCGGAAACTATTCGGTATCCCCCACCACTTTGGGGGGCTGGAGAGCTGATCAGGCTTACACGACTGCAGCAGCTGGTGCCTCGACTATTGTCTGCTATACTTGGCAGTACCTGCCGTTAAACGGGCCTGCCTGGTACAGCTGCGGAGAGGATTCCGGCGAAGCAGTGCCATGCGGCGCGGGACACGATTTACCTTATGTAAAAAGGAGGGTGGGATATGTCCGGACTACGTCTGTTACTTGCTGGATTATGTCTTCTGTTTATCGGCTGCAGCAACTCCGGCGGCGGCTCTTCTGCTACTTCTGGTCCGTCAATGGCCAGCGGTTACACGAAGCTCTATTCCGAGCAGCAGTATGCCCAGGGAGCTGAAACCGGTTTCAAGGCGGGTGATATTCTGGTTGTTTCTCTGGAACCAGGCAGTGTGGCTGCCGGTGATACCGGCGGCAGCAGCTACGATGAATTCCGGCTGACCGTTGCCAACCCGGTGCAACTCGACCTCTGCATGCTGCTGAACAACCGCAGCCACACCCTGGCGCTGTATGACGCCACTGGCAGACAGCTTGGCGCCACCACCGCACGCGCTGTCAGCCAGGGCTGCAGCACCGGCCAGCGGATATCGCTGCAAGCCGGTGACTACCTGATCCGGCTGGCCCATGACGGCACAACAAGCGCTACGGACACCCTGCTGATGTACCTGGAGCAAGGCATGGCCGCTACTGCAACCGCCACCAAGAGCACTACGGTGATCTCTGACAGCCAGATACTGAAGGTAGCCTCCCCTCCGGTGTACGATCCGTCCAAGACCTATCCGCTGTTCTCGCCGGTCAGTCACCAGGGCAGCCTTTACATTAACGGCTGGGATGCCGCTGCCGGCCGCTGTCCGCTGCAGGCCGACTGCAGCACCAGCTTTGAGACCGGGCTCTGGAACCGCTTTGACCCCAACCTTACCTACGATTTTACCGGGTTCCTGGGCCAGAGCAGCGTAGACGTGACCTCCGGCGGGGTGAAGGTTCTGAAGCTGAAGGGAACCTATTTTGAGATGGGCTGGCAGTATGGTCACCTGCTCAAGGACGATCTGAAAAAATGGGCGCAGTATTACAACACCACCTGGAAAGATGCCAACCCGCTCATCTACAACGTTATCACCAAACATATCTACGAAGATGTCACCAGCTCCTTTCTGAGCCCGAAGATGAAAAACTTCCTGGCCGGGGTGATCATCAGGACCGGCATGAGCAAGGCCGATGTCTACCTGCTGAATCAGTGCCTGGGGTTCGACTATATGCTGGGAAGTAACGTCAAGGATACCGGCGCTGCCTGCACCTTTGTGGGGGCCTACGGCACAGCCACCCAGGGGGGCGGTACCATCGTGGGCCGCAACCTTGATCTGCAGCGGCCTCTGGCAGTACGGGACTATAACAGCGTGATCACGATCATGCAGCCCACCACCGGCGATAACCGGGTGGCCACCCTGGGGTTTGTGGGGTTGCCGCAGGGATATGCCTTGCTGAACCTGGACCATACCGTGTTTGTGGAGTACAACACCGCCAACGCGGCTGATTATGTCGAGGTCAACTTCAGTCAGTTGCTTGGTGCACGGGACATGATCAACACCGCCTTTGAGGCCGCGATTGACAGGGCCAACACCAATGCCGCCACCACGGCCGGCTATCTGCAGAGCGCCAGGCTGCTCTCCCCCACCTTCTTCGGCGTGGCAGACAAAAGCATGGTCTACGTGGTGCAGCGCCCGGCCCTGGCCCAGGGCCGGATCAGCACCGACAGCATCGCCAGTGGCATCAACGGTGTGACTAACGTGTTTCTCGACAAAGACATCTTCGGTACGAGGCTCTCGATCTACAACGCCTCTACCGCAGTTGACGCCCCGGACAAGAAGCTGGATACCCCGGCCCGCGGCATGGTGCGCTGGGAGAATCTGAACACCTACTTCAAGGGACTCTCCGGTCCGGTAGATGTTGAGGCGCTCAAAACGATCATCTCGCGCAATATCGCCGATGGCGGCGTATTCATCACCGGCTACGAAAGCAAAGGAACCAACAGCTACTGCGAGAGCGACGCCACCTTCGGCTCGGTGGTGATCAACCTGAACGATCTCTCACAGGTCTGGTGGCTGCGCTATGACTACCTGACCCGTAACAAAACCTGGGACCGCATCGACCTGACCCGTTATCTCAGCCCCTGACAGAATGTCCATTCACTGAAAGATGCGACAATGAACGTGCACCTGAAACATGGCCTGATAACCATAGGCATCGGTCTGCTGATCTGGTTCATACCGGTACCGGCAGGCTTACATCCCCAGGCATGGCAGCTGCTGGCGATCTTTGTGGCTACCATTGTCGGCTTTATCCTGCAGCCGCTGCCAATCGGCGCAGTGGCCTTTATCGCCCTGGCGGTTGCGGCAACCCTCAAGGTACTGACGCCCCATCAGGTGCTGGCCGGGTTCGGTGATGACACCATCTGGCTGATCGTTTCTGCCTTCCTGTTTGCCAAGGGATTCATCAAGACCGGCCTGGGGCGGAGGATTGCCTACAGAATCATGGGGGCCATCGGCGACAGCTCCCTGAAACTGGGCTACGCCCTGGTGCTGAGTGATCTGGTGATTGCTCCGGCCACCCCCTCAAACACCGCACGGGCCGGTGGCATCCTGTATCCGATCGTGCGCAGCCTGGCATCGGCCTTTGATTCAGAACCGGGTGACAGTTCCCGCAGGATCGGTGCCTATCTGATGACCACCACCTTTCAGGGCAACTGTATCACCTCAGCCATGTTCCTGACCGCCGTGGCCCCCAATTCGATTGTTGCTGCCATGGCCCTGCAGACCGCCAATGTGCACTTGAGCTGGGGTACCTGGGCCCTGGCTGCATCCCTGCCCGGACTGATAAGCCTCGCGCTGACCCCCTGGCTGCTTTACAAACTGTATCCGCCCGAGATTGACAAGACCCCTGAAGCCAAAGAGATAGCCCGTACTGAACTTGCAAATATGGGGCCGGTCAGCCGGGGTGAACTGATCGTGGCCGGTGTGTTTCTTCT
>DIUB01000055.1 GCA_002422265.1 Geobacter sp. UBA6169
AGTTCCTGTTTATCAGACTCGCAGCGCAGGCTGCGCCGAAACCGTTATCAATATTCACCACCGTCACCCCGCTGGCACAAGAGTTAAGCATCCCCAGCAGTGCAGCAATCCCGCCAAACGATGCACCATAGCCCACTGAAGTGGGTACCGCAATCACCGGCTTGTCAACCAGACCGCCTACCACTGAAGGGAGCGCCCCTTCCATGCCGGCCACCACAATCAAAACTGTGGCGGAGCGCAGCAGTTCCATCCGGGAAAGTAGACGATGGATACCGGCAACCCCCACATCACAGAGCAGTTCTGTTTTATTACCCAGGAAACGAGAGGTTACCAGAGCCTCGCTGGCCACCGGCAGATCTGAGGTGCCGGCCGCCACAATCAGGATCGTACCACGTCCCTGCTCTGACGGTGGGTTTGACTCAAGAGTCAGGCAGCGGGCAGCATCATGGTAGACCGTAGCAGGAAGCAGGGCCTGCAGCTCTCTGGCCCGATCTTGATCAAGCCTGGTCACCAGTACGTTGCTGCCTCGTTCATGCAGATTTTCTACTATAGTTCTGATTTGTTCCACGGTCTTGCCCTGACCGAAAATCACCTCCGGCTGCCCCTGACGGAGGCCACGGTGGTGATCAACCTGGGCGAATCCCAGATCCTCAAAGGGCAGATGACGTAGCCGCTCTACCCCCTGGTGTGGAGTAAGCTCCCCTTGGGCCACCTGCCTCAGCAGTTCACGCAACTGATCTTCCTGCACTGTTCCTCCTGTTCTGCTCGCTTGAGAGTTGAGCTCTTTTATACCATGCGCCTGTAAATTTGCCAGCCGGCATCCGCCCCAACTTTTTATTCGCACGAAAACAGCATGTTACCATACCAAAGCTATGGACTTGACCGCTTGTTTCTGTTACATCTGTTCGACCTGAACATCGGAAAGGAAGGACTGTACAACATGGGTAAGACCACCGCAGAAAAGATTTTTGCCACCCATCTGGTGGATGAGCCGTTCAGCGGCACCAAAGTACTGAAACTTGATGTGGTACTTTGCCACGAAATTACTACCCCCATCGCCATAGATGACCTGATCGTACGGGGTAAGGACCGCGTCTTTGATGCTTCACGCATCAAGGCCGTTATTGACCACGTGACTCCTTCTAAAGACTCCAAGACTGCCACCCAGGCCAAAATCCTGCGCGACTGGGCTCGCCGCCAGGGGATCAAGGACTTCTTTGACGTAGGAGCCAACGGTGTCTGCCATGCCCTGTTTCCTGAAAAGGGCTTTATCCGCCCCGGTAACACCGTGATCATGGGTGACTCTCACACCTGTACCCATGGTGCTTTCGGTGCCTTCGCCGCCGGTGTCGGCACCACGGACCTGGAGGTGGGCATCCTGAAAGGGGTCTGCGCCTTCCGTGAGCCCAGAAGCATCCGGGTGAATGTCAACGGACAACTGCCCAAGGGAGTCTATGCCAAGGATGTGGTGCTGACCCTGATCGGCATGATTGGTGTCAACGGCGCTACTGACCGAGTGATTGAGTTCCGTGGTTCCACTATTGATACCATGACCATGGAATCACGCATGACCCTCTGCAACATGTCCATCGAGGCAGGCGGTACCTCCGGTATCTGTATGCCGGATATGACCACCGTTGAGTATCTCTGGCCTTTCATTCAAGGTGAATTTGCCACCAAGGAAGCAGCCCTGGCTGATTATCAACAGTGGTGCTCAGATGACGATGCTGCCTACGAGCAGACCATTGAGATTGATGCCGCTGGCCTCGTTCCGGTTGCCACCTTCAACTTCAAACCCGATCAGGTTAAGGCGGTCACCGAATTTACCGACAACAGGGTTGATCAGATCTATCTCGGTTCCTGCACCAACGGTCGCCTTGAAGATCTGCGAATCGCTGCACAAATCCTGAAAGGCCGTAAACTGGCTGAAAACGTACGCGGAATTCTCTCGCCCGCCACCCCCAAGATTTACCGTGATGCCATGAAAGAGGGGCTGATAGATATTTTCCTTGATGCTGGCTTCTGCGTTACCAACTCAACCTGTGGCGCCTGTCTGGGAATGAGCAACGGCGTACTGGCTGACGGTGAGGTCTGCGCTTCTACCACCAACCGCAACTTCAACGGCCGGATGGGTAAAGGAGGCATGGTCCATCTGATGTCGCCGGCAACGGCTGCAGCCACTGCCATTGAGGGCAAAATTGCTGATCCACGCAACTATTTATAATTAACATGACGCTATAAGGAGCAACTGTATGAAAACCTTCGGAGGGCCGGTTCTGTTTCTGGACCGTGACGATATCAATACCGATGAGATCATTCCGGCCAAGTACCTGACCGAGATAACCAAACAAGACCTGAAGCCGTATATCCTTGAGGATCTCAAACTGAACGGTTTTGACCCAAAAGGGCCAAAAACCAAGAATGCACGCGTAATCGTTTCCCGCGCCAATTTTGGCTGCGGTTCTTCCCGCGAACATGCCCCCTGGGTCTTTGAGGTCAACGACATCACTGCCGTGGTGGCTGAGTCATTTGCCCGAATCTTCCGTCAGAACATGTTTAACTGTGGTATGGCTGCCATTGAACTGCCCAAAGCAGACCTTGATCTGATCTTCTCGCATGCTCAGGACGCTGACGCCTCCATGAACATTGATATTGAGGCTCAGACCCTGACCATGACCATGACCGGTGGTGGTAAACAGAAGACCTTCAACTTTGAACTGTCACCCTTTGACAAGGCACTGGTACTGGCTGGCGGCTGGGTTGACTACGCTGACACCAAGTATTGATTTCTCATGCATCACCTGTCATACTTCATTCATTAATTTAAGCAGACAAGGAGATCCTTATGTTCGGATTTGGCATGCCTGAGCTGATTGTCATACTGGTAATTGTGCTGGTGGTGTTCGGTGCCGGTCGCCTGCCAGAGATCGGTGCAGCCTTTGGCAAGAGTATCAAGAACTTCAAAAACGCCTCAGAGGGTAAGGACGAGATTGAAATCAAACCGAAAAAGGATGATGACAAGCAGGCCTAATCTTGTTGTTGTGTCAATGTTGTTACTCAGACAGCCGGCTTCCCTGCCGGCTGTCTCGTTTTAACAGCTCGGCGTCAATACGGTTCAACACCTCCAACTTGCGACGTGACCAGTCCGGCGCAACCAGCTCAGATCGACCGTCACCCATCAGCCGATGAATCCGGATAGCCGGGTCAAGCAGCTCAATGGCGTCACAGACTAGTCCAACATACTCATCACGCTCCAGCAATCTCAATGAGCCGAGATGGTACTCCTCTTCCAGACGACTGCCCTGCAGAACATGCAGGTGGTGCAGCTTAATCCCCTCCACCCCCAACCGGTTTACCTCCCGGACCGATGCCAGCATCTCGTCCCGTGTCTCACCTGGCAGCCCCAATATCAGATGCAGACAGACCCGTAGCCCCCGTTCTTGACATTGAGCAACTGCATCAACCAGGCAGGCATGATCATGGCCGCGATTGATACGCTGCAAGGTCCGTTCGTGCATGGTCTGCATGCCAAGCTCCAGCCACAGGTAGGTCGTTTGGTTCAGCTCAGACAGTAAGTCCAGCACCGATTCAGGCAGACAGTCCGGTCGCGTGCCGATAATCAGGCCAACCAGCTCATGGTCAGCCAGGGCAGATTCATAAAGTAGTTTCAGGTGATCAACCGTGGCGTAGGTGTTTGAATAAGCCTGGAAGTACCCGAGAAACTTTTCAGCCCTGAATTTACGTCGCAGGTACTCCTTACTGCGTAGCAGCTGTTCGTCTACCGGCAACTCCACTGGCACGCCAACAGCTGCAGCCCCCCGCTCGTTACAAAAGCTGCAACCACCAGTGCCGACACTGCCATCACGGTTCGGACAGCTGAAACCGGCGTCAAGCGACACCCGCTGCACTCGGCAGCCGAATCTGATCCGCAACTCGTCAGTAAAGGTTGTATATCGTTTTTTGCTCATAAAAAAAGGGAGCGACTCATTGCGCTCCCTCTCCAGAAATTCATTCACATTTGCAAACGCTACTTACGCGCTGCCTTGGCAGCAACCTGCATCCGGATCAAGGCACGCTCAAGGGCTGCCTCATATATTCTGAAATTTTTGTCTTCCGGGGACAGCTCTCTCAGCTTGGCCTCTGCACGGCCCAATGCTGCCTTGGCACGTTCGAGATCAATTTCATCTGCCTTTTCTGCCGTCTCAACCAACACAATTATCTTGTCATCACGGACTTCGAAATAACCCCAGTTAAGAGCCATGCAGGCGGCTACACCTTCTCGTTTATAGCATAGTTCACCGATTTTAAGCGAGGTGAGGAAAGGTGCGTGGCCAGGCAGAATGGCAAATTCGCCAACCTTACCGCTTGCGGTCACTTCATCCACCATTTCGTCAAGCACCTTGCTGTACGGGGTGACTATCTCAAGCTTCATCTTTTCAGCCATGATTCAATCCTTAAGGGCGATACGATCCGCCTGAATTAAACAGCAGCCAGCTTCTTGCCTTTCTCAATGGCTTCGTCAATGGTACCAACCATATAGAAGGCCTGCTCAGGCAG
>DIUB01000181.1 GCA_002422265.1 Geobacter sp. UBA6169
GCCGGACCGTCCCACGGTTCCATCAGGCAGGCGTGATACTCGTAAAAGGCCCGCTTCTCCTTGCTCATGGTCTCATGGTTTTCCCACGGTTCAGGTACCATCATCATCACGGCGTGGGGCAGCGAGCGGCCTGCCATCACCAGCAGTTCCAGGCAGTTGTCAAACATGGCCGAGTCGGAACCATTGGTGTTGATCACCGGCAGCACCTTTTTGATGTTATCGCCGAACAGCTCACTGTTGAACATGGACTGCCGGGCATACATCCAGTTGACATTGCCCCGCAGGGTATTGATTTCGCCGTTATGGGCCATGAAGTGATACGGGTGGGCCCGTTCCCAGCTGGGGAAGGTGTTGGTGGAAAACCGCGAATGCACCAGAGCCAGGGCACTCACCATGTCCGGGTCGCGCAGGTCGGGGTAATACTGGTCAACCTGCACCGGCATCAGCATCCCTTTGTAGATGATGGTGCGGGTGGAGATGCTGGCTACATACCAGTGGTTGTCTACCTCTCTGTCACGAATTTCATGAATGGCTCGCTGGTTGATGATGTACAGCGTGCGGTTAAAGGCGTCCTCATCCAGGCTGCTGTCGATCGGCTGCAGAAACAGCTGCCGTACCATTGGTTCGCCTGCCTTGGCAGTCTCCCCCAGAGAACTGTTGTCGGTGGGCACATCGCGCCAGCCAATGATCTGCACCCCTTCATCGGCTATAATCCGCTCAAGGATGTGGCGGGCGCTGTTGCGTTCCGTTGCCTTGGGCGAAGTGAACAGCATGGCAACGCCGTATTCACCTGGCTCCGGCAGTCTGATGCCCAGGGGGGCACAGGCCTTGCGCAGGAACAGATCCGGCATCTGCAGCAGGATTCCGGCGCCATCGCCGGTGTTGGGTTCACAGCCAACCGCACCGCGATGATCCAGATTGGTCAGGATGGTCAGGGCCTGGCAGATGATATCATGGGATTTCTTTCCCTTGATATTGGCTACAAACCCGACACCGCAGGCATCGTGCTCAAACTGAGGATCGTACAGCCCCTGTTTTTTTGGTATTCCGAGTGTTTTCATGGATACAACCTTTTGTGTGAGTGTAGAGGTGTGCCGGTTTGTGTGCAGCGACTTCCCTGGTGGATAGCAAGTAGCAGGCCAAAGTGCCGCTGGAAACGGTTGTGCCGATTGGTGCTGATCATACCGGAGACCGTTCAGAGTCTGGTATGACGTTGATCTGACTGAACCAAGTAAACCACAAAAAAACGGTAGTGCAAGCAGTGCTGCTCGATAAGACAAAAACAGTGTTAATACCCGTCCTGTAACATTGTGTGATTTTATTACTCAGAAAAGAGTCTGTTTTGTGTTTTGGTGGGTAGAGGTGGGCAATGCTCTTGTTAGAAGGGCTTGTTCCGGTCTCAAATACTGTACGATCACAACAAAACAGTGCTACCATTACTGCAGGTAACCGGAGTACGCGACCCTTGGAGTGCATGAAGGAGAGAAACATGGCGCTTTCACCTGCTGAACTGGATGACCTGCATTATGCACAAGAACTGCTTGAGTCCCAAGGGCTGGCAGCAAAGATAAGCACGATGGTAGGAGCCCCCCTGGAGGTCGGGCTCAACAAACTGCCGCAATCCTGGCATGGCGCCATTCAGGGAGCCACCAGAAAATCCCTTGAAAAGGCATTGGCTGTTGCCGTGGCAACCCTGGGGGGAGAAACAGGCATGCCCCCCACAAACCGGCGGCATGCCATTGCAGCCGGGATTTCCGGTGCAGCAGGGGGGATTTTTGGTTTACCTGCGCTGGCCCTGGAGTTGCCGGTTTCAACCACCATCATGCTGCGCTCCATTGCAGAGATAGCCCGCAGTCAGGGTGAGGATCTGCGTCTGCCGGATGCCCGGTTACAGTGTGTGCAGGTGTTGGCGCTGGGAGGGCGCACTGATGCGGATGACAGGGGCGAGGCCGGTTATTTTGCTGCCAGGGCAGCACTTTCAAAAGCGGTTTCCGATGCCGCAGCCCATCTGGCGCGGTATGGCCTTTCGCAGCAGGGGGCGCCGGCTCTGGTTCGTCTGATTTCGCAGGTTGCGGCCCGATTTTCCGTGGTGGTCACTGAAAAGGCAGCAGCACAGGCTGTGCCTGTTGTTGGCGCATTGGGAGGGGCTGCCATCAACACCGTCTTTATCCGGCATTTTCAGTCCATGGCCACCGGCCATTTCATCATCAGGAGGCTTGAGCGATTGCATGGCCAGGATGAGGTCAGACGGCTGTATGAGAAAAAATATAATAATACTGTTTAGTTATTGGCTTTCTTTAGAGAGCTCTGCAGATGGCCGATACATAACAATACGGGCATCAAAAATCAGTACCTCGGGAGGCGGCCATGCTTGTCCAAAGCTCGAACATCCTGATGACCAGCCAGCATCTTGCGGTAAAGGAACAGACCAAATCGGAATCACTCAGGTTATGGATTGGTGATCGACGGCCTGATTTTGAGGGTGCGGAAGCTGGACGGCCTCAGCCTGCGCGTGACCGTGTTGATCTTTCACCGCAGTCCCGCAACCCTGCACAGCTGCATGACAACAGTAATCAGCCGGTTCGCTCGCGCCGGAAAGAGGATGCTGAAGAACAGAGTGACCCGATGTCCAGGTTTGTCAGCATACTGATGGAGCTGCTGACCGGCAAAAAG
Organism: Geobacter sp. UBA6169; assembly: GCA_002422265.1. Taxonomy (GTDB): domain Bacteria; phylum Desulfobacterota; class Desulfuromonadia; order Geobacterales; family Pseudopelobacteraceae; genus Trichlorobacter. Next base: position 2,674 of record DIUB01000181.1, read on the forward strand.
ATCAAACTGAAATCGGTTGAGCCGCAGGGTGAGCCCGTTGATCCGCAGAAAGCCGCTGAGCTGTCCGCTGCTGCGCAGCAGCCTCAGCAACCTGCACGGGCTGGTTTTGGCCTGGAATACGATTCTCGTGAAACCTACCTTGAGGCGGAAAGCCTGAGCTTCTCTGCCAAGGGGGTGGTCAGGACTGCCGACGGCAAGCAGATTGACTTCACGCTGGACCTCTCCCTGCAGCGGGTATTCTACAGCGAGCAAAGCACGAGCCTTCGTCTGGGTGACGCAGTGTTGCAGCAAGATCCGCTTGTCATCAACTTCAACGGGTCAGCTGCTCAACTTACCAGCACCAAGTTCAGCTTTGATCTTGATACAGACGGATCAGACGAGCAGATATCGTTTGTTGGCCCCAACAGCGGTTTTATTGCGCTGGATAAGAATGGTGACGGTCGGGTGAACAATGGCAGTGAGCTGTTCGGCACTGCCAGCGGTAACGGTTTTAACGATCTGGCCGCCTATGATCACGACCGCAACGGCTGGATAGATGACAATGACCCGGTGTTCAGTCAGCTGAAGGTCTGGATGAAGGATGCAGAGGGTAAAGATTCGCTGACCGGGCTTAAGATCATGGGCGTTGGAGCGCTGTATCTGGGGGATATCAACACGCAGTTTGACTTTAAGACCGCCGGCAATGAATCGCTTGGCACACTGCGGGCAAGCAGTGTCTACCTGAATGAAAACGGCAGTGTCGGTACGCTGCAGGATATTGATCTGACGGTTTGAAACATACAGACGGCACAGATGCGCCAAGCCGCACCTGTGCCGTCACGCTCACGGTACATCAGTCTGTCAGTTCTTTCAGCTCATCAATCAGCCCACCTAAAAAATCATACCCCTTTTGCCAGAAGCCTGCTGATTCAATATCAATTCCTGCCAGTTTTGCCGTTTCAGCAGGGGACAGTGCACCACCTGACTCAAGCAGGGCTCGATAGCCGGGCTTGAACGTCTCGCCGGTCTCGCGGTACTGCTGGTACAGGGCCAGCACCAGCAGTTCGGCAAAGGTGTAGGAATAGCAATAGAAACGGCTGTGAATGAAGTGGCTGATATAGGACCAGCCCCATTGATATGCCGGGATCATCTCTACGGCATCACCGAACAGCCTGCTGTTCTCCTCCAGCCAGATAGCACAAATCCGGTCATTGGAGAGCAGTCCCTGTTGGCGCTCCTGATGTAGCCGCATCTCAAAGCGGGTCAGCA
>DIUB01000140.1 GCA_002422265.1 Geobacter sp. UBA6169
TGGTGGCCGATGAGGTGCGCAAGCTGGCAGAAAGCAGCTCACTCTCTGCCGGTGAGATCAACGGACTGATTGAGTCACTGCGCGAGGAAAGCCGCCAACTGCACCAGCGCCTGCTGGAGGGCTCCCACAGCATCAATGAGGGGCGCAAAAATGTGGATGTCACTGCCGACGCCTTCAGCGATATCATGCAATGTGTGCAGGAGACCGAGCGGCGGGCCAACAGTATTGCCGATCTCTCGCAGATGCAGATGGAGAGTTCAGGCAAGATGGTGCAGGCCTTTGACGAAATTTCCCGGGTGGCTGGCGACAATGCCGCTGCTACTGAAGAGGTCTTTGCCGCCACAGAGGAGCAGCTGGCCGCCATGCAGGAGATGGCCCAGGCCACCAGAGAGCTGGCACGTCTGGCAGATGAGCTGGAACAGGTGGTGCGGCGCTTTAACCTGGAAGAGCCGATTGACCTGGTGGAACCGGCATGAGCGCAGTGCGCCGTTTTCTGGTGATGGCGGTGGGGGAGCATCACTATGCCCTGCCGTTTGATCAGATTACGGAGGTTTCCGAATTGCGGACCCTGTCGCCGGTGCCTTTGGCTCCGGCCTGGTGCCGGGGCGCAACCCGTTCCCACGGTACGGTGGTGGCCGTGGTTGATCTGGCCGCCTATTTCGATGGCGAGTCAGAGCCTGATCCGCAGCAACTGGTGGTACTGGACCTGCAGGCTGGCAGCCTGGCACTGCAGGTGGGGCCGGTAACCACCCTGGTCACTGAATCAAGCGATTACCTGCATCAGGATGAACGGGGCTGCTGGCTTGAGACACCGCAGGGCCGAGCGGTACTGCTTGAGGCAGCAGAGCTGGTGCAGGAGATTGCAGCAGCCATGACCCGCCCTTTGTATTGACGCCTGCTGCGGTGAGGTCTACAGTTCTCCACCATGTCGTCACTGCTGCGTCGCATAGTCCCCTGTCTGAATAACAAACCTGCCTCAATCAGCTGCACGGTCTTCCGTCTGTCGCTACCGGTACTGCTCTCCTCGCTCTTTCAGCGACTGGTCGGCATTGTCGATATCTTCCTGACCGGCGGTCTGGGTGCCTCTGCCATTGCTGCCACCGGACTGGGCCAGCTCCTGATCTACTGCACCATGACGATCTTCTGGGGGCTTGCCACCGGCACCACCGTGGTGATTGCCCACCGGACCGGTGCCGGACGCACCGAGGAGGCCCAGCGGGCAGCCGGAACGGCCGTGCTGTTCTGTCTGGGGCTGACAGCGGTGGTATCGGTTGCTGGTGCCTACGGCGGCGGAGAGCTGGTCCGTCTGATGGGGGCTTCGCCGGAGGTGCTGCTGCTGGCTGATGAGTATATCAGGCTGGTTTTTCTCTGGCTAGTCTGGACCACCGGGGTCAACATCCTCTCTGCCATCATGCATGGTGCCGGTGATACCCGCACCCCGATGACGGGGATCCTGCTGGTCAACATCCTGCACGTACTGCTGGCCTGGCCGCTTATCTACGGTACGCTGGGCATGCCTGCCCTGGGGGTCAAGGGGGCGGCCATCGCCATCAACCTGTCAGAGTTCATCGGCTGCTCATACCTGCTCTGGCAGGCGTTCCGCAAAGGCTATCTGCGGATCAGTCTGCCGGATCGAGAACTGTTTGCCCGGATCTGGCAGGTGGGCTGGCCGGTGGCCCTGGAACGGGTGGCCCAGCAGTCGGGACAGCTGGTCTATTCCAGCGTCATTATCGCCTACGGCACCACCGCCTACGCCGCCCACCAGATCGGCCTCTCCATCGAATCGCTCTCCTTCATGCCCGGCGCCGGTATGGGGATCGCCGCTGCCACCCTGATGGGGCAATCGCTGGGGGCCAAAAAGTATCTGCGTGCCCACCAGAGCCATGTTGCGGCAATGAAGCTGGCCCTGGTGGTGATGGGGGGCATGGCGTTGGTCTTTCTGCTGATTCCGCAGCAGCTGGTGGCGATCTTTACCGCTGACCCGGAGGTGATCCGGCAGGGAGCGGTTTTCCTGCGGATTGTTGCCTTTGCCCAGATTCCGCTGGCGCTCTCTTTTGTCTATGCCGGTTCCCTGCGAGGCGCGGGAGACACCTTTTACGTCTTTATCGTCACGCTGCTGACCATGTGGGGGGTGCGGGTACTGCTGGCCTGGATTGCCGGGCCGGTGCTGCAGCTGTCGCTGTATATGGTCTGGGGGGTGTTTTTGGTGGACTGGTACGTACGGGCCGTGGCCTTTGGATGGCGGTATCACAAGCGGGATCTGCAGGGGATGGTGGTTTGAATTGCTATTGACAGCACACAATAATCACGCTGAACGCTACAAATCACAAATCATTCATAGCCTGAAGCGAAAAGCAAGTAAGCTGAGCTTCAATCTGGTTAAAGGTCAGGCTGAAAGCTATGAAACAATAGTTTGTGTGATGCTATTCAACAGAAGGCGATTGAGGAAGTCTACCGCCTGGTAACGGAGATTTACCGTTAATGCGTCGGCATCGCTCAATGTCACATGCCGTCGGCAAGAGATGGCGATATTCGACAACTTTGTTGGCGTTGTTGTCACTGTTGGCAGTTGGCATCCGCTTGTAACAGACCTCACCTTTGTTGTTATGGTAGTAGGACATGACGTCCACGCAGCGTCGGGAGTGGGCCATCAGGCCGAAAAAATGCCCCATCTCGTGAGAAATCGCCATCTGGAGCGTCTGGCTGGCGTCATGCCTGGGATTTCGGGTGCGCAAGAGCTCGAACCCTTTGGGGCTCAGTGAAAGTGTCCGGCTGGTTAGATTGGCCAGGGCGAAGTTTCCGCGACTCTCCTGTTCATCCCACTGCAGCACAATACGCTTTCCTGTATGATCAGCCTGGGTTAATGGCACGATAGATGCTTGGATGCCACATTGAGACCAAGCTGTTGCCGCGTTTTCAATCAGCTTGATGGTCAGCGCCTCCGAGAATTGTGCTGGTGCTCCGGCATGGCGGTAGCTGAACTGTAAGTTGCTTTGCTGTATGGCGTGGTCCTGGCCATCATGCCATGTGACAAGCTCAGAGCTCCGGCACTCGTGAATCTCCTGATCTCTGCTGCTGTCAGCCCATGCAGGTAAATTCCATCCTGCTGTCAGGAGGATGGTGCATATAGTCATGAAAAGAAAAAGGTTCAGGTGCTTGCAGTTTGCAGAATTGCGATCTGGTCGATATTTTTTCATAGGTTGCTGATCGGAAAGATTGTGCTGCCCTTAAGCAGATTTAATGGCGCGAGTGATTTATTTCTCAAGCTATCTGTTAAGGCGGCCGATGAATGCGATAAGTAATAAAAGCCGCCATAGCGGTTGTGCAGGCAAGGTACAACAGATATTTTTGACAAAAAAACTTGTATTTTTTGTGCTGTAATGTAAAATAGTTAGCCCGTTAGATACAATGAATGTAGACCGTGAGGCGGACCCATAAACAGTCAGGCCCTGTAGGTATAACGGGAGAGACTGCTATGCGTGTTCTGCACGTGACATAACCCAACAAAGTGATTCAACAGAGTTCTTAGAACTAGAACTTACTTGCGCAGGAAGCGCATGTGGAGGCAGACCATGGCTATCGACCCCAGCACCAACGTAACGACGCTCAGCACTACCGAAATTTCGAATGGGGGGTAGTCGGTTAGCTCC
>DIUB01000133.1:0-4089 GCA_002422265.1 Geobacter sp. UBA6169
CATCTACCGGGTGGGCAATATCTGCTTTGATTCCCACACCGGCCGGTTCCAGGACAATATCGAGGAAAACGCCTTTTTTCAGCAGGTCAGGTCCTACGCCCTGCTGGGGGCCGCGCCGGATCAGGGGGATGAGCGCAACCTGACCTTTGTGGATCAGTGCGCCAGGGCCGTGATCACCCTGCTGGAACGGCCTGGTCTGGCCAACCAGACCTTCCATCTGAGCAATCCCCACCGGGTGGCCCTGCACCGCTTCCTGCAGGGGGAGGGGCTGGGGCTGAACATCCGGGTACTGGGGCTTTCCCGCTTTATCGAGTTGTTGGCAGAGCGGTTTGACCAGCCCTTGTTTACCGATGCGGTAGAACGGTTGATGCTGCACCAGGGCTGGCTTGACCGTGATCCCACCCAGGTGCCGGTACCGCTGTCCATCAGGACTGAACGGACCGATCAGCTGCTTGAGCAGCTCGGGTGTGCCTGGTCAATGCCGGAGCCTGCTGCCATGCGGCAGATGGTGCTGCAGGGGCTGGGTGAGCGGCTGCAGTTCCTGCAGGCCATGCCGGTCTTTGGTCTTATGACCGGGCCGGAGCTTGAAGAACTGGCCCTGGCAGCACGGCCGGTCTGGTATGGGGCAGGGGAGCAGGTAGTACACGAAGGTGTGTCTGAAGAGCAGCTGTTTGCCCTGGTGGCCGGCCACCTGGAACTGTCCCGGCTGTCTCGGAACGGCTGGTCCGGCACCATCAGGGTAGTGGGACCGGGTGAGCTGCTGGGTAAAGATCAGCTGCTGCATGGGCTGCCGTCGCCGGTCACGGCCGAGGTGCTGTTTGAAGGGGCGGTGCTTCTGGCCTTTGATGCCCCACGGCTTGAAAAGATGCTGGCGGAATCCCCGCGCCTGGCCCTGGGTCTGGCCAAGCTGTTGAGCCACACCGTTAACCGGCTGGAGTCGCTGTTCGTGAATCTGGCATGACCTGGTGCCTGCAACCTGAGCAGATTTCCTTTGGCAGCGGTGCGCCGGAGCTGTTTCTGTTGCAGCTACCGTCGCTTACGGATGACCGTCTGGCCGCGCAGCTTGCCGCAGCCTGCTCTGCAGATCGTCTGGCATGGGCTGCCCGGTACCGGCTGCCGGATGACCGGCTGCGTTCCCTGGCTGCCGGCTGGTTGTTGGGGTATGCGCTGCATGCAGTGGTTGGCAGGTCTTTTGAAGAATTGAAAGAGCCGGGCGGCAGGTCGTATCTGTCAGACAGGTCAGACTTGTCAGGCCTGCAGTTTTCTATTGCCCATAGTGGCTGTTGGGTTGCCTGTGCCCTGCATTCCGGCGCAGTCGGTGTTGATCTGGAGCTGCTGCAGGAACCTGGCGAAGGGGTGACTGAGCTGGTCATGGCACCTTCAGAGCTGGCTGTCTGGCAGGCGCTGCCTGACACAGCAATCCGACAGCGCTGGTTCTGCTGCCTCTGGACCCTGAAAGAGGCCTGGCTCAAAATGCTCGGCACCGGCCTTGACCGCTCGCCTGCCGATTGTACGGTTGAGACGTTGTATGGACCCTCAGCTGACAGTCTGCGTGGTGTCAGCAGTCTGCTGCCGGATGGATCAGGCATGGTGAGCCTCTGCTGGAGGTTGTCCTGATTGCCGTTGCCCAAAAATCTGGTATTGTTGCTGCCAAACATAACCTGAGGATGACTGTTATGCCCCCTATCACCACCTCCATCTTTGACCTGCTGAAGATCGGCCCCGGCCCTTCCAGTTCCCACACCATCGGGCCGATGAAGGCAGGCTATGATTTCCATTGCCTGATGCAGCAGTTGCCGCCTGAGCAGCAGGCAGCAGCAACCGGGCTGCAGGTGCTGCTGTTCGGTTCACTGGCTGCCACCGGCAAGGGACACGGCACTGACCGGGCTGTGCTGGCCGGTCTGCTGGGTCAGGAGCCCGAGTCCTGTCCGCCTGATTTTCTGGATCGGATCAACCCTGAACAGCCCGGTGGTATCCCGCTTCCAATGGGCAACCGGCAGCTGCTGTTCAGGGCTGCGGATATGCTCTGGGATGACCGGCAGCACGATTACCCGTTCAGCAATACCCTGGTGATCCGTCTGCATGGTACGGGCGGCCTGCTGCTGGAAAAGGAGTACTATTCCGTGGGGGGCGGTTTTCTGCAGTGGCAGGGGTGGCAGGAGCCGCAACGGGGGCTGCCCCGTTACCCCTACGCCAATGCAGAGCAGCTCTGGAAACAGCTGAAAAAACACCGCCTGCGGCTGGATGAACTGCTGCTGGCCAATGAAACCGCCATTACCGGCCTTGCTGAGCCGCAGATCATGGAGCGGCTGGATCGGATCATTCAGGTCATGCAGCAAGCGGTTGAGCGGGGTGTCTGTACCGAAGGGTACCTGCCCGGTCCGATCGGGCTGCATCGCAAGGCAGCACTGTTGTACCAGCGGGCCCAGGTACTGCCCCGTAACAGCGAGCGGCTTACGGTTTTTCTCTGTGCCTATGCCTTTGCCGCTGCCGAGGAGAACGCCTCAGGCCATATCGTGGTGACTGCCCCCACCTGCGGTTCAGCCGGGGTATTGCCGTCGGTGGTGCACCTGCTGCTGAAACACCACAAGCTGTCCCGCGATGCGGTGCGTCGGGCTCTGCTGGGAGCAGCTGCAGTTGGTTTTATTGCCAAGCAGAACGCCAGCATTTCCGGGGCCGAGGTGGGGTGCCAGGGTGAAATCGGTGTAGCCTCCAGCATGGCAGCCGCCCTGATCGCTTTGGCCAACGGTTGCGGGGAGCGGATTGCCGAGAATGCTGCTGAAACGGCCCTGGAGCACCACCTGGGCATGACCTGTGACCCGGTCAAGGGGTATGTGCAGATTCCCTGCATTGAGCGCAACGCCATGGGCGCGGTNNGTGGGGCTGGACAAGGCGATTGAGGCGATGCGCCAGACCGGTCGTGACCTGAAGGCTGAATACCGCGAGACCGCCCAGGGCGGCCTGGCCAAGTTGTGTTGAAAGGAATCTGACCATGCAGACTACCAAACCATCCATGCTCCAGATCATCAGTATCGGGTTTCTGATCGTGGGCAACCTGATCGGCGCCGGTATCCTGGCCCTGCCGATCAACACCGGTCTGGCAGGCTTTGTGCCGTCACTGATCGGTCTGTTCATCACCAGTGCCGCCATGTACTACTCGGCAATCATCCTAAGCAGCGAGGCGGTGCAGCAGCAGCAGAGCACCTTCAACTATCCCAGTCTGTACCAGACCTACCTGGGCACTGCCGGTAAATGGGTGGCAGTGGCCGCCAACCTGATTATCCTCTATGGCCTGTTGACCGCCTACCTGACCGGTATCACCACCATCATCACCAAGCTGTTCAACCTGAACGTGCAACCGGTCTGGCTGATGCTGGGCTTCTTTGCCGTCACCTCGCTCATTTCCCTGGCTGCGGTTGACAAGATCATGAAGTACATCGCCCTGCTGGTGGTGGTGAAGTGTGCTGCCTTTGTGGTGATCGCCGGTATGGCCGGTACCCATGTCAGGGTGGAGAACTTAAGCCATGCCAACTGGCCGCTGTTTGTCTGCGGTATACCGATTCTGGTGACGGCTTTCCACTTCCACAACATCATTCCGGCCATCTGCCAGAGCCTGCAGTGGGATATGAAGGTGATCTGCCGCACTATGCTGGTGGGAATGGTGATGGGTTTTCTGATGAACGGCACCTGGCTGCTGGTGGGGATCGGCGTGCTGCCGCTGGATACCAGTTCAATCGGCCTGGTGAACGCCTTCCAGAAAAACCTGCCGGCCACCATCCCGCTGGCCGAGGCGATCGGCTCCCAGACCTTTCTGCTGCTGGCCGGTTTCTTTGCCATGGTGGCCATTACCACCGCCTACCTGGCCAACGGTATGGGACTGATCGGCTTTATGGACGACCTGACCAGCCACCACCTGGGTCGGGTCAATCCGCTGCTCAGTCGGGGACTTTCCTTTGGCCCGCCGCTGGTGATCGCCCTGGTCTACCCGGATGTCTTTCTCAAGGCGATCGACTTTGCCGGCGGTTTCGGCATTGTCACCCTGTTTGGCATCCTGCCCAGCATCATCGCGCTGCGTAAGGCCAGGACGCC
>DIUB01000133.1:4157-6191 GCA_002422265.1 Geobacter sp. UBA6169
CCCCTCCCAACCTCCCCCCGCTGGGTGGAGGGGTACCGGCTTTCCTCCCTCCCCAGGAGGGGGAGGGCCGGGGAGGGGGCTATACCGTGTAAGCAGGAAGCAGGAGGAACCATGAAAAAACCGGGCCTGGCAACACTGGTGATGATCGGCATGGCAACCGGTATCCTGGCAGGCTGGCTGTTTGCTGGCAACCAGACCTTTATCGCCCTGGTTGAGCCGTTGGGTACTGTCTTTATCCGGATGTTCAAGATGATCATGGTGCCGATCGTGGTGGCCAGCCTGGTGGTGGGGGTGGCCGGCAGCGGTGAGGCCCACAGCTTCGGTCGGCTGGGGGTCAAGACCATCCTCTATTTTGAGGTGCTGACCACGGCCGCCATTGTCATCGGCCTTCTGGCTGCCAACCTGATCAGGCCCGGCGTGGGTGTGGAGCTGCCGGCCGGGGGGAGCAACGTGGCAGCTGCTTTTGCGGAAAAGGCCCATGCCCACACGCTGGCCGAGACCCTGGTCGGCATTGTTCCCACCAATATTGTGGATTCACTGGCCAAGGCCGACATGCTGGCCGTGATCTTCTTTTCAGTCATGTTCGGCCTGGCCCTGTCTGCAGTGGGTGAAAAGGCCGGTCCGGTGCTGGGACTGTTCAAGGGGTTTGCCGATGTGATGTTTAAAATGACCAACATGATCATGCGCTTTGCACCGGTGGGAGTCTTTGCCATGATCTCCCTGACCGTGGCCAAGTTTGGCATTGCCACCATGTTGCCGCTCTTGAAACTGACGGCAACGGTCTACGGCGCCATGCTGCTGTTTGTGATCGGCGTGATCGGCCTGGTCTGCCGCTGGCTGGAAATCAGTCTGGTGAGCCTGTTACGCTCCATCCGCGAAGAGATCCTGCTGGCCTTTTCCACTGCCAGCAGTGAGACCGTGCTGCCCAAGATCATCGAGAAGTCGAGTCAGTGTGGCGCACCGCCCCATGTCGCCTCCTTTGTGATCCCCACCGGCTACACCTTCAACCTGGACGGCAGTACCCTGTATCAGGCCCTGACTGCCCTGTTCATTGCCCAGATGTACGGCATCCATCTGACCCTGTTTCAGCAGCTGACCCTGGTGCTGACCCTGATGCTGACCTCCAAGGGGATCGCCGGGGTGCCGGGTGCCTCACTGGTGGTGCTGACCGCCACCCTGGGGGCGGTGGGGCTGCCGATCGAAGGGATCAGCATCGTGCTGGGAGTAGACCGGATCCTTGACATGGGGCGTACCGTGGTCAACGTGATCGGCAACTACACGGCAGCCCTGGCCGTGGCAAAGCTGGAAGGCGCATTCAACCGGGATCAGGCCCTGCAGTTTCTGAGTGGGCCGGTACCGGCAACAGAAAAGGAGTGATGCAGATGAGAACATGGTTGTGGAATCTGATGGTATTGATGCCGGGTCTGGTGGCGGTACTGCTGCTGGGGGGGTGTGCCTCCGGCCCTGATCTGCGGGTGGGGATTGCCCCCAACTACCCGCCGCTGGCATTTATGCAGCACGGCAAACTGGCCGGTGTAGAGCCGGAACTGGCAGCACAGCTGGGCAAACAGCTGGATCGGGGCATCAGGTTTGAGATCTTGCCGTTTGAGCGGCTGATTCCCGGCCTGCAGGCCGGACAGATCGACGTGATCATGGCCGGCATGTCAATCACGCCGGAGCGGCAGGCCCTGGTCAGCTTTACGGATTCCTACCTGAAGATCGGTCAGATGCTGCTGATCAGGGAAAAGGATGTCACCCGCTTTCCTGCCGCGCTGCATCAAAAGCAGTCCGGCGTGCGGATCGGGGTTGAACGGGGCACCACCGGCGAACAGTACGCCCTGAACAGCTTTACCTGGAGTTCCCTGACCCACTTTGACACCACCGAGGCAGCGGTGCGGGCCCTTGAACAGGGCAGCATTGACTGTTTTGTGCATGATGCCCCCACGGTCTGGCGCTTCAGTGCTGATCCGGCTACGCTGCGACCAGGACTGCTGGGGCTGTTTGAACCGCTGACCGATGAGCCGCTGGCCTGGG
>DIUB01000133.1:6275-6435 GCA_002422265.1 Geobacter sp. UBA6169
CTGAAAAAGGCGGGGTGGCCTGTTACAGCCGCCCTGCCTCTTAACAGTTGAAGATTCTTAAGCGAAAATAGATCACGCAACGGCGCAACGACGCAGCGTTTAAAAACAAAGACTTGAGAAGATTTGGCTATTCAACCAAACAGGTAAAGTAACTTTCTTG
>DIUB01000186.1:0-3242 GCA_002422265.1 Geobacter sp. UBA6169
ATGGAGACAAACGGTGATCAGCAAACGGTTTTCAGTACAAACAGTGCTGCTATTATCGCTTCTGCTGGGACTGCTTGTGACGGTTGCCGTTTCTTCCGCAAACCGGGCTGCTGTTGCCGATCTGCTCAGTGCGGAGGAAAGCGCCTATCTGAAATCCCACGGGCCGATTGTCTTTGTCAGCCAGAGTTCTTATCCCCCCTTTGAATTCCGTCAGAAAGACGGTTCTATGGATGGTATCTGCATCGAGCTTGCCCGCTGGATGACCACAGAGCTGGGAATCCAGACCCGTTTTGAAAGCATGCCGTTTCAGCAGGCCCAGCAGGCGGTGCTGTCCGGTTCGGCGGATGTTATCACCAGCCTGTTTTACAGTGAGAAGCGGGCTGAAAAGTTCAGCTTCAGTACGCCGATTGTTGATGTGCCTGCCTCGATCTTTGTCAAGGCCGACCGGCCTGATATCATCGGGCTTGCAGATCTGAACGGCAAGCGGATCGCCATCCAGCGCGGTGATTATGCCCGGGATTTTCTCGAATCGCAGGGTATCCGCTTTGAACTGGTTGAAACGGATTCCTTTGCCGAGGCCACCGAGGCCGTGTTGTCTGACCGGGCTGATGTCCTGATCGGTGATGAGCAGATTGTGCTGTATTACCTGTACAGCAATCGCTTGACCGGCCAGGCCAAAAAGGTGGGCGAACCGCTGTATGTGGGTAAAAACTGCATGGCGGTACAGAAGGGTAACCCGGTGCTGGCATCGATCCTGGCTAAAAGCGTACAGCATGCACAACAGGCCGGAGTAATAGATACCATCAGCCGCAAGTGGCTGGGCACGGCTCTGGTGCCGGAGCAGGGGCTGCTTGGGCGCGCCCTGCCGTATCTGCTGGCTGTATCCCTGCTGGGCGCTGCCGGTACGGTGCTGGTGCTGGTCTGGAACCGTCAGCTGCGCCGGAGCGTTGCCGACAGGACCGATGAGCTTGAAAAAGGAAAGATGGAACTGCGTCAGCTGGTGGAAGAGCTGAGTGCCACCAACAGTAAGCTGGAAGAGGAGCTGGGCCGCAGCCGATTACTGTTTGAGCGCTCCCGCGATGGCATGGTGCGGCTCGATCCGTACGGCAGGGCCGTAGAGACGAACCTCCGTTTTGCCGAGATGCTGGGCTACACCCGGGAAGAGCTGCTTGCCCTGCATGTCTGGGATTGGGACGCCTGGGCGGATAAAACCCGGATTCTGGAGATGATCGACACCCTTGATGACCAGGGTGATCTGTTTGAGACCTGCCACCGCCGTAAGGACGGTAGTGTCATGAATGTGGAGATCAGTTCAAGCAGTTTTGTCTGGCAGGGAAACAAGATGATCTACTGTGCCTGCCGGGATATCACCGAGCGTAAACAGCATGAGGCGGAACTGGCCGAGGCCAGGTATCTGGCAGAATCAGCCAACCGGGCCAAGAGTGAGTTTCTGGCCAATATGAGCCATGAGATCCGCACCCCGTTAAACGGCGTGCTGGGGATGGCCGAGCTGCTGGGCTTTACTGAGCTGACCTCTCGCCAGCAGGAGTATCTGGACTGTATCAGAAGCTCCGGTAAAAGTTTGCTGGCTCTGATCAATGATGTGCTGGATCTCTCCAAGATCGAGGCTGGCAAGGTTGAGCTGGAGTACCTGGATTTCTCGCTGGGTCACGCTGTTCAGGATGTGGTTAATACGCAGCTGTCTGCCATGCATCAGAAGCAGCTTGGTCTGCAGGTCTTGCTGGCTGACGATCTGCCTGAAATCGTCAAGGGTGATCAGCTCCGTTTCAAGCAGATTCTGCTGAACCTGTTGAATAATGCGATAAAGTTTACCCCGGCTGGCAGCATCACCATCAAGGCCGGGCTGTGTGAGCAGCAGCAGTTCTGCTCACAGGTGCGGGTGGAGGTGCGTGATACCGGCATCGGCATGTCACCGGAGGTGCAGCAGCGGATCTTTGAACCGTTTACCCAGGCCGACAGCTCTACTACCCGCAGTTATGGCGGTACCGGACTGGGCTTGAATATCTGCCGTGAACTGGCCCGGCTGATGGGGGGCGGCATCACGGTGGAGAGCAGTCCGGGGCAGGGCAGCAGCTTCTTTCTTGATCTGCCTTTCGGGATTGGCAGTGCTGCTGCAGCCCGGCTGGCTGCTGATGCGTGCGTGCCCGTTGAGAGCAATTGGTCCGGTCCGTCTCTGACCGTGCTGGTTGCAGAGGACAACACCAGTAATCTGCTGTATGTGCAGGGGCTGCTGAACAAGCTGGGGCTGGTGACGGAATTGGCGGAAAACGGCAGACAGGCGCTGGAACGCTGGCAGCAGGGGGGGATTGATCTGATCCTGATGGATATCCAGATGCCGGTGATGAGCGGGGAAGAGGCCTTGCATCTGATCAGGCAGGAGGAACAGCAGCACGGCGGCCATACCCCGATCATTGCCCTGACGGCCCACGCCCTGCGGGGGGATCGTGAGAGGCTGCTGGCGGCCGGTTTTGACGGGTATCTGTCCAAGCCGCTGGGAATGCAGGACTTGCATGACGCTCTGCAGGAGGCGCTTGCTGCGAACGGTGGCTGTCAGTGAGCAGATAACGGGCAGAAGAGCGGTAATGTTTTGATTAACGTTAATATTATTTGACAATATATCGTTTTTTGGAAATAATAATTAACATTATGAGCAAAAAAAACGTTACCCTCTATCCTGCTTCAGCAAAAGAGCTGGGGGCCCTGGGACAGCGCCTGAAGGATGCGCGGCTGCGCCGGCGTTTTTCAATGGAAACAGTCTGTGCCAGGGCGGATATTTCACGTCCAACCCTCTACAAGATTGAGCAGGGTGATCCATCCGTTGCCATGGGCATGTATGTGCAGGTTTTGCGGGTGCTGGGGCTGCTGGAAGACCTGGGCGTGATTGCAAAAGAAGATCCGTTGGGCAGGCGTCTCCAGGACGAGGCTATGCCGCATCGGAAGCGGGCACCCAGAAAGAAACCACAAACCGGCGGATCAAGTGGCTAAGCTGAAAGGTGAGCATATCCGGGTCTGGCTTGACGATCCGTCATTCGGTCCCTTGCAGCAGATCGGTATACTGTCCCGGGGCGATCGGGGCAGCGTACGTTTCTCATACGATCCGGCCCGTGCCAGGAGGCTCGGATTATCAGCTCATGCTGTTGCCGAGGCAGAGCACCTTTTTTTGAGCTGTTGAACCTGCAAAAAGTATTTGAAACACAGAGGCACAGAGGTCACAGAGTAAA
>DIUB01000186.1:3298-5134 GCA_002422265.1 Geobacter sp. UBA6169
ACGAAATGATAACGGTCTGTTACAGAAACAAGACGTATAACCAGACAGGAGAAATCCTGAAGTTTTGTAACTACCAGATTTCCGTTACGAGCGTTGCGGCTTTGCGTGAGTAACTGCCGTTTGTAGGATGAAAGGTGACAAGATAACAGAGCGGCACGCAGTTTTCTCATGGACGTATTCAGGTTGCAGAATGATAAAGGTCTGGTAAAGTGTCTCTACCTTAATGAGATAGTTTGATAGCGAGCAAGAGGAGGCAATCATGGCGCAACAGAAAAGAAGTGGCAGTATTACCGGTAAGTTGCTGGCGGTTATCGGCATTACGGTGGTGATCTTTGGTGTGGTGCTGGGGGGGTATCTGTATTATTTCCGCACTCAGTTGGCGGTCGGCAAGAACGTTGCCCTGGCGGAAAGCCTGCAGGCCCAGGTGGATACCCAGATCAAGGGCAAGCTGGATATTCTGGTTACCAATGCGATAAGCCTGACCTACAACCACAAAATCGTTGATGCATTTGTTAAGGATGATTTCACGATTGCCGAGGGCGAGCTGAAAAGAATCGTCAAGGAGTTTGAGGTGGCTGACTTTAAGGGGACCCGTTTTCACCTGACCAGGGCTGATATGCGGACCCTTTGGCGCAGCTATAATGAAAAGCGGGATGACGACATCTCTTCCCGCGGTATGATCAAGAAGCAGGTGGCGGACAAAAAGCCTATTTTTGGTGTTGAGATGGGTAAAGGCGGGGTAGGTCTGCGGGCCATGGCGCCGGTCTACAATTCGTCCGGCAGTTTCATCGGCATTGTGGAGACCCAGTTTGGAGTGGGCAGTATCAGCCGTCAAATGCAGCAGGAAAAGGCGTTTTATGTGTTGCTGTTGAACAAGGATGGGGTGGATCCAGCTGAGTTTCAGAAAAATACCGGCGCTGTCGAGATCGGCGGTAAATATCTGACCGCCCACGGCAAGTGGTTTGACGAGGCCACGGTGACCTTTGCCAAAAGTGCTGATTACGCCACCTTGCTGAAGGACAAGACCCAGCTGAACGACAAGTACTTTATTGCCGCTGCCGAGGCAAAGGATTTGAACGGCAAGGTGTACGGTCTGCACCTGACCGGCATGACCCGGGCCGAGTACGACAAACAGGTCAAGCCGATTTTCAGGCTGGCCAACAACCTGCTGATTACCATTGCGGTGATGGGCGTCATTGCAGTGTTTGTGATCATCACCATGCTGAAAAAAGTGGTGGTGCAGCCGGTTACAGCGCTTTCAACTTTCCTGCTGACCCTGGAGAATGACCTGACCAAGCGTTTTGACTGGCAGAGTAATGATGAGATTGGCCAGGTGGCGGAAAGTGTCAACGAGTTTCTGGCCAACCTGCGGCGGGTGCTGGGTACGGTGGTGCAGGAGAGTGCCCAGGTGGCCACGGCCGCTGCCCAGCTTTCCGGTAATGCTTCCACCATTGCCGGCGGGGCCGAGGCAGTGGTGGAGCAGGCCGGCAGTGTGGCCACGGCCAGCGAAGAGATGGCTGCCACCAGTGCCGATATTGCCAACAACTGCCTGATAGCAGTGGAAGGCGCCCAGTCGGCCAGTGAGGCGGCGGTGAACGGTTCGGGTGTAGTCTCTTCTACCATTGCCGGTATGGAGCAGATTGCCCAACGGGTGCGCAGTTCGGCCCAGACCGTCAAGTCGCTGGGTGAACGTTCCGATCAGATCGGTGCCATTGCCGGTACCATCGAGGATATTGCCGACCAGACCAATCTTTTGGCCTTGAACGCTGCCATTGAGGCGGCCCGGGCCGGAGAGATGGGACGCGGCTTTGCCGTGGTGGCCGATGAGGTGCGGGC
>DIUB01000161.1 GCA_002422265.1 Geobacter sp. UBA6169
TCCAAGGAGTCGGTGGTGCGTCGCTATGATCACGAGGTGCAGGGCGGCTCGGTGGTCAAGCCGTTCACCGGCGTTGCCAACGACGGCCCCTCCGATGCAGCTGTGGTTCGACCGATCCTTGATTCATACAAAGGGGTGGTGGTCTCCCACGGTATCTGCCCCCGCTATTCGGATATTGATGCCTACCATATGGCAGCCAATGCTCTTGATGAAGCGCTGCGCAACTATGTGGCGGTGGGGGGCAACCCCGACCACTGGGCAGGTCTGGACAACTTCTGCTGGTGCGACCCGGTGCTGTCGGAGAAGACCCCGGACGGACCGTACAAGATGGCCCAGCTGGTGCGCGCCAACCAGGCCCTGCTGGACTACTGCGTGCCGCTGAACCTGCCGCTGGTATCCGGCAAGGACTCGATGAAGAACGACTTCTACGACGGCACCACCAAAATATCTATCCCCCCCACCCTGCTGTTCTCGGTGATCGGCACTATTCCGGACATTCGTAATGCCGTGACCATGGACTTCAAGCGTCCCGGCGATATCATCTGTCTGCTGGGTGCCACCAAGGATGAGCTGGGCGGTTCCGAATACCTGGCCATGCAGGGCTATACCGGCAACAAGGTGCCCAAGGTAGATGTTACCTCTGCCCTGGCCCGCTACAAGGCGCTGCATGGGGCGATCATGTCCGGTCTGGTGGCCTCCTGTCATGACCTGTCCGATGGTGGCCTGGCCGTGGCCCTGGCGGAATCAGCCTTCTCCGGCGGTTTCGGTTGTCAGGTAGAGCTGACCAATGTCCGCTTTGAAGGTGACAGCCGCTACCGCACCGACGAGGTATTGCTCTTCTCCGAATCAGCCTCCCGGCTACTGGTCACGGTACACCCGGCCCATTGGTCTGCCTTTGAAGAGGCGATGGCTGGCACGACCTTCAGCCAGATTGGCCAAGTGTCAGATACTGACTTGGTCAGCATTGCCGGATTGGAAGGCAAAACCGTGCTGCAGGGCAGCCTGGATCAGATGAAAGAGGCCTGGCAGCGGCCTTTGAAGGAGCTATAGGCGACTATCGCTTCCCATGACCACCTCCATCCACCATACCCTTCAAACCATCTTCGGTTACCACGATTTCCGCCCTCCCCAGCAGGAGGTGATTGAGCGGGTGGTGGCTGGTGAGGATGTTTTTCTGGTCATGCCCACCGGCGGCGGTAAATCGCTCTGCTACCAGATACCGGCCCTGCACCGAAATGGCGTGGCGATTGTGGTGTCGCCGCTGATTGCCTTGATGAAGGATCAGGTGGATGCCCTGATCGCCAACGGCGTGCAGGCGGCCTGCCTGAACTCGTCACTCTCTGCCACTGAAGTCGGCAAGGTATTTCAGCAGATTGACAAGGGCGCGCTGGATCTGCTGTATGTAGCCCCGGAACGGCTGATGATGCCTGATTTTCTGGAGCGGCTGGGCACCTTAAAGCTGGCACTGCTTGCCATTGATGAGGCCCACTGTATCTCGCAATGGGGTCATGATTTCAGGCCGGAATATACCCAGCTGGGCCGCTTGCGTCCGCTTTTCCCTGGTGTGCCGATCGTTGCCATGACTGCTACGGCTGACCCGGAAACCCGCAAGGATATTCTGGGGCAGTTGGGGCTGACTGATGCATCAGTATTTGTGGCCGGTTTTGATCGCCCCAACATCACCTACACCGTGATTCCCAAACAGAAACCGTTGGCTCAGCTTGGATCATTCTTGAGCAACCGGCGTGATGATGCCGGTATTGTCTATGCCTTAAGCCGTAAGCGGGTTGAAGAGGTGGCTGAACGGCTGCAGGCTGCCGGGTTCAACGCCGCTGCCTACCATGCCGGACTGCCTGACATCGAACGTCGCAGGGTACAGGAGGCATTTCAGCGGGATGATATCCGTATTGTAGTGGCCACAGTGGCCTTTGGCATGGGGATCGACAAACCAAACGTCCGCTTTGTGGTGCATTACGATCTGCCCAAGAGCGTGGAGAGCTATTACCAGGAAACTGGCAGAGCCGGTCGTGATGGCCTGCCTTCCGAGGCGTTGATGCTGTTCGGCATGGGTGATGTCATGACTGCCCGCAAGCTGATTGAAAACAGCGACAATGCCGAACGGATCAGAATCGAACTCCAGAAGCTGAATGCCATGGTGGCCTACGCTGAAGCGCTCACCTGCCGTCGTCGGGCACTGCTCTCCTACTTTGGTGATAAACCGGACCATGATTGCGGTAACTGTGATATCTGCACTGATCCGCCCCAGCGTTTTGACGCAACGGTGCAGGCCCAGAAGGCGCTTTCCTGCGTCTACCGCACCGGTGAACGGTTTGGCATGCTGCATATTGTTGAAGTACTGCGCGGAAGCAAGAACCAACGAGTACTGGAACTGAAGCATGACAAGCTCTCCACCTGGGCAATCGGCGCGGACACACCTGCAGCGCAGTGGGAGAATATCATCCGCCAGCTGATTCACCTGGGGTATCTGACTCAGGACTTTACCCGTTTTGGCGTGCTTGGCCTTTCTTCCTCGGCCCGTTCGGTCTTAAAAGGTGAAACCGCCGTTATTCTGGGTAAACCACGTGATACCCAGGAGACCATGGAACGAGGTAAAAAACGGGCCAGTGGCAGAAGAGACTACGACCAGGCCCTGTTTGACCGATTACGTGCGCTCCGCAAACGGATTGCTGCTGAGGCCAATCTGCCGCCGTTTGTGATCTTTTCAGACGCCACCCTGGCGGAAATGGCCCGCACCATACCAGACAATCGGCATGAGCTGCGGCAAGTCAGCGGCGTTGGTGAACTGAAACTGGCAAAATACGGGGATGCATTTCTGGCAGAGATCAGGCAATATCTGGACGCAGACAAGCAAGCAGGGGCAACGGCACCCCTTACTGATAGCAACCTGCAGCTTTCTCTGTCAGCAACCAAACGTGAGACGTTCCGATTATACCAGCAAGGGTTTGGCCCGGATGAAATTGCTGTTCAGCGAGGTTTGTCAGTAGGAACCATTGCCAGCCACCTTGAAGGTCTTGCAGATGCCGGAGCAGTTGTTGACCTGCTTGACTATGTTGATGAAGAGAAGGTTCCACTGATTATGGAAAAACTGAAGCAACACGGTGCGTTTTCACTGTCCAAACTTAAGGAAGATCTGCCGGAAGAGATCAGTTATGCTGATATCCAGCTGGTGAGGGCTACCTGGAACAATAAACAAGGTCGATAACGGTCTTTGAAGGAGCTGTCAGCAATGAGTACAACCCGCGCCATTGTCATTACCGGAAACGGTACCAACTGTGAAACTGAAGCGGCCCACGCCTGCCGTCTGGGCGGCTTTGATGAGGCCCGCATCGCCCATATTGCCGAGATCCTGTCCGGCGAGGTCACCCTGGACGACTTTCATTTCCTGAACCTGACCGGCGGTTTCCTTGATGGTGATGACCTGGGCAGCGCCAAGGCCCAGGCCAACCGACTCAAAAACGCCAGTGTCTCCGGCAGCGGCGAAAAGCTGGTGGAGCAGTTCACCCGCTTCATCAACAGCGGCAAGCTGGTGCTGGGGGTCTGCAACGGCTTCCAGCTGATGGTCAAGATGGGGATGTTACCGGCCCTGAACGGCAACACCCTGACCCAGACCGTGACCCTCTGCCACAACGATTCAGGCCGGTTCCAGGATCGCTGGTGCTACCTGAAGGCCGATCCCCAATCCCCTTGCGTCTTTACCAAAGGGATTGAAAAGGGAATCTACCTGCCGGTACGTCACGGCGAGGGGAAGTTCCTGACCGACACCCCTGCAACCCTGGAGCTGATTGAGGCCGGTCACCTGGCAGTACTCAAGTATAGTGAGGCCGACTATGCTGCACCGACCATGGCGTTTCCGGCCAACCCCAACGGCTCAACCAACGCCATTGCCGGTCTGTGTGATCCCACTGGTCGTCTGTTTGGCCTGATGCCCCACCCTGAGGCCTTTGTGCATTACACCCAGCACCCCCGCTGGACCCGCGAACAGTTGCCGGAGGCAGGCGACGGCCTGATCCTGTACAAAAATGCAGCCTACTTTGTAAAAAAACATCTTATTTAAGCATCTTGGAGGTTTTATGTCTCCTCTTTCTCACTCTATTGTAGAAGAGGCTCTGGCTCTGCCGCCGCTGGAACGGGCTGGTCTTATTGAAAGACTGCTTGCCAGTTTTGACCTGCAAAACCGAACAGCTGTTGATACAGCATGGTCTATTGTGGCCGAAAACCGCATAGATGCATACGATGCAGGAAAGGCTGAAGCACTATCACTTTCCGAATCAAGGGCGCGGATCAATAACAGATGAGACTTCGTATTCTGACTGAAGCTCAGCTTGAACTTGAGGCTGGAGTTGATTATTACAACAAAGAGTGTCCAGGACTGGGCTACGAATTTGCCGACGAGTTCTATTGCACCATTGACAGGATAATGGATTCACCAGAAGCATGGCATCCGCTTTCCGCAAGAACCAGACGCTGCCTTACACATCGTTTTCCCTATGCGGTTATCTATCAGTATCGAACTGATTATCTGTTAATTGTATCCCTAATGCATCTTCACCGTCATCCAGATACCTGGAAGGGACGAACGAAAGCATAACCTGTTTTATCGGAGCCTTTACCTATGAAACTCTCCCGCCCTGAAGAAGAATGCGGCGTATTCGGCATCTACGGACATCAAGAGGCTGCCAACCTGACTTACCTGGGGCTGTACGCCCTGCAGCACCGTGGCCAGGAAAGCTGCGGTATCGTCTCCTCCGACGGTTGCGGTCTGCATGCCCACAAACGGATGGGACTGGTGGCCGACGTGTTCGGCAATCAGCAGGTGTTCGAGAAGCTGCCTGGCAAGGCAGCCATCGGCCATGTCCGCTACTCCACCGCCGGTGCCTCGGTGGAGAAGAACGTCCAGCCGATCATGGTGGATTACTCTCGTGGTTCCATTGCGGTGGCCCACAACGGCAACCTGGTCAACGCCGGCCTGCTCAAGGCTGAGCTTGAGGCCTACGGCTCCATCTTCCAGACCACCATGGACACCGAAATCATCATCCACCTGCTGGCAGTTTCCAAGACCAATTCGCTGGTGGATCGGATCGTTGATTCATTGAACCGGATCAAAGGGGCCTACTGCCTGCTGTTCCTGACTGAAACCCGTATGATCGCGGTGCGCGACCCCCATGGTTTCCGCCCCTTGTGTCTGGGCAGACTGGGCGACAGTTGGGTGGTGGCCTCTGAAAGCTGTGCCTTGGATCTGATTGAGGCCAAATTTGTTCGAGAAGTTGAACCGGGCGAGATGCTGGTCTTTACCAAAGACGGCCAGATGCAGTCCCTGTTCCCTTTCAAGAAGATTGATCCAACCCCCTGTATCTTTGAGTTTGTCTATTTTGCCCGCCCGGACTCCACCATCTTCGGCAGAAATGTCTATCAGGTCCGCAAGGAGCTGGGTCGTCAACTGGCCCGTGAACACGGCATAGAGGCAGACATCATCATCCCGGTGCCTGACTCCGGCGTGCCGGCTGCCATGGGCTATGCCGAACAGTCCGGCATTCCGTTTGAACTGGGACTGATCCGCAACCACTATGTGGGCCGCACCTTTATTGAGCCGGCCCAGTCGATCCGGCACTTCGGGGTCAAGATCAAGCTTAATCCGGTGCGGGAACTGCTGGAGGGCAAGCGGGTCGTGGTGATCGACGACTCCATTGTGCGGGGAACCACCTCACGCAAAATTGTCAAAATGGTGCGCAATGCCGGGGCCAAAGAGGTCCATATGCGGATATCCTCCCCCCCCACCAGCTATCCCTGTTTTTATGGCATTGACACACCCAATCGTAAAGAGCTGATCTCTTCCTCACACTCCCTTGAGGAGATTCGCCGTTACATCACGGCAGATTCGCTCGGATATCTTTCAGAACAAGGACTCATCAGCGCCACCGGTATTACCGAAACCGGTTTCTGCACCGCCTGTTTTACCGGTGATTATCCGATCAGCTTCCCGATGCCGAATCAGAAACCCCAAATGGGTCTATTCATAGAAGGAGAGGAGTACGAAGAGCAATGACCGACCGCGAAAAACTTAAAAGCATCATTCTGGAGATGTCCTATGAAAAACGACTGGTAACCCTGGCTTCCGGCCGACAGAGCGATTTCTATTTTGACGGCAAACAGACCACCCTGCATGCTGAAGGGGGCTGGCTGGTTGGCAAGCTGTTTTATGAAGCGATCAAGGATGTTGAGGGGGTGCAGGCCGTAGGCGGCATCACCCTGGGAGCTGATCCGATCGCCACCGCCACCTCCATTGCTGCACTGCATGATGGCAGGCCCATGCATGCCTTTATCATCCGCAAGGAGCCCAAGGGCCACGGTACCGGCCAGTGGCTGGAAGGCCGCAAGAACCTGCCGCTGGGTACTAAAGTCATCATTGTTGAGGATGTGGTTACCACCGGCGGTTCTTCCATGAAGGCGGTCAACCGGGCCAAAGAAGAAGGTCTGGATGTGTTGGGAATCGTCGCCCTGGTGGACCGCGAAGAAGGCGGCCGCGAGAACATTGAGGCCGAAGGGTACTGGCTGCGGACGATCTTTACCAAAAGCCAGCTTGTCGGTGCATGAACGTAAAGCAGCGCCTTGATAAGCTGATGGTTGAACGGGGCCTGGCCCCTTCCCGCGAGAAGGCCCAGGCCCTGATTATGGCAGGTCAGGTGGTAGTTGGCGAGCATGCCGCCCAGAAAGCCGGGCAGCAGGTAGCCGCTGAAGTGGCAATCAGAATCAAGGGCGAACAGATGCCCTTTGTCAGCCGTGGCGGCCTGAAACTGGCACAAGGCCTGGAGGCATTCCGTATTGATCCGGCCGGGCGGATTGCCATTGATGTGGGTGCCTCCACCGGGGGCTTCACCGACTGCCTGCTGCAGCGGGGTGTACAACAGGTTTATGCGGTTGATGTGGGCTACGGACAGCTGGCCTGGAAGCTGCGTGAAGACCCTCGGGTAGTGGTACTGGAAAAAACCAATATCCGCCATCTGCAACCGGAACAGCTTGAGCCGCTGCCTGATCTGGCGGTGATTGATGCCTCCTTCATCTCACTCAACCTGGTGCTGCCGCCTACCCTGGCGTTGCTGCAACGACCGGCAGAGGTAGTGGCACTGATCAAGCCCCAGTTTGAGGTAGGCAAGGGGGCTGTCGGCAAGGGCGGGATTGTACGGGATCCGAAGCTGCATGATGAGGTGCTGGCCACTATGAAACAGCTGGCCAAGGAACTGGGTGTTGAGCTGCTGGGTATATGCGATTCACCCATTACCGGTGCCGATGGCAACCGTGAGTTTCTGATGGGATTACGAATTACATAGCACGCAGATGACGCGGATTGGGCAGATTAACGCAGATTTTAACCCCATTTCTGAAATCCGTGAAAATCCGCCAAAATCAGATTTGATCCGCGTGCCATTGCATTTGATCGTTATGAAAGGCATCAATTTATGGAAAACTGCTTATTCTGCAAGATCATCGCCGGAGAGATTCCGGCTAAAAAGGTCTATGAAGACGACCTGATTGTGGTGATTGAAGATATCGCCCCCAAGGCGCCGCTGCACCTGCTGCTGCTGCCCAAACGCCACTTCAGCAACTGCCTGGATATGACAGAACAGGATGAAGCGGTCGTGGGCCACCTCTTTCGGGTCGCCGGACAGCTTGCCACAGAACGTGGGTTGTCAGATGGCGGTTTCCGGCTTGTTCAAAACAACGGTCTTGATGCCGGGCAGACCGTGTTCCACCTGCATATCCATCTGCTGGCCGGGAGAGAGCTGCAGTGGCCTCCGGGGTAACCAGAAAGAGCAGGCAAAAGCAGGAAGAGATTGTTCCCAACAAACTCTGTACCCGCTGCAGGCGAAAATGCAAACAGCCTGAGTTTGCCGTGGTTTCATCCTGCCCCCGTTACTATCCTATCCGCAAAAAGCAG
>DIUB01000033.1 GCA_002422265.1 Geobacter sp. UBA6169
GGTTTCGCTGACCAGGGCATCTCCGCTTTTACCGTGGCGAACCAGCAAAAAGGTTGGCGGATCATTCCCCACAAAGAACAGATTCAGGGCATCACCGGGCTGCACCCCCTTGGGCAATTGCACATTAAGCGCCATATCCCCCAGCATGATCATGAAACGCCCGCCGCCAGGATTTTGCAGCACCTCGGCCCTGACCTGCTGCCCAGGCACGAAGGGCAGCTCTTTTGCGGCCACTGGCAGTTGTGGTTCCAGCAGGGCAAGTTTGTTGCCCTGCATCAGTGCCTGGAGCAGGCGCAACACTTCATCGTCCTGTTTTGACTGAGCCGCCTGAGGGCCCTGCAAAGAGCGGGAAGAAAGCCAGGGGGAGGCGGCATAGATCATCGCTTCATCCATGATGGCCGCCAGGGCCGGAGAACCGGGGGGAAGACTGCTGATAACCTGCTGCAGCCGGGTCATGACCGCCCGCTGCACATCCCCGTCCTTTTCATCCTGGGTCAACATGGTGTTCATCCAGCGGGCGGCATCGCTGACCAGGCCCGGCTGTTCATGCACCGGCTGGCCCAGCAGGGCAAACACCGGTTTCGGCTGTTGGGTCACCAGGGCCAGACGCAGAATTTCCCCCTGTACCACCGGCGTTGGAAGGCGCAGTTCCAGGGTTTCACCGGCCAGCTGCACCAGGGTTCTGCCGTCGGGCAGAGTTCCCTTTACCAGCGCCGTGGCCTCATCACCGGCCTTCAACGGCAGCGGATGCAACGGTTGATTGGACGCCTCCACCAAGGTAAATCGCGAGCGCTGGGCAAGATTGAGCAACAGTCGCGCAGCAGCCTCTTCAAAGGGAATCGGGCTTTGTCCGGCCTTAGCGCCTGCCTCAGAAACAACAGCGGTACGCCCGTCTGCCTGCTGGCGAACGGCGGCCTGTTCTGCTTGCTGCTGACGGGTAGTTGCCTGACCGTCCGCCTGCTGACCGGTCTGTCCGGCAGGCCGTTCCGGCATACCTGCCATGGGGGGAACCACCGGTCTGCCGGTGGCGGGATAGGTCAGAAAATCATCAATAAAACCGCCCAGCGCCCCGGACTCGCTGCCGGTACGGCGTAACAGGTCGCCAATACTCTGCAACGCCGAGCGTTGTTTGGGATCCATGAACTGTTCATTGGAAATCAAAAGCGAAAGCAGGCGCGAAGCATCTGTCAGGCTTACCTGCGGCGCAGCCAGGCCTGGACGGTACATGGCAAAGGTGGGACGGGGATCGTCAGCTATGTAGGTCAGTTCAAGACTCTGCCCCGGGCGGACCTGCAACGGCAGGTCCAGCGTCATCTGCTGGGTTCCGATCCTGACCGGCACCCGGTTTCCCTGGGCCTGGGCAAGCACCTCCGCCGTCACCCGCTGGCCGGGCAGAAGGGTGATGCTCAGCGTACCCGATGTCTCCGATGTAGCCGAGACAAAGGAAAGGTTTGAACTGCGGGAAAGCAGATCATATACCTGCTGCTGAACTTCGGCAGGGGAGGCCATCAGTTATCTCTCAGCATGCCGGTAATCCGGCTGGTCACAAGCACTATCCCCATGTCATGCAACCCGGCTCATAGACCGGCCCCAACTGCCGATGGCGCGGCATCACCCGCACCATGAATCCATACCGTCCACAGAAACGGCACTCCAGTTCACCGGAAAAACGATACAGGCCCGATTCCAAAGGTTCCACTTCCGTCAGGGCCACTGTTTCGCCTCCGCGTACATTCCCTTGATTGTCCAGCACACCGAAGTAACCCTCCACCAGCACCTCATCGGGCAGGATATCTCCCAGAAAGACCTGAACCCGCAACGGCAGACTGCTGCCCACCGCCACAGAGTCACCAAGAGGGGCTTCAGTATCCACAATGCGCACTTGGGGCCACAGGCTGAAAACCCGTTGCTTCCAGCCGGATAACTCCCTGGCCAGGGCAAGGTCATCCGCCTCAAGCTTTGACCATTGGCGATAGGAAGGAACATATGAGAGCTGGGCATACTCCTCCACCATACGATCAGTGGAGAATACCGGGCACAGCGACTGCATCGATGACTTCATCATGGCAACCCAGTCACGGGGGATACCGTCTGCAGTGCTCTGATAGAACAACGGCACTACCTCTTTTTCCAGCAGGTCGTACAGCGCGCCGCTTTCCACCTGATTCTGGTATTCCAGGTCTGCGTAGACCTCCCCCTTGCCGATGGCCCAGCCGTTGTTCCCCTGATAACCTTCACACCACCAGCCGTCCAGGATGGAAAGATTCAGACCGGCATTGAAGGCCACCTTCATGCCGCTGGTGCCGCTGGCCTCCATGGGGCGGCGGGGGGTGTTCATCCAGACATCGGCCCCCTGCACCAGATGGCGGGCAACCTGCATGTCATAGTCTTCAATAAAGACTATCCGGTGCCGGAAACGCTCCTGGTGTGAAACCTGTACGATCTGGCGAATCAGCTCCTTGCCTTCGGTGTCGTGAGGGTGGGCCTTGCCGGCAAAAATGATCTGCACCGGGCGCTCAGGGTTGTTCAGGATACGATCCAGGCGGTCCAGGTTCCGCATCAACAGGGTGCCACGTTTGTAGGTTGCAAAACGGCGGGCAAAACCGATGGTCAGCACCTCCGGGTCCAGCACCTCCTCAGCCAGGGCAATCTCCTTGGCCGTGGCCCCCACCTGCTTAAGTTGCAGCTTCAACCGATTACGGGCGAAATCCACCAGCCGTTCACGGGTGCTCTGCCGGGTGCGCCACAGTTCCGCATCAGGGATTTTTGAAATGCGCCGCCAGACATTGTGGTCCGTTGGATCATCCAGCCAGCGGGTCCCCAGATATCGCACCAGCAGGCTGCTCATCTGACCGGACATCCAGGTACGGGTATGCACGCCGTTGGTGATGGAGGTGAGCGGCAACTGTTCTTCCGGCAGTTCCGGCCAGAG